>JANOMG010000177.1:0-43528 GCA_031420175.1 Nitrospira sp.
GTGACCTCAACCGTGCTCAGCAAGCCTGGCTGCAGAGGACCATACACTTTCAGCTTAAGAATCCGGCCAAGTCCTCCCAGAGCACGGGAGAAGCCGCTGGGGGAATCGTTGAGCGTCTGATTGTCCGCCTGGTTCGCCGCATCAAGGAGGATATCGGGGCGGTCAGCAGTCCCGACAAACTGCGAACGCCCGGCTGCGTCGAAAAACGACGGCCCGCTCGTGAAATCTCCCTGACGCTTCATGAGCAATCCAGTAATGGATGCCGGGGTGACAGTCGGATCGTGAAACCAACTCATCACGACATCCGCCGCACCGTCGGCCAACTGTTGCGCAGCATTGTCCTCTTTCATGGCGCTGATGCCCGGTCCATCCTGACCCGCCAGATACAGAGATGTCATGCCAGCGACCCCCAGCAGAACGATCAGCATGAGCGACGTGAGAAGCACGTGACCCTTGTCGCACAGATTCATGAATTCTGCTGTGCGCCGTTCTTCCATCTTCATATCCTCACTTCCATGCTTGATTGGTGGCGCCGCCGTTATGTCCGGAGGCTAATTTCTCGAACCGCACGAATCCCTTGGCCGAGTATCATCACTTCAACGACGACCCGTTTGACAAGCGCGGGCTGGGTCACGGCCTGCCCCATTTCATCCCAGTAGGAGAACCGAACCCCCTGTATATCTCTGACCAGGACACTTGCGCCGCCATCGACCTGTCGCAGCAACCTCAGAACACCCTGGTCATCGCGACGGCTATAGTAACGGACATGATTCAGGAGGGAGACAGAGGCTCCGGATGGGATCGTCCCCGCCAGCGGCTGCGTTACCGTAAGCAGACGCCGTTGTCCATCACGAGCCAGGGCCAGCGTCTCACAGCGCTCGACCCAACAGGCCACAATGGTCTTCCGATCCTCCCACCCTCGCCCATCTTCGACCAACAGAGCCGTTTGGCCAATCGCCGCCGCTGCCGTGACCGTCGTCGAGAGGCCTTGCAGATTCGCCGCAAACCCCACTGAGTCCGAAGCCGCCGTAGTGAGAGAGCCGGACCCCGCAAGCCGCAATTCCTGCTCAAGAACTTCTAATCCAATGCGAAGATCTTGCTGTTGGGCAACCTCACGTTGTTGCCTCATAAACTGTTGTTGGAAATAGGACAGGGCCTGAAGCGTGGCACCCAAGACGACTAACCCTGCCGCCATCGCAAACATCAGCTCGGTCAAGCTGGTCCCTGCCTCAGTCCTCGCTCTCTGGAAGATATCTCCTGTTAGTTTTTCTAGGCGCATCCTGTCTCCCCTGAGTGGCGGCATATTATTGGCTCCCAACAAACACGGAATTAGCTAGCAACGTTCCTACTCGTACTTCGCGCGAGCCAGACCCGGTAGCATAGGCTGCGCGAGCCTCGATCACGACATGCCCTGAAGCCGATAGTGAACCGGAACGGCTCGGCGTCACCGTCCAGATCAGATGGACGCCATCCTGGTCCCAACTCCCGGAGTACGTTCCATCACCGGCCACTACATCGCCGCCTACTCCGTCGTCATGCATGACAAGGTCCGGGACACCATCGTGGTTCAGATCGTCCAGCAAGAGACGATCCCATCGCGCAGATCGCTTAGCCTCAATCCGTGATTCCGCCATCGCCAAGGCACGTGTCGCCAACATGTTATTTCGAAGACTCCGTTCTGCTGCCTCAAACGCTCCCATCGCCCCAGCTAGCCCGATTAACGTCAACGCCATAGAAACGAACACTTCGGCAAAACTGGCTCCGCCCTCTGCATGAAATAATCGGTCTCGCGTCATGAGGCGGACACTCTTCCTGTGATGCTCACCGTGAATGTGGTTTCCCGGCCCTGGCTGTCTCGCACGCGAATGGTGGTAGGGGTCGCAGACCGACCACTGGGATGAAACAGCAGTTCAGGGCCGGCGGTTGGCTCCTCCACGACCACCCCCTTGTCCGCATATTGATAGACATGCAGGATGCCCTCGGCATCCGCACGCCGGAGCGTGATCGTGCGGCCCTCTCGATCGAATATGACCCGAAGGCGCTCTCGCCTGGCCATCGCCAGTTGTCTAGCGAGCCGGAGTTCCGACGCAATCTCTGCGGTGGCGCTACGCGCCTGAACCCTTGCGGTTAACGTCTGATAACTCGGCACGGCCAACATGCTCATGATGCCCATGATCGCCAGTACGATGAGGAGCTCCGGCAGACTCCAGCCCTGTTCCTGCATCCGTGATACTTTCGGCATGCCCCCTCCTCTCGCAGACAATTTCCACCTACGATAAAGAACGTGGCTTCCAAGACCCGTGCCCACGTTGGTCCACATCCACATCACGGAATACTTTGTGAGGAGCAGGATCGAAATACTTCGCAAGTTCGCGCGGTTTTGCGTTGTCATGATGCAACATGGAAACGGAGGGGAGGCGTGTACCGGCCAAGAAAGAGGAGGGAAACTGAAAAACACCTGTCTATTCAGATACAGGGATTCGCCCGAAGAGATACAGGGAGAGCGTTAGTAGCCAGGGCCGAGGAGACCTTGATACCAATCGAGGAGCGGTTGGGCGAAAAACATGGAGAGGAGGGCTCCCAACACAAGAAAGGGGCCAAAAGGGATATAGTCATCGCGCTTGATGATGCGTAGGGCGATCAAACTGATGCCGATGATAGACCCAGTGAGCGAACCGATCATGATCGTCAGGAGCGCTGGCTTCCAGCCAAGAAACGCACCGACCATCGCCAGCAGCTTGATATCACCGCCTCCCATTCCCTCCTTGCCGAAGAGATAAGGGCTCAACCAGGCTAGGAGCCAGAGGATGCCGCCTCCAATGGTGAGGCCAAGCACCGAATTAATCACACCCACCGGGAGGACGGTCGCTGCGCCCAGAAGTCCGACCACCATGCCCGGTATGGTAATGACATTGGGGATTATCTTATGGGTGAGATCCGTTCCCGTCACCACGACCAACGCCGAAAACAACAGGGCATAGAAGGCGGCGGTACCACTGGGACCGAAGAACCATAAAATTGCGAGATACCCAAGCGCATTACTGGCTTCAACGAGAGGATATCGCACCGAAATTGGCGCGCGACAGAACCGACAACGTCCAGCAAGCCACAGGTAACTGATTAGAGGGATATTGTCGTAGGCCTTGATGGGATGCGCGCACGAGGGGCAATGGGATCCGGGCCAGACGATCGATTCGCCTCGTGGCAGTCTGAAGATGCAGACGTTGAGAAAACTGCCAATCAGCGCGCCGAGGGTCCCGACCACAAGATAGAGCAACCATTCTTGCATCATCAACTCAGGAGCCAACGTCGGCTCGGAACACCCGAGTCGCTTCGCATGCCAAATAAACGTAACTAGGTAGCGTCACTAGGGCCAATCTCCCGCGATTTACTTATGACGAGCGAATCCTCTATAATCCTCGCGTACTTGGCGAGGGTTTACTCCTGCACGTTTCTCCGCCAAGTTGAATTATAGCGTCAAATCATATTCGTCAAAGGAGAACAGTACAATGGCACGGATAGTACGAACCACAAAAACGAATCCCACTCTCAAGCCCAAGCCAAAGCCCAAGCCAAAACCTTCCCTGGCCAATCTGGCCCCGCCCCCCCGTAAGAAGCGACCAGAATCGCTCACCAGTCGGGAGCAGGAGATCCTTGAACTGATTTGGGCCGGGTTCAAAAACAAGGAAATCGGAGAGCGACTCAAGATCAGCGTCAAGACCGTCGAGGCGCATCGGGCTAATATGATGAAAAAGATGCGCGTCTCAAACACCGCGCAGCTACTAAAAATGGCGATCCAGGACGGGACCATCAAGATTCGGTAGGCTTCGCCACTGGCGCCGCGACACGGCGGCGCTGGCGGACCGCTTCGAACAGCGTCACGGCTGCTGCAGCTGAAACATTGAGCGATTGCACCTTGCCCAACATCGGAATTCTGATCCGGTCGTCACACGCCCCTAGCACACCAGGACGAATGCCCTCCCCTTCTCCTCCCAGCACCAGCGCGATCGGCCCGGTCATGTCGATATCGGTGTGGAGCTTCTCCGCCTGCGGATCGACGCCGTAGACCCATATGCCCGCCTCTTTAAGGTCCTGAATCAGGCGAATCAGATTGACCACGCACCCGACGAAGATGTGATCGAGCGCCCCCGCGGAGACCTTCGCCACCACCGGCGTCAAGCCGACGGCGCGACGTTCCGGGATAAAGACCCCATGGACCCCAGCCGCTTCGGCCGTGCGCAAGACCGCTCCCAAATTGTGGGGATCTTCGACCCCGTCAAGGAGCACAAGGAAGGGCTTCTCACCTCGCGTCTTTGCCCGGTCGAGAATCTGCTCTGTCGTGCTGAAGGATTTGGCCGCGATGAACGCAATCACACCTTGATGATTCCCGGTCGGCACCAATCGCGCAAAGGCAGGAGGCGGTTCGATATGAACGGGGACTCGCTTGACCTTCGCCAGCTGCACGAGATCGGCAAATTGCCGATCGGTTCGCAGCAGGACCAGCCGCTGCAGCGGACGCGACCCAGCGCGCAAGGCTTCGCGCACGGCATGCAACCCGTAAATCAGTTCCGGCGGACTATCGCTTCCACCGGCAGGTGCCATCGGGCTTGTCCTCGATGACAATACCGCGGGAGGCGAGAGATTTTCTAATCTCATCGGCTTGTGCAAAGTTCTTCTTCTTTTTTGCATCGAGACGCTCCGCAATCTGTTGTTCGATCTGTTTTTCAGAAAGTTCAATCTTGGGTGATACCTGACCAACCATTATGCGAGCCTCAACACCCGTGAGACCCACAACTACATCTCCAGACCGCGGCTTATCTACGAACTGCCATTTATCGAACTGAAACAATCCCAGGTTATTGCCGAGCGATCGAAATTCTTTTCTGGCAATTTCCCGCGCCTCCGTCGAGAGGCCCTGGCTCAGCAATTTATTGACATCGCTTTTCAATCGCTGTAATTCTGCAATGGCCACTGATGTATTAAAATCGTCGTCCATCGCCTCGCGAAATGCCACCCTGCATCGCTCGATCACTCCCATGAGCCCCTTGTCAGCCGTGGTTCTTTCTTCTGGCTCAGCCAGTCGTTTCACCAGGAGATCATAGAACCCGTTCAATGCATTCTTTGCCTCTTCTATGCTCTTGTCTGAAAAATCCAATGGGCTGCGGTAATGAGTCCCGAGCAGAACATACCGCAGCATCTCTCCGGTTTCTTCCTCAGGCCATTTAGACTTCTCAAAAATCTCGCGAATCGTAAAGAAGTTCCCCAGGGACTTGGACATCTTCTCCTGATTGATTTGCACGAAACCGTTGTGGATCCAGTAACGCGCAAATTCCTTGCCGGTGGCGCCGCAGGATTGGGCGATTTCATTTTCATGATGAGGGAAAATGAGATCCATCCCCCCCCCATGAATATCGAAGGTCTCACCCAAGTGGCGCATCGACATGGCGGAGCATTCAATATGCCAGCCCGGTCGCCCCGGACCCCAAGGGCTCTCCCATGACGGCTCACCCGGCTTACTGCTCTTCCAGAGAGCGAAATCCATCGGATGGCGCTTCCGTTCATCCACATCCACCCTGGCGCCGGCCTGCAAATCGTCGAGCTTTCGTTTCGAGAGGCGGCCATAGGCCTGGTACTTCTCGACCTGGAAATAGACATCGCCGGCCACTTGATAGGCGAGGCCTTTCTGAATCAGCGTACTGGCCAGCTCAATAATTTCAGCCATATGCTCAGTCGCTTTCGGCTCATTCGTCGCCCGTCTGATCCCGAGCTTCCCCATGTCCTGATAGTAGGCCTCGATGTACTCGGCAGTGATCGCGTTGCACGATACGCCCCGTTCATTCGCCCGCTTGATGATCTTGTCATCCACATCGGTGAAGTTCTTGACGAATTCAACCTGGTAGCCGCTGAACTCGAGATAGCGCCGGATCACATCGAACACGAGGGCGCTACGCGCATGGCCGATATGGCAGTAGTCGTAAACGGTCACGCCGCAGACATACATCCGAACGGTCTTCGGCTGGAGCGAGTGGAACGGCTCTTTTTTTCCCGTGAGTGTGTTGTAGATCGAGAGCATGGACTGGTTACAACTCCGGAGTGATGCGACGCTTCGGCCAATGGGACCAGAGAAAATAGCCCACCATGAGCGCTAAGCTCAGGCCAATCACGGCGTCGAACTGATGGAAATAGTCTCTCAGATGCTCCCACTCTTCTCCCATTTTCACGCCAATATAGGCCAGAAGATAGCACCAGGGCAGTGCACCGAGAAAGGTGAAGAGGATGAATCGATGAATGTTCATGCCGGCGATGCCGGCGGGCAACGAGATGAAGGTTCGGACGACTGGGAGCATCCGACCCAAAAATACCGCTGCCTCGCCATACTTGGCGAACCATCGATCCGCCATCTCGATGTCTTTTCGCGACACCAATATATAGGGCCCGTATCGCTCGACGAAAGGCCGACCACCCCACACGCCGGCGTAGTAGGCTACTACCGACCCTGCGACGTTTCCTATGGCGCCGGCCAAGGTCACGCCGAGCATCGTGAACTGTCCCGACGCCACGAGGTATCCGGCAAACGGCATGATGATCTCGCTGGGCAAGGGAATGCAGGCACTTTCAATGGCCATGGTCACAAAAATGCCGGTATAGCCAAACCTCGAGATCATCGACACGATAAACCGGCTGAGTTCCGTAATGATCGCTTCGATCAGATTCCCCACAGCACCTAGCTCCTCTTCTTGCCCTTCACCTTCGACGCTGCACCCATCCGACGCACGTCCGATCGAGGTACCGTTTCCCACTTCCGGAATCGATCCAACACCGCGTGATTGGTCGTATCCAGGTGAATGGGTGTGAGCGAAACCGCACCTTGCTCCAGCGCCTCATGATCAGCATCTTTGCTTCGGCTCCAGGACACACGAGTCCCGGCAATCCAATAGTACGTCCTACCACGAGGATCGACTTTCTCGATGATCGGATTGTGAAAGCGCCTGCGGCTGAGACAGGTGACGCGGACTCCGGTGATGGACTTGAACGGCCGATCAGGAATATTCAGGTTCACCAGCGTTTCATCTGGCAAGCCTTCCTTCAAGATCAACCGTGCGATACGAACGGCATACCGAGCCCCGGCGTCGAAGTAAAAGTGATCCTGCCCCTCTTGCGACACCGCTATGGATGGAATACCGAGAATCGTTCCTTCCATCGCTGCCGACACAGTTCCGGAGTACAAGACATCATCGCCGAGATTCACGCCTCTATTGATTCCTGACACGAGAAGATCGGGCGGTGCAGGCAGAAGCTTCAGCACGGCCAGATTCACACAATCGACTGGCGTGCCACTGACCGCATAGATCCGCGTCCCCAACTGCTGCACTCGTAGCGGTTTATGGAGCGTCACCGCATGGGCTGCTGCGGTCCGCTCACGATCCGGCGCCACCACCCAGACCTCGCCCACCTTGGACAGGGCCTTGGCCAGCGCCGTCAACCCAGGCGAGAGAATCCCGTCATCGTTGGTGACTAAAATGCGCATCGTTCCGCTAGAAATAAAAAAGCTGCCAACGGCAGCTCTCTGTTTCGGTGCTGAGAACCGAGTTTACAACTATCCTATTCGTCTCAGTCCTCAGCACTCGATATTTTGGTCGGGGCGAGCCGATTTGAACGGCCGACCACTCGCACCCCAAGCGAGTACGCTACCGGGCTGCGCCACGCCCCGACGGGCTCTATTCAATATCACCGACTCCCGCATTGTCTCCTTGGAAGCGCCCGGAATGCAACCGGCTTGAAAGAGACGAATCGGGACCGTCGTTACTCTTAATACGACTCCAAAATTTTGAGAATCGCCTGGAGATTCCCTCGCAGCTTCTGCGCGAGCTCTTTTGGGCGTAGCTGCTGGCTTGCGACCCGGCCTCGCCTGGCCCAATATCGTTTAACACCTGCGAGCGTGTGCCCTTCTTCGTAGAGCATCCGCTTGATCTCCAGCACCGTTTCGACTTCTCGCCTGACATAGAGCCGCTGATTCCCACGACTTTTCTTGGGCTTAAGAAACGGGAATTCCGATTCCCAGAATCGAAGCACGTAAGCCGGCAGCTTGGCGATCTGGCTGACTTCGCCGATTTTATAGAAAATCTTGCTGCCCAGCCTGGGCTCGTTCCCCATGACCGGTCCTCGTGGTGGGATACGTTAAGATGAGTGAACGGCGCTATGAATTGACGTATTTTTTGAATACTTGACTGGGGCGAAAGGTCACCACACGGCGGGGCGTGATCCCGATTTCTTCTCCCGTCCGAGGATTCCGGCCCTTCCGAGCCCCTTTGCTACGCACCACAAAGTTGCCAAATCCGGCAATCTTGACCGACTCTCCTTTATGCAGCACTTCTTTCAGCATATTCAACACGAGTTCGACGATATCTGCGGCTTCGTTCTTCGAAATACCAACCTGTTTGTAGATTTCGTTCGCGATATCCGCCTTCCTCATGCTTCCCCCTCCGATGCCTCTACAAGCCTCTCGAACGGTCGGCTCTCAGCCCGACTCGCCCAATGGTCAGTTTCGCTATAAGTTACGTGAGGTTATGGGGACTGTCAAGGACAAATATGCAAGATCCACCTGCATTCATGAGTCTTTGGCGAGTAACTTGTATTCAATGCTGTCCGCCAGCGCTTGCCAGCTCGCTTCCATGATGTTCTCGGATACACCGACGGTGCCCCATTTATCCTTATGATCGCCTGATTCGATCAATACCCGAACCTTGGACTCCGTCCCATGATTGGCCGACAGCACTCGAACTTTATAGTCGAGGAGTTTGACCTCTCGGAGCTGGGGATAGAATTTCTCCAAGGCTTTCCGCAACGCATGATCGAGCGCGTTGACCGGACCGACTCCGACTGCTGCCGCATGTTCCACCACGTTGCCGACCTTCACCATCACTGTGGCCTCCGACAACATGGCTCCCTGGTCCTGTTTTTTCTCAACAATCACCCGAAAACCAAGAAGTTGGAAGGGTGACTTGTGGGTTCCCATCGCTTTTCGCATCAGCAACTCGAAGGAACCTTCCGCCGCCTCAAATTGGTAGCCCTGACTTTCACGCTCCTTCAGCACATCGATCAATTCCTGCAACTTGGCGTGGCCCTTGTCCAATTTGATCCCATAGGCCTCGACTTTCTCCAGTAACCCACTCCGACCTGCCGCATCCGACACCAACATACGCTGGCGGTTCCCGACTAACCCGGGAATCACATGTTCATAGGTGGCGGGATTCTTCAGCACCGCATGGATATGGATCCCGCCCTTATGGGCAAACGCCGAATCTCCCACATAGGGCTGATGCGTATTAGGCATGAGGTTCGCGATTTCGGTCACGAATCCAGAAACCCGTTTGAGATGACTCAAACGGTCTCCCAACACCAGACGTTTCATCTTCAGTTCAAGATTGGGAATGATCGAACAGAGATTGGCATTGCCGCACCGCTCGCCGATCCCGTTAATCGTCCCTTGTACTTGTAGGACACCGGTTTCGATCGCCACCAGCGAATTCGCGACGGCCATTTCACAATCGTTGTGCGCGTGAATCCCCAAAGGCACGGCACATTCCCGCCGAACGACCTGGCAAATCTCTTTGATTTCCCAAGGCATCGTCCCGCCATTGGTGTCGCAGAGAATGACCCGTTCGGCGCCGGCGGCCACAGCTTGGCGAATGGTCTCTAGCGCGTAATCCGGATTCGTCTTATACCCATCGAAAAAATGTTCCGCATCGTAGAACAGCCTCCGACCTTTCGAGCGGAGATGCGCCACTGAATCGCTGATGATTTCAAGATTCTTTGCGAGGGAAATACCGAGCGCGTCGGTGACGTGCAGTGACCAGCTTTTCCCGAAGAGCGTGATCACCTTGGTCTCGGCATCCAGCAATGCCTTGATATTAGGGTCGGTCTGTACCGCATTGCTGGCTTTCCTGGTCGACCCGAACGCCACGACTGTCGCCGTCTGCAACGGGGTCGTCTTGATCATCCGGAAGAATTCGACGTCTTTGGGATTCGCACCGGGCCACCCGCCTTCGATGAACTGTACGCCAAGCCCATCTAACTGTTGTGCGACCCGAACCTTGTCTTCCACCGAGAAACTGACATCCTCGGCCTGAGCTCCGTCGCGTAACGTGGTGTCATAGATTTCTAATGCCACCGGCTTGGCGGCAGGAGAAGGGATACCGGACGATGAGGAAGCGACTGGCTTGCCTTGTGAGGATCGCGACTGAGGTGTTTTTCGAGCCATAAAAAAGGTACGGGAGCAGGACAATCCTAACTGAGACTCACATCATCCGAAATTCGTTACTTCGCAGCTCGGTCTACGGCCAACGGCTGATCCAGCCCGAACGCAGTATGCAAGGAACGCATGGCAAGTTCCACATACTTTTCATCGATGACACAGGAAATCTTGATCTCCGACGTGCTGATCATGAGGATATTCACGCCTTCCTGCGACAAGACGTCGAACATCTTAGCCGCGACTCCAGAATGAGACCGCATTCCGACGCCGACCAGCGAGACCTTCGCAATCGCCTCGGTCACGGCGACCGATTTCGCGTCGATACCCTTCGCCACATCCTGAATGAGCGGCAGCGCTTTCGTGATGTCCACCCGTGGAATCGTGAAGGAAATATCTGTCATGCCCGACTGACCCATGTTCTGGATAATCATGTCGACATTGATGTTGGCCTGAGCTACCGGCCCGAAGACTTTCGATGCAATACCTGGTTTATCCGGCACGCCCACGATCGTGATTTTGGCCTGATTCCGATCACCGGTAACTCCCGACACCGCGACCGCTTCCATATCCTCATCTTCACGCGTCACGAGCGTCCCCTTTCCTTCTTTGAAGCTGGAGCTTACCTCTACCGGCACATTGAACTTCGCAGCAAATTCGACGGAGCGGCTCTGCAGCACCTTGGCACCCAGACTGGCCATTTCCAACATTTCCTCGTAGGAAATCTTGTCGATGCGTCGAGCCGCCGGCACAATGTTGGGGTCCGACGTATAGACACCATCGACGTCGGTAAAAATGATACACCGATCGGCCTTCAGCGCCGCTGCCAACGCGACTGCGGTGAGATCGGATCCTCCGCGCCCCAATGTCGTGACATCCGACTGTTCGTTGATCCCTTGAAAGCCGGCCACCACTGGGATGACCCCTTTGTGAAGGGCCTCGCGAATCCGATCGGCACTCACCTTAGTAATCCGCGCTTTCGTATGGGCACTATCGGTCATGATCCCGACTTGGCGGCCCGTAAAAGATTGGGCATCAAGCCCCCGGGCCCGCAAGGCCATCGCCAACAAAGCAATCGTCACCCGCTCTCCGGTCGACAAGAGCATATCAAGTTCTCGATCGTCCGGCAGCGGCGTAACTTCATGTGCCAACCGAAGCAGCCGATCCGTTTCGCCGCTCATCGCGGACAGAACCACCACGACACGATGGCCATCCTTGTGAGCCCTCTCAACGCGTTCGGCCACGCAGTGAATCCGCTCGATCGTGCCGACGGATGTCCCCCCATATTTCTGGACAATCAGCGCCACGACCGTCAGGATCCTTTTGCGAATAATCGTACGACGAACTTCGTCGCATCACGAGGAGGCACAGTCGAGGCTTGCGCATCGGCCTCAGTAAATCTCCGTCCGGCCTCAGGAGAAGAGGCCGCACTGTCACGATACGCGAAGAGCCCGGGACCCTCCGCTGCCTGACCTTGCTGCACGTTGCCCGAATCGCAGAAGGCCACGATACGATGGGAGCCCAATTTGGCCAGCCCTTCGAGCAGCGGCCCTACCAACTCGCGATCGACCGTTTCAATCGCCTTCACCTTCGCTGTGACATCCGACCCGTAGACCACCTCGTCCGGCAACTCCACATGCACGTACGCAAAATCATTTTTGGCGAGTTCCTCCAGGGCAACCGCCGCCTGGGTACGAAGATCTGCACCGGCCAATCGCGAGCCATCTACAGCTTCAAGCCCGGCCATGATGCCAAGTCCGCGATGGACATCGCTCTGGGAGATCACCACACCGGCCATCGTGAATCGCTCCGAGAGGCTTGGCCAGAAAATGGCCCTGCCTTCGCCCCAGAGCCAGAGACAGTTGGCCGGCTTCTGCCCCGCCGCGCTGCGTTCCTCGTTGAGGGGATGATCGCGCAAAATCTGAAACGACGCGTCCATGAGCTTCCAGAGAAAGTCCGCCCCCTCTCCCGTCGGCAAGGCATCGGCGATCGGTCGGTCAACCAATAATTGTGGATCCGTACAGACGGCTCGCGACTTCCCGTTGCCCCACACCATGAGGTGACGGTGACCTGACCCGGGATAGAACTGAATCATCTCCGACCCGAGCTGCTCATTGATCGCCTCGATCAATTCGCGAGCTTCTTCAGTCGAAATCAGGCCGGCTGTCGCATCGTCCATCACCACATGCGGCCCCAACTTCTTGATCTCGTTTAATCCACCCTTGCTCCCGGACTGCGCGTCTGCCCGCAACGTGACCATCGTACAGCGATAGGCCACATCCTGCTCACCGACGGCAACCCCCAGACTGGCGGCCTCGAACGGACCAGGACCTTGGTAGTATTTCTTGGGGTCGTATCCGAGAATGGTCGTCCCTGTCAGGCCACTCCCCCGCCGCACAGTCTCGGGCACCACAGTCAGAATCCCTAGCTCTCCCTCTTGTGCGAGGCGATCGAGATGGGGAGTCGAGGCCGCCTGAAGAGGAGTCCGTCCGCCCAATTCCTGCCGGGGATAGTCTGCCATCCCGTCGGCATGGAGAATCACATATTTCATCGAAGCCCTGCTCGCATGGTATCTATACCTTTAAAAGACGAGCGACATCCTCCCGCGTCGCTCTAACGGTTTTCGGTTGGACCGATACACTGATCGCCGTATCGGCATCTTTCAATCCATGGCCCGTCAAGGTGCAGACTACGATCTCGCCTTCATGAAGCCCGCCCTGCTTGCTCAACTTTATGACGCCGGCAACCGAGGCAGCGGATGCCGGCTCGCAGAAGACTCCTTCCGTCGCCGCCACCGCCCGATAGGCCTGCAGAATTTCCTCGTCCGTGACCGAATCGATCGCCCCACACGATTCCTTCACGGCATTCAACGCCGATTGCCAGCTGGCTGGATTGCCGATCCTGATCGCGGTGGCCACGGTCTGCGGATTCTCTACAATGTGGCCCAGCACGATGGGCGCGGCCCCGGACGCCTGAAACCCGATCATGCGCGGAAGCTTCGTGGATTGATTGGCAGCACGGTATTCCTGATACCCCCTCCAATAGGCGGTAATGTTTCCGGCGTTCCCGACCGGCAGCACATGAATAGCCGGAGCATCGCCAAGCTGATCACAGACCTCCATCGCGGCGGTTTTCTGCCCTTCGATCCGATAGGGATTGAGAGAGTTAACCAGCTCGATATGGTAGAGGGCCGACAATTCTTTCACGATGGTCAAGGCCTGGTCAAAATTTCCTTCAATCTGGATGACCGTGGCTTGGTGCATCATGGCCTGGGATAATTTGCCCATCGCAATCTTCCCGGCAGGGATCAGCACATAGACCGCCAGCCCTGCCCTCGCCCCATAGGCTGCGGCAGAAGCGGACGTATTCCCCGTCGAGGCGCAAATCACCGCCTTGGCGCCTGACTCAACGGCCTTTGAGATCGCCATCGTCATGCCGCGGTCCTTGAACGATCCCGTAGGATTCGCACCTTCGATTTTGAGATAGAGATCAATGCCGGGAGCAATCTGTTCGGCTAGACGAGTCGCTCTGATGAGCGGCGTGTGCCCCTCACCGAGCGTCACCACGGGGGTCCGGTCTGTTACCGGTAGAAACTTTCGATATTCTTCGATCACACCACGCCAGCATTTCATCGCATTACTCGTCTATCCTCGATCCTGATCAAGGTTGTTGGCTCAGAAATAAAGGCCATGAGATTGATCGCTTGCAATGCCTTTTGAACATCGCGCTCGGTAGCCGTATGGGTCTTGATCACGACCGGAACCGTCTGTCCATCACGTCGACCCTGTTGGAGCACAGACGAAATACTGATGCCGTACCGGCCCAGCTCTCCTGCAATCTGTGACAAGACACCGGGCCGATCCAACACCATAAAACGGAGATAGTAGAGGGAACTGATCTCTTCCATCGGCCGAATACGAAGCGGACGACGCTGGTCCTGCTGAAACGAAGAGGCCGACACTCGCCCAACCGCGCCTTTCAATAGATTGCGCGTAATGGCGATCAGGTCGCTGACCACCGCACTGCCGGTCGGCATAGCCCCGGCACCCCGACCATAGAGTATCACGTCGCCCACCGCATCGCCGACAAGTTGAATCGCGTTGTAGACTCCTTCGACTTGCGCGATTGGAGACGAGGAGGGCAGCATCGTGGGATGCACGCGGGCTTCAACTTCGTTGCCCACCAGCTTGGCAATCCCCAGCAGCTTGATCGTACAACCGAACTCTTTGGCGTAGGCGATGTCGAGCGGCGTAATGTGGGTGATCCCCTCGGTATACACATCTTTGAAATTGACCGGCGTACCATAGGCCAGCGCCACCAGAATCGCCAGCTTGTGTGCTGAATCGATACCGGCCACATCGAATGTCGGATCCGCTTCGGCATAACCGGCCTGCTGGGCTTCGCTAAGCACCGAGTCAAAAGTATGACCTTCACGGGTCATACGCGAGAGGATGTAATTGGCCGTCCCGTTAATGATCCCGTAAATGGATTGGATGGTGTTCGCCGCCAGCCCCTCTCGTAATGCCTGGATGACAGGGATCCCCCCTCCCACGCTCGCCTCGAAACCGATGTCGACACCTTTGCGAGAAACTGCGGCAAAGATTTCTTCTCCGTGTAACGCAAGCAACGCCTTATTGGCAGTGACGACCTGCTTACCTGCCGCAATGGATTCCAGAATGATGCGTTTGGCAAAATCGCAGCCCCCGACCAACTCCACCACAATGTCGATCGAGGGATCGTTGAGAATCTGCTTTGCATCGGTCGTGAGGAGGCCGGTTGGTAGGGTCAGACCCCGGTCCCTTGTCACATCCAAGTCCGCAATGCGAACGAGCTCGATCGGCACACCGACCCGACGGCTGATCAAGGCGGCATTCTCCAAGAGAATCCTCGCGACGCCCGTCCCAACCGTGCCGAATCCAATGATGCCGACGCCCACGCGCGAGATCATTCTTCCGCCCCCCCAAGCTTCAGGGCCTTGCGAATACCGCGCACGGCTTGCCTCGTGCGATGCTCGTTTTCGACAAGGCCGAAACGCACATATTCATCCCCGCCTTCCCCGAACCCGATTCCGGGAGACACCGCCACTTTCGCCTCGCGGAGCAGGAGCTTGGAAAACTCCAACGATCCCATCGAACGATAGGGCAACGGAATCCTGGCCCACACAAACATGGTGGCCACGGGCTTAGTCACCTGCCATCCAATGCGATTCAGTCCGCCGACCAACACATCCCGGCGCTTCTGATAGCGCAAGACCGTCTCTTTGACACATTCTTGTGGTCCATTCAGCGCAATGACGCTGGCAATCTGCAACGGCTGAAAAATACCGTAGTCGAGGTAACTCTTGATCTTGGCCAGAGCACCAACAACCTCGCGATTACCGCAACAGAAGCCCACGCGCCAACCTGGCATGTTGTAGGCCTTGGAGAGCGTATAGAACTCCACGCCAACATCCTTGGCTCCAGGAGCTTGCAAGAAGCTCGGCGCCTTATACCCGTCGAACACTAAATCGGCGTAGGCCAGGTCATGAATAACAATCACACTATGCTCTTTGGCAAAGGCAACGACCTTCTTGAAAAACTCAAGATCCACGACAGCAGTAGTGGGGTTGTGAGGAAAGTTGATGACCAAAATCTTCGGCCGCGGGAACGTCTGGCGATAGACCCGCTGTAAATCGTCAAAGAAGTCACTGTCCTGGCGCAACTCGATTCCGCGGACTTCTCCCCCCGCAATGATAAAACTGTACATATGAATGGGATAGGTCGGCGTCGGCGTCAGGACCACGTCGCCTGGCCCGATCAGCGCCAAGGCCAAATGCGCTAACCCTTCCTTGGAACCGATCGTCACAATGGTCTCGGTCTCAGGATCCAGATCGACGTTGTAATTCCGCTTATACCACCCCGTGATCGCATGCCGCAGTTTGGTGATGCCGCGCGAGGCCGAGTAGCGATGGTTTTTCCCCTTCCGCGCCGCCTCGATCATCTTCTCGACGATATGGCTCGGAGTCGGTTGGTCAGGATTGCCCATTCCAAAATCGATAATGTCTTCACCCTGTTGACGAGCCTCAAGCTTGAGGCTCTGCACCTGGGCAAAGACATAGGGCGGTAGCCGTTTAATGCGATAAAATCCGTCGCCTAGTCCCATCGTATCCTCTGTCGACAATTCATCTACGCGGGAGGCGTGGAGAAACCACCCGCCTCCCTAATCAGGGGGCCTATTCTAATGGCGAGGGGCGCGTCGAGTCAAATTATCCCGTGATTCTGTGGGGTTCGACATTCCAACCCTTCAGACGTGCTGAAGCAGCACAGCACCGACTCCCTCTCCCAGTCCTTGCCCATCCTAGCCAATTTCTGTTACAACTGAAACGCCTTTCGCACTCATCACGCAACCCAGTTTCTCCTTAGCTCCACATAGCCAGAACGGAGGATCCGTGCCACGACTTGGGGTGAACATCGACCATGTGGCCACGTTGCGGCAAGCCCGCGGTGGAACCGATCCGGACCCTCTTACCGCCTCCGTGCTGGTGGAGTTGGCCGGCGCCGACGGCATTGTCGTCCACCTCAGAGAAGATCGACGGCATATTCAAGACCGCGATCTTCGCCTCTTGCGGGAACTCATCCGTACCAAACTCGATCTGGAGATGGCCGCCGATGAGACCATGGCCAAAATTGCCCTGACCATCAAACCGGACATGGTCACGCTCGTCCCGGAGCATCGTCAGGAACTCACGACCGAAGGCGGCCTGGACGTGGCCGGCCACAAAGATCGCATCCAGCAAATCGTGGCCATGCTCCACGATGGCGGCATTCCCGTCAGTCTCTTCATCGAACCGGATTTGGCTCAGGTCAAAGCCGCGCACAGAGTCTCAGCGGATTTCGTTGAGCTCCATACCGGTCGTTATGCGAATGCCAAACGCTCGAAAGAAACCGATACGGAAGTGGAAGCCATTACGCAGGCCGCGAAACTCTCGTACAAGCTGGGCATGGGCGTCAACGCTGGACACGGCTTGGACTATCGCAACATCTCACGGTTGCTGCACATTCCTGAAATCGTCGAATACAACATCGGTCACAGCATCATTGCCCGAGCGGTGCTGGTGGGCCTCGACCAAGCCGTGAGAGAAATGAAAGCGTTGTTAGGGTAACCCATCGTGCCGGTGCATCACCCTCGTTCCTCCATGGACCACGCGATTCGCCCTTGTCATGACATTGCGACGTAGAGAAAAGATCTTTCTCCTCCCCGCACGCACTCGATTCTTCATGCGGTATCGATCCCGCACGCAAGGCCACCGATGAAGATCGTGACCGGCAGCGAGATGCAGGCACTTGATCGCCGCACGATCACCGAAGCGCATGTCCCCAGTACCGTCTTGATGGAGCGCGCAGGTGAGGGCATTGTCAGGCATCTGGAAGAGTATTGTGGACCAGCACGCGGCAAGACCATTACCATCCTCTGCGGAAAAGGGAACAACGGAGGAGACGGATTGGTTGTGGCTCGCCTGCTGCGCCGCCGACGTGCTCGAATTCACGTGGTGCTCCTCACGCCTATCACCGAGCTAAGCCGCGATGCCACAACCATGTATCGTCGGCTCGTTCGGGTTGCGGGGCGAGCCGTGATCGTTCGATTCCGGTCTGCCGACCAAACACGGTCCCTTCTCGCCTCCAGCGACATCCTCGTCGATGCCCTCCTTGGAACCGGATTATCCTCCGAAGTGACCGGAACCTATCGCGAGGCCATCGAGCTCATCAACGGGGCTGGGAAACCGGTCATCGCCATTGATCTCCCCTCCGGCATCCATGCCGACACCGGCGCCATCCTCGGGCAATCGATCCACGCCACATTGACCATCACGTTAGGCCTCCCCAAACTCGGGTTGTATGTCGGTGCAGGGATTGATCAGGCAGGCGCAATCCGCGCCGTCGATATCGGCATTCCCACTGCCTTTGTGGATGATCTCGAGAGCCGGACGTTACTTCTGACAAGCGACAGCGTCTTTAAAACCCTTCCGGATCGCTGGCTCTCCGCACATAAAGGGACCTTTGGCCATGCAGGGATTATCGCAGGGTCCGTAGGAAAAACCGGCGCGGCGGCGTTAGCGGCTCAGGCGGCACTCAGAGTCGGAGCCGGTCTGGTGACCGTCGCCACTCCCAGCAGCGTCAACGATGTACTGGAAGCCAAGCTGCTGGAAGCGATGACCCTGCCACTCCAGGAAACGAAAGCCCGGACATTGGCTCGCTCAGGACTCGATCGTGTCGTCGCCTTTATCCAGGCACGCACGGCGATCGCCATCGGCCCTGGACTCTCGACCCATCCTGAGACCGTTGAACTCGTGCAGTCGTTGATGAAATATCTGGATCGGCCCTCCGTCCTCGATGCCGATGCGCTCAACGCCTTGACTGGCCGTGTTTCGTTGCTGACCGAATGTAAGACTCCGCCCATTCTCACCCCGCACCCTGGCGAGATGGCCCGGCTCGAAGTTGATGCCACCACGCAGAGCGTCAACACAGACCGCATCGGCACGGCCAGACGGTTTGCCCGAGAACGCGGCGTGTTCGTCGTCTTAAAAGGTGCACGAACCGTCATCGCCCGCCCCGATGGGCTTGTCGCCATTTGCCCGACCGGGAATCCCGGCATGGCCACGGCTGGAACTGGTGATGTCTTAACCGGCATGATTGTCGGCTTACTGGCGCAAGGGGTCCCCGCATGGGACGCCGCCTGTGCCGCCACCTATTTTCATGGGTCAGCCGGCGACTTGGCCGCCCAACAGCTCGGGCAGGCCGGGATGCTCGCCAGTGACCTGATTGCCCAGATTCCCTATGCGCTCCAGCAAACCAACAGGACCTAACGTCATCAAGCCAGCCAAGGCGAAACAACCTGCCGCTCGCCGCCGCGCCACGTCGAGCCTGCCGTGGAAGCTGATGTCCTCCTCGCACCAGCAGACCGACTGGTTAGGCCAAGTGCTCGGACATACGCTTCGAGGAGGGGAAACGATCGCACTCTACGGACCGCTCGGAGCCGGCAAGACAGCGCTCGTTCGCGGAATCGCGCAGGGCCTGGGCGCATCGCCAACGGCAGTGACCAGCCCGACATTCGTCGTCATTCACGAATACCAAGGGCGTCTGCCACTGGCCCACATGGATTGGTATCGCATCCGCTCGCTTTGCGAGCTTGAATCGACAGGTGTGATGGAGTATTTCTCTGGCCAGACCGTGACGGCCATCGAATGGGCAGACAAGGGCCTTGTCCTGCTGCCGCAGGACCGGATTGAGATTACCCTGAGTCATCGTACCGCGCAGAGCCGATTGATTCAGTTGCTTGCGACAGGGCCGATGTCTGAGGATGTCCTCGCGCGCGCGCGCAGGACACATCACGCACCACCGCACCACGGCTCACACAAGAAGGGGACAACGAGGTCATGATAAGGCTGATTCTGGTCGGGGTCCTGCTACTCCTCTCCCTGGCATTTTTTCTTCAAAACCAGGAACAGGAAGTCACGCTCCGATACTTCTTTGGTCTGCTTGAAGCGTCAACGCCGATCTATAAACCTATCCTGACGGGATTCGCGGTGGGGCTGCTGGTCTCCGGCATTTTGCTCTTTCCCCCATGGGTGAGAGGCCGGATCGAACTCCGCCGAAAAACCAAAGCGCTGCAAGAGGCTGAAGTGGACTTAGAACGGCTACGCGGCTCGCTCGATAAAGTCACCGGCCGCACCGCCCCCACTGTGACCGGCGAACCACAGCGAGACCGACGCGATGAGTGACGCAGACGCCTCACCGTTAATGCGGCAATACCGAGAAATCAAACGCGGTTATCCCGACGCCGTTCTGTTGTTCCGCGTTGGCGACTTTTACGAAATGTTTTACGAGGATGCGCAGGTCGCCTCCAAGCTACTCTCCATTGCCCTAACCTCTCGCGACAAATCCAGCGCCAACCCGATTCCGTTGTGTGGCGTGCCGTACCATGCCGCGCAAGGCTATATCGCAAAGCTCCTCAAAGCCGGACGAACCGTCGCACTCTGCGAACAGGTGGAAGACCCGAAACTTGCAAAGGGTCTCGTGCGCCGAGAAGTCGTCCGTCTCTATACACCTGGCACTTTGGTCGATACCGAATTCCTCTCTCCCGGCGAATCACATTTCCTGGTCGCGGTCGCCTTCTCCGACGCCATGGCCTCATCTGCCAAGGGACAATCCATCATTGGGCTGGCCTGCCTGGATGTCTCCACAGGGGAGTTTTGGATGACGGAATTCCAAGGGGCGCAGGCGGAAACCCAGCTCATGGATGAACTGGCTCGACTCGAACCGCGGGAAGTCCTGCATCAAGATTCCGCGACGAATGCCAAATCCTGCCTGACTCACCTGCGTGGGCCACGCCTCTGCGCACAACCTTTGGCCGCCTTCAATCCCAAAGATGCCACACAACTACTCCAGACACAGTTTGCGGTGCAGTCACTCGACGGATTCGGCTGTCGCGGCCTGACCGCCGGGATCGGAGCCGCCGGAGCGGTCCTGCGATACTTTCGTGAGACCCAGCCGACCGCCTCGCTCGCACATCTCCGCCGTCTGCAGACGCGCTGGAGCAGGGACGCCATGCATATAGATAGCGCGACGATTCGCAATCTCGAACTCGTGCGACCGCTCGGCTTCGGCGAGCCACGATCGGGACAGGGCCAGCCGACAGTCTTGTCGGTGTTGGACCGCACCGCGACGGCCATGGGCAGTCGCTTGTTACGCGACTGGCTCGTCAGACCACTCCTCGATCGTGGCGCCATTCATGCTCGTCTGGACGCAGTCGGCGAGTTGAAAGACCGGATACAACAACGTGTGTCGGTCCGGACCACACTCCGCGATGTGCAAGATATCGCCCGTCTCAGTAGCCGCCTGACGCTCGGCGTCGCAGGACCTCGCGAACTACTCGCGCTGAAACAATCCGTAAGTGTCCTGCCAGAATTACGATCCCACCTCCAGCCGTTCTCCACTTCGCTGCTGGCTGGTGTCCGTGAGTCGTGGGACGACTGCCGCGATGTACATGACGCGATTGAGCAGGCCGTCAAGCCGGATGCGCCGATGTCGCTCCGTGACGGCGGCGTGATTCGGGAAGGGTACCATGCAGGGGTCGATGAACTGCGCAAGGCCAGCACGGAAGGCAAAGGCTGGATCGCCTCGTTGGAAGCCAAAGAACGGGAGCGAACGGGAATCGACTCGTTGAAGGTTCGCTACAACCAGGTATTCGGCTACTACATCGAAATTACCAAGACTCACCTCACCCGTGTCCCGCCTGATTACATTCGCAAGCAGACGCTGGTGAATGCCGAACGATTCATGACAGCGGAACTCAAAGAGTTAGAAGAACGGGTCACAGGCGCTGAAAGTAAACTGCTGGCGCTTGAGCAGGAGCTGTTCGATCAGTTACGTGGTCGTTTAGCGAACGAGGTGCCTCGCCTTCAAGCGATGGCCCAGACCGTCGCGTTGCTCGACGTCCTCGCCGGCCTGGCCGAGACCGCCGCCTTACATCGCTACGTCAAACCCCTCGTCGATGAGAGCGGCACGATCCTCATTCGGGAAGGTCGGCACCCTGTCGTGGAACAGCTCAGCAGTGATCTCACCTTCGTGCCCAACGACACGGCCCTTGACAATGAGGGTAACAGGCTGGTGATTCTCACCGGGCCCAACATGGCAGGGAAAAGCACCTATCTCCGCCAGGTGGCATTGATCGTTTTATTGGCGCAAATCGGGAGTTTCGTGCCTGCGACCGAGGCCCGCATTGGACTGGTCGATCGGATTTTCACGCGCGTGGGAGCCTCAGACAACCTGGCCGCAGGCCAGAGTACCTTCATGGTGGAGATGATCGAGTCCGCCCACATCTTGAACAGCGCAACCTCCCGCAGCTTGATTCTCCTGGATGAGATCGGACGAGGGACCAGCACCTACGATGGACTGAGCATCGCCTGGGCTATTGCGGAACATATCCAAGACCGTCGGCACGTGGGAGCCAGGACATTGTTCGCCACGCATTATCACGAGATGACGCAACTGGAAGGGTTACGGGAGGGGATCAAAAACTATTGCGTGGCGGTCCAGGAGCGGGATGGCGACGTGGTCTTTTTGCGTAAAATTGTGCCAGGCGGAGCAGACCGCAGTTACGGTATTCACGTCGCCAAACTGGCGGGACTCCCTCCAACGGTTATCGCTCGGGCGCAACAAGTCCTCGCCCAGCTAGAACAACCGGATACCACCATCGAGGGCACGCCCGTATCTTTGGAGAAAGAAACACCACAGACCTCACTTCCCAAGCCTCATCCAATCATCGAGGAAATGAAACAATTCGACCTCTTTTCCATGACGCCGCTCGACGCACTCAACCGCCTCGCTGACATCCAACGCCGGATCGGTCCAACCGGCCAAGACGATCGCGACAAATAAGAAAAGCGGCATCCCCTTTCGGAGATGCCGCCTTCACAAACAGAGACTGGCTCAGCTTAGTGAGCAGCAGTGCCCAAGTTGTACTTCGCGGTCCAGGGAATCAAGCCAGCGATCGGCTGTCCACCTGGGAGCAACACATCATACTGCATAGGTACAGCGGCCCCATCTGGAGATTTCGGTGAGGTATTGAGCTGCTGCTTCGCTGCTGCGCAGCCTGCTTCAACTTCGCTATGCCCCGCGCACTCCTTCAGACGCAGACCGGAGATGCTGAGCGGCTTCCCCATCGAACCAGCCACTTCCGGAAGCTTCTTGACCGAGGAAATGACCCGGTGATTCTGCTCTGGCTCCGTCACGGTAAACTCGATCAAGTCCGTCGTGCTGGCTGGCGGCACTTCCTTTGCCGCAGCTGGTCCCGCATGGGGACGGGCCATCTTCTTCAACTCATCCCAGGCGCCCTTGTCCGCGTAAAACTTCAGGGTCTTGCCCGGGTGAATCTTCTGCCAGAAAAAGCCGCTCTCAGCGGCCCCGCCGAACACAGAGACGTTGATCCAGACCGCTTCATCGTAGGGATCGAGGACAATGACGCGACCCTGCAAGGTCGTCGGCTTGCTCAAATCTCCCCACTCAAAACGCTCTTGGAATGACTCGATGGCTAACGCGGTGGAGGCCACAGATACCCCCAGCGCTACGGCGGCCACCATGGCCCAACCTTTCGCATGAAACTTCATAATCGCGTCCTCCTTGCTGAACATAAATGAATTAAAGCTGGTCGAGGTCGATTACTTAATAACCTTAAAGCCGGTGATCGTCCGACCGTCCAGGCTCACTTCCATGGCCACGAGTTCCTGGGAGGCCTTGATGATCTGGTCCATCAACGCTTTGTCCTTCACTGCCAGACGAACGGTCGTGGCAGCATGGTACCAACCGGAATAGGGGCTGTTCTTATCAGTCCCACCCACAAAGCCCCAGCCGCAGCAGCTGAACAATGGGTCCGGTGGCTTCACGTCGAGATCGGAGGACGAACGGCCGTTCGGGGTCCCTGACGCCGGCTCACCGGTGTTCCAATATTGAATCCCGAAGAGCAACTCTCCATCTGGATTGTCCGCCCACTGCGACCAGACACGACCTTTCAAGGTCTTGGTGACTTCACCCTTCATCGGCTTTCCACCGACGATGTTATCAACTGGACCCGCCCCAGGTGCATCGGCCGCAACGGCGAATTCAGCCGTCACCATACCGAACATGGACAACATTGCCACGGAGGCTAAAACTGCAACCCTTTTCATACCTAGTCCCTCCTTCATAAAAATAACAACCGAAATAACCGATGGACACTAGTTTAAGTACGATGAATGAACAGAAACGGTTTCAGAGATCCTCCAATCACGAGCGATGGGTTCCGCCACCTCCTTTGCTCTCTCTCGCGTTGAGTCCCTCGATTGAGAATCGTTGTCAAAAAGTTCCGTCATGGTACTGAAACTGCGAAATACTGTCAAGAAAATGTTTGCCCTGTGGATAGATTCAAATTTAATCATAATAATGATTAATAATCAAATGCTTACGACAACTAGCGAGCTCGCAAATTTTACCATATTTGAGCGCTCGACTCACATCTATTAGAAAATTCTCATCTATACGACTGAAGCGTACGTGGCGCGAGAGGGCCCAACCCGGTGATGGCGAGAGAGTCCACATTGAAAAATTGACGACCCACGTTAAACATCTGCTCTTCGCTCACACGATCAATGCGCGCCAGCATATCGTCCAGCGACGTATGCTTTCCGTATGTCAGTTCGTCCTTGGCCAATTTACTCATGCGGCTATGCGAACTCTCCAGACTCAACATGAGGCTGCCTTTCATCTGGACCTTCGCCCGCTCAAGCTCTTTTCCGACAACGCCCTTGCTCCCCACCCGTCTGATTTCACGGCAGACGAGATCCACCACACGATCCACTTCTTTCGGTCTGGTCGCTGCATATACGGTGATCATGCCGCCGTCAGAGTAGCCGGACAAATAGGAGTAGATGGAATAGACGAGACCTCGTTTCTCACGGACTTCCTGAAATAATCGCGAACTCACACTGCCTCCCAACACACTGTTGAGCGCATACAGGGCATACCGATCCTGATGTCCGGCGGGAACGCCTTTGAGCCCTAAACAAAGATGGACTTGTTCTAACTTCTTCTTCTTCAGCAAGACACCGCCGCGCAAGTCAGGAGAACGGCGCCCGTTGGCATGGGTCGCCTTTGCAGATCGGCCCTTGCCGAAATACTTCGCGACCAGGAGATCAAGTTTGTCCTGCTCAAAATTCCCGGCGATCGACACCACGGTCTGCGTCGAATCGTAGTGGGTCTCGATATAGCCCAGCAGATCTTGACGTCGCAGCCCTCTGACCGTCTTCTCCCGGCCCAAGATAGAGCGACCGAGTGGATGACGCCCCAGCACTTGGCCCATATGGAGCTCTTGCACGAGATCTTCCGGATCGTCCTGAACCATGCGGATTTCTTCCAGAACGACCTGTTTTTCTTTTTCGATGTCTTTGGGTGCGAACCGGGAATGGTGAAACAGGTCGGAGAGGAGTTCCAACGCTCGATGCAGTTGCTGATCCAACACCTTCACATAATAGGTCGTTGTCTCACGCGAGGTGAAGGCATTCATCTCTCCGCCGAGTGCGTCGATTTCACGCGAAATCTCGGCGGAGGAACGCTTACGCGTTCCCTTAAAGAGCATGTGCTCGATAAAGTGAGAATACCCTGCTTGGGGAGGCTGCTCGTCCCGCGACCCAGTGTTGACCCATACACCGACGGTCACCGACTTCAGCGTCGGCATCCGTTCGGTTACGACCCGCACCCCGTTGTCCAGGACGAGCTTGTGATACACGGCGGTTACCCGACGGACGGATCAGGCGCAGCAGCCCCGGCCGGAGCCGGCATGGCTTCCTTGCGGCTCAGGCGGATCTTCCCTTGACGGTCCACTTCCATGACCTTCACCAAGATTTGATCCCCTTCCTTCACCTCATCCGACACCGCTTGGACCCGATGGTGCGCCAACTGTGAGATATGCACCAGTCCATCGGTTCCAGGAAGGACTTCGACAAACGCGCCGAAGTCCATGATCTTCCGAACCGTACCCATGTAGATCTTTCCGATCTCGACCTCTTCGGTGATCCGGCTGATCATTTCTTTGGCCTTCTCGGCCGAAGCGCCGTCGACCGACGCGATCGTCACGGTTCCGCTGTCATCGACATTGATCTTCACCCCGCAATCCGCAATGATACTGCGGATCGTCTTGCCGCCCGGCCCGATGATTTCACGAATCTTGTCTTGCTTCACCTTCATCGTGAAGATCCTGGGCGCGTAAGCCGACAGGGTGGTTCTTGGCGCTTGGAGGGCTTTCTCCATACAACCCAAAATGTGTAAACGGCCGGCTTTCGCTTGCTCCAAGGCCTTCTGCATCAGGGCCGACGTAATGCCGCCGATTTTGATATCCATCTGCAAAGCCGTCACACCCTGCTTGGTGCCGCAGACCTTAAAGTCCATGTCGCCTAGGTGATCCTCTAGTCCGAGAATATCGGAGAGGATCATGACCCGATCGCCCTCTTTGATCAATCCCATTGCGATCCCGGCAACGGCTTTGCTGATCGGCACGCCGGCATCCATCAACGCAAGGCTCCCCCCACAGACGGTCGCCATCGAAGAGGACCCATTGGATTCAAGGATGTCGGACACGATACGCAGCGTGTAGGGAAAGGCTTCCTTGCTCGGGATCACCGGAGCCAACGCCCGTTCCGCCAATGCACCATGACCCACTTCCCGACGTCCCGGCGAGCGAAGCGGCCGCGCTTCGCCGACACTGAACGGCGGAAAATTGTAATGGAGCATGAACGTCCGCATGTACTCCCCTTCCAACGCATCGATCCGCTGTTCGTCGTCCGAGGTCCCCAACGTGACCACGGCTAAACTTTGGGTCTCGCCTCTGGTGAAAATCGCCGACCCATGTGTCCTGGGCAACGCGCTGACTTCGCAGGTGATCGCACGAATATCAGCAGGGCCACGTCCATCCGCCCGCGACCCCTTCTCCAGGATCATGTTCCGGACTTCCGTATATTCCAGGTCATGGAACACCAGCTTGACGTGCCGCTCCCGATTTGGATCGTCCGCATTCTTCAGTTTTTGAACCGCGTTGTTCTTGACCTCATCCAGCTTCTCCTGCCTGGCCGCTTTGTTCGGGATCATGATGGCATCTCGGATCCCTTGCGCCACCAGAGCCTTCACTTGAGCGGTGAGCGCGTCGTCGATCTGCTCCTTCGCCACCTTCCGCTTGGGCTTGCCGGCGAGGGCTTGCAATTCGCGAATCTTGGCCACAATCTTCTTGATCTCAGCATGGGCGAGTTCGATCGCCTCGAGCATAATGGCTTCAGACAGTTCGTTCGCCCCTGCTTCGACCATCATAACCGCATCGGCCGTCCCCGCCACGACGAGGTGCAATTCGCTCTTCGCGACCGTTTCAAGATCAGGATTGACCACGAACTTACCGTCCAGCCGCCCGATCCTCACGCCCGCGATCGGATTGTCGAACGGAATATTCGAGATGGTCAGGGCCGCAGAGGAGGCGATAATGGCAAGGATGTCAGACGACCCGGTCTGATCGGCGGAGAGGACTGAGGCGATGACTTGGGTCTCGAAGTAATAGCCCTCAGGAAAGAGTGGACGGAGTCCCCGATCGATCTGCCGGCTGGTCAACACGGCCTTTTCTGATGGACGCGCTTCCCGCTTGAAATACCCGCCGGGAATCTTCCCGGCTGCGAAAGATTTTTCCTGATAATCGACTGTGAGGGGAAGAAAATCGATGCCCGCCTTGGCGACTTGTGACGCAACGGCCGTGGCTAACACGACCGTGTCGCCGTACGTGGCCCAAATCGAACCGTCGGCTTGTCGTGCCACACGACCGGTCTCGAGTCGCAGGATGCGCCCCGCAACCTCTATTTCAACTGTGTGTACCATCTGAGTCTCCTCTGGTTAGGCCCCACAGATGCCCACAGAGAGAGACTCGAGCGATACGGGACACTCCAGCCTCTGTCCGTGTTCACCTGTGCGACTGACGACTACGGTCCCGCTGTTGCGCCTCATGGCGCGACAGCGAGACGGATACTATTTTCTGATGCCCAATCGCTCGATCACTGCACGGTACCGCGCATCGCTGACGCCACGAAGATAGTCGAGCAACCGCCGACGGCGGCCGACCAAGAGCAGCAGGCCACGTCGCGAGTGATGATCCTTCTTGTGGGTCTTGAAATGCTCCGTCAAATACGTGATCCGGGTCGTCAACACCGCGATCTGGACTTCCGGTGAGCCGGAATCCGTCTCATGCTGCCGATACTGTTTGATCAACTCAGTCTTTGCTTCTTTGAGTAATGCCATGGGGTTTCTTCCTTCCTGTTCCTTTCCTTCATCTGCAACGGAGCTCATACGTCCTGATCGATTAATACCTTCTCAACCTTGAGCGCATCTCCCGAAATCTCCGGACACTTCCCGATCGCCACCAAACGTCCGTCGATATCATGGATACGAACCGGCGTATGTGGCTGGCACTCGCCATCGCCTGCCCCTTCCCAACGCAGGATTTTTCCCGCGGGCACCGGAGCACCATGTCGCACGCGGTCGGCAGTCTGTTCATCCACCACCGCAACCGCCAGTCGGTTCAACGCCAAATCCAGAGACAACAGATCGTCTCCCAAGCGACCGAGGGCATGACGGGTGATCACCTGATCGACCGTCAGCGCGTGGTCAATCGTCAATGGACCGACTCGCCTTCGCTCCAACGCCAACATGTGGCCGCCGACGCCTAAAACCTCCCCGATGCCGTCACAGAGCGTCCGCACGTAGGTCCCTTTGGAGCAGACGATGCACAACGTCACGTCCCGCCCCTCGATCCCCAGCACCTCAAGGGTATGGATGAGGACGGTTCGCGCGTCCCGGGCAATTGTCTTACCCGCGCGAGCGGACTTATAGAGGGGAACCCCTGCGACTTTCACCGCTGAATACATCGGGGGCACTTGCTCAACCGGCCCGCGAAATCGACCGACCGCCGCATGAATCGCCTCTGCCGTCACCTGGTCAGTCGCCTGGCTCGTCAGAACCGTTCCCGTCGCATCCTGCGTATCGGTGGTTTCGCCGAGGCGAAGCACGGCACAATATTCTTTATCCCACTCAACGAGATATTCGGCAATGCGAGTTCCCCGCCCGATCAGTACGGGCAAGACTCCCGTTGCGGCAGGATCGAGGGTCCCGGCATGACCGACCTTCACTCCACCAAGAAGATGCCGTATCTTTGCCACGACATCGTGGGAGGTCCAGCCCGCTTCCTTCTTGATGATCAGCACGCCGTCGACGGCACAGCTTTGTGCGAGTTCCATCATCACGTCCCCGATGCTACGAACCCGTCTCTTCTTTGGACGAGCTGCCCTCGGCCTCCGTCGTCACATGGAGTTCGTCCAACAACTTCAACACGCGATCGCCTCTCGGCCCGCTGACATCCTTCGCAAAAACAATCTCTGGCAGATACCGGAGCGAGAGCCGACGACCGAGTTCACCGCGCACAAATCCGCTGGCTTGCTCCAACCCGGCAAAGACGTTCCGCTCTTCTTCTTCCGTGCCCATGGTCGTCACAAACACACGAGCCATCCGCAGATCACTGGTCAGTTTGACGTCGGTCACGGTCACGGACTGCACGCGCGGGTCCTTGATCTTCCGCATGAGGATATCGGCCACTTCCATGCGAATTTGATCGGCCACACGATCAGCCCGATGATATCCCGTCTTGGCCACCGTGCACTCCACCAGGCATGCCACCGTCACAACAATTCCACTCGAGACTGAACGATTTCCACGGCCGTGACGCTCCGAATCAGGTTCAGCGCCTGGTCACACACTTGGTTGACGTATCGCCCCTCGTTGGCCACGCAGGCCAGCCCCAATACGGCCTTCTGCCACAAATCCTGCCCATCAACCTCGGCAACGGAGAGATTGAACTGCCCCCGCAATCTATCTTTTAGACTCAACAGCACCTGCCGCTTATCCTTCAACAACTGACTCCCGGGGATAAACAGCTCGACCGTACAGAGTCCGACAATGATAGCCACAGGGCAGACTCACGCCTTAGAGCTTTGCGGCGATCTTATCGATCGCATAGGCTTCGATGACGTCCCCGTCCTTGATATCGTTGAAATTCTCAACGCTGATTCCGCATTCGTAGCCCTGCTGCACTTCACGAACGTCGTCCTTAAAGCGGCGCAACGACCCGAGCTTCCCTTCGTAGACCACCACGTTGTCGCGAAGCACCCGAACTCCGACCGCTGCACGGGTGATCGTGCCGTCCACCACATACGCCCCGGCAATGACACCGGACTTGGATACCGTGAAGACCTGTCGCACCTCGGCTCGACCCAAGATTCGTTCCTTGAGCGTTGGTTCGAGTAGCCCTTCCATCGCGGCCTTAATCTCGGTCATCGCATCGTAAATAATGGTGTACTGGCGGATATCGACGCCTTGCTGTTCGGCCAGGGCCAAAGCCTTCGGCTCCGGCCTGACATTGAATCCGATCACGATGGCGTTCGACGCGGAAGCTAACAGCACATCGGATTCCGTGATCCCCCCGACGCCGCTGTGAATGACACGAATCTTGACTGCGGCGGTTGCAAGTTTTTCGACGCTAGCAGTCAGCGCTTCAGCCGACCCCTGGACGTCAGACTTGATCACGAGTGCCAGCTCCTTAACCGACCCTTCCTTGATCTTGGCGAACAAGTCGTCGAGGGTGACCTTTGCTGACCCGGACAAATCAGTCGTTCTCTGCCTATGGGCTCGATCTTCTGCAATCTCTCGCGCGACGCGTTCGTCCTTCACAACCTGAAATACATCACCCGCGGACGGCACACCAGGAAGCCCAGCCACCTCTACAGGGATGGAAGGGCCTGCCTCTTGTACTTTTGCTCCGGTATGCGTAATCAGCGCACGAACTTTCCCGCTAAATACTCCGACGACGAACACATCGCCGACGCGAAGGGTTCCGCTCTGGACCAGCACGGTCGCCACGGGGCCACGCCCTCGCTCCAGCTTGGCTTCCACCACAACGCCCTTGGCCATTCGATGCGGGTCGGCCTTGAGCTCCAGCACTTCGGACTGCAGAAGAATCATCTCCAACAACGTATCCAAGCCGGTCTTTTCCTTGGCCGAGACCTCAACCATGATCGTATCGCCGCCCCAGGACTCTGAAATCAGTCCATGTTCAGACAGGGCATTCTTCACACGATCGGAATTGGCGCCTGGTTTGTCGATCTTGTTAATGGCCACAATCATCGGAACGGACGCGGCTCTGGCGTGATTAATCGCTTCAATCGTTTGCGGCATCACGCCATCGTCTGCCGCCACGACCAGAATGACAATATCGGTGATCTTGGCGCCGCGGCCTCGCATGGCAGTGAACGCTTCGTGACCCGGCGTGTCCAGGAACGTGACCTGTTTGCCGCGAACCGCAACGGTGTACGCGCCGATATGCTGCGTAATCCCACCGGCCTCGCCTTGCGCCACCTTCGTTTGCCTGATGGCATCGAGCAGCGAAGTCTTGCCGTGATCGACATGGCCCATGATCGTCACGACCGGTGGCCGCGACTCAAGCTGGGCCTCCTCTTCTGTCTGCACGACGGATTCCAGCAATTCTTCTCCGACCTTCTCCGTCGAGAGATCGATTTTGATCCCGTACTCTTCAGCAATGATCACGGCCGCATCCACGTTCATCGTCTGATTGAACGTGAGCATCTGGCCCATGTCCATCAGCTTGCGCATAATGTCGGCTGGACGCTGCCCGATCAACTCAGCAAACTCCTTCACCGTCATGCCGAGCGTAAACTTGAAACCCTTCCGCCTCGGCTTGGTGACCTCCCCGGGCGTACTGTGATGCACGTGCTTGCTACGGTCGTCACGGCGCTGGTGCAACGGAATGGCACGAAGATCCTGCCAGCGAGCCGCATCCTCACGCAGTCGAAGTTCTTCTTCTTCCCGCGTACGGCCCGGCTTGCGAGCTTTCTTCGCCTTTTCCTTCAAACCCTCGGCTTGCAGCTCTTCGAGAGAGAGGGGTTTCTTTTTTCCGGCGGTCAGATCGATGCTGGGCGCGACAGTGGGCTTGGCCGCAAGAGTTGGAGCCGGAGCGCTCGGGGTTCCCGCAGCAGGCGCCACGTCTGGCATCGGCGTCAGCTCAGGATGCGGAGCGGCTAGAGAATCAGTGAGTGGATGTGCCGAAGGGAGACTAAGGACATGAGTGTCGCCGGTCTCTCTGCTGGTGCCGATCGCTTCAACTGTGGGCAAGGGCGCAACTTCTTCCACTGGCGCGTCATCGCGCTTGCGCTTAATCAAAATGCGGCGCTTATCGGACTTGGAAGCATCCTCCGCCACCGGAGCAGCCTGAGCTGACCCGGCCTTGGCTCCTGCGACGACCTTGCTCCGACCTGCATCGGCTTCTTTGCCCGTTGCTTTCGCGGAAGCTTTAGCTTTCGGCCCGAGCTTCTCCAACGCCTTCTTCACCACGTCGTCATCCAACGCGCTACTGTGCGATGCGACAGTGACACCCATCCGCTTCAATTCCGGAATGAGTTCACTGTTTTCCATCCCGAGCTGCTTAGCCAATTCGTAAACACGCATGAGGATTTGACACCTGTTCTTCTTTACCCGGCATCCGACTCCGACTCTGCCCGGGCTTGTAATTCCTGTTCCCGGGCTTCTTGTTGCTGATGCAGCGCCTCGGTTTCCTCTGCCAGCGCCGCCTTGATATCGTTATCCCGTTCGGCCTTTTCCTTTTCGTACTCCGTCGCGCTGATAATGTCGATCTTCCACCCGGTCAGGCGAGCAGCCAGTCGTACGTTCTGGCCGTTCTTCCCGATCGCTAACGATAGCTGGGAATCCGCAACCACGACTAGCGCCGACTTCTTCTCCTCATCGAGGCCGACCTTCTCAATGCTTGCAGGGTTCAAGGCCTCCGCGATAAAAACTCGCGGATCGGAGGTCCAGGTAATGATGTCGATTTTCTCTCCGCGCAGCTCGCGAACAACCGCTTGAACCCGCGACCCCTTGATCCCCACGCAGGCCCCGACTGGATCGACGGCTTTTTCGCGAGACGTCACGGCAATCTTGGTCCGATCACCAGGCTCCCGCACAATGGACTTGATCTCAACGATTTTCTCAAGCACTTCCGGCACTTCCAACTCAAACAACTTCGAGACGAACTGGGGATGACTGCGCGTCAAAATGACCTGAACATCCTTTGGCGTCCGGCGCACTTCCAGGAGCATCGCCTTCACCCGATCACCACGGCGATAGGTTTCCCGCGGAATCTGTTCCTGAATCGGCAACACCGCCTCGGTCTTGCCCAAATCCACTAGGTAGTTCCGACGCTCCATCCCGAGAATGATACCGTTGACCAGATCTCCCTGCTTCGTCGAGTATTCTCTTTGGACCGCTTCCCATTCAGCCTCACGAACCTTTTGAAAAATCACTTGCTTGGCGGTTTGCGCCGCGATCCGTCCCAAGTCGCTCATCTCGATGACCGACCCGATCTCATCGCCGACCTCTGCCTCGCTGTCGAACTGACGAGCTTCCTGAAGAGAGACCTCGGTTTTTGGGTTGGTGACCGCATCGACAATGGTCTTCTTCGACACGACGGAGATTTCACCGGTCTTGGAGTCGATCTCGACCTGAATATTCTCAGCCTGTCCGAAACGTTTCTTGGCGGCCATGAGAAGGGCCGCTTCAATCGCCCCGATCACCCGGCTCTTCTCGATGCCCTTTGACCGACCAAGTTCGTCGATAACTGAAATCAATTCTCGATTCATAGCTCACTCTCTGGCAACTGCCCCTGCAGCCACCCTCCTAAATGCAGCGGTTATGCTCAAACCTCGGTGACCGACTCCCGTACAACTTAAAACGTGACGACGCGTCGCGCTTCAGCAATCGAGTCGAACTCAAGAATGACTGTCCGCTCAGGACGCGGATCGCTCACCACGACCGTGACGCCCTGCTCATTGACTTCCGTCAACAGTCCGACCACACGCCACTGTCCATCGGTCGGCTGCCTGAGCTTCACGCTCACCTGCTTGCCCACTGCCCGGCGATAATCCTGAATCCGCTTGAAGGCCCGATCCAGACCCGGCGAGGAGACTTCCAGCGTATAGGTATGGGGGAACGGATCAGCCACATCCAAGGCTGGACTGATCGCGAGATGGGCACGCCCGCAATCTTCGACCGTGACGCCGCCCACCTTATCGATGTACACGCGAACGACTGACCGTGTACCTTGCCCGACACATACGACGTCGACTAATTCTATGCCCAATGCCCACAGGATGGGCGACACCACCTCACTGATGCGATCGACGACTGGTCGGGATTCCTTCACCGACACCCCTAGCCCTGCTTCTTTGGAATAGCTCATTACAAGAGATTAAACAAAAAAGTGGGCCCGAGCCCACTTCCAGTGCGGGGACCATAACATGCCCCCTATGCCAAAGCAAGGGGCTAACCGACCAGGCTCGTAAAGCCTGCGGCGAGTCGTCGGGTGACTGAACCGGGCCGTCCATCTCCAATGACTTTCCCATCCACTCGGACGACGGCTAGGACCTCGACCGTGGTTCCCGTGAGAAACACTTCGTCGGCGTCATACAGTTCTGCTTGCGAAATAAAACGCTCGTGAATCGGTAGGCCCTCGTTTCGGGCCAGCTCCAACACGACGACCCTCGTAACCCCGGACAAAATGCGCGGCCCTTCCGGTGCCGTCATTACCGTTCCCCCACGGACCACCATCACGTTGCTGACCGCCCCCTCAGTGACCAACCCCTCCTTGACTAAAATGGCTTCGAAGACCTGGGCCTGCTTGGCCTGCTGGCGGGCAAGCACATTCGCTAACAGATTTACGCTCTTGATATCACAACGACCCCATCGAATGTCCTCGGTCGTCATCACCTCCACACCGGCTGCCTGCACCGACCTATCGAGCGGGTGGAACTCACGAATCGTCATCACGACCGTAGGCGTTACCTGGGCTGGGTAGGCATGATCACGGGGAGCGACACCCCTGCTAAGCTGAATGTAGATTTTGGCTTCAGGATAGGCAGCCCGCTTAACCCCTTCCAGGACAAGGTGGGCCCACTCAGTACGGGAATAGGGCTGCGCCAGATCAAGGGCCATGGCACTACGCTCGAGTCGAGCCAGATGGGCCTCGAGTGCGAATGGACGCCCCTTGTATGTGCGGATCACTTCGTAGACACCATCGCCAAACTGAAAGCCTCGATCTTCGATCGAGATTTTTGCCTCGACCAACGGCACAAACAATCCATTGACGAAGGCCACATCCGGCATAGTTACGCACTCCTCCGAGGCGAAGAATCAGAGGCGGTCACCTCGAAAACCCGCCGATCTTCGGCCGTGAATTTCCACCCCATGCGTTTCTCAAACAACACCCGGTGGGTTCCCGGCCTCATCACCTTAAATTCGAACGTCCGCTGCCCATTGTCGACCGCATTATTTCCAGCGATGCGCTGGTAGTCGTCTGCCAGCATGGCCAGCCCCGTCGGATCATAGGTCGGAACCCAGAGCTCCCCTCGCGTCCTATCCTCCCAGAGATGAATCTGGATGGGATGCCCAAGGGTCGTCTCAATAACCTTCGCCCCACCTAAGGATTTGAGGCCATCATGGTCGTAGCTAGAGGTCATACTCATCGTCAATTACGCGGCAACCCGCGCCTTATTATTCGCCTGATCATGCTATGGTTTTCGCCGAGGCCCGACAAAAATCTCCGCGCCGTCCACCCTCACGTCATAACTCCCCACGCAATATCCGCCGCCATCCGTCCCTTGCCCGTTTCGAACGTCGAATGCCAGATCGTGCCACGGACAGGCCACGACAAAGCCCTTCACGCGCCCTTCACACAACGGGCCACCCTCATGGGGACACAAATTATGGATCGCAAAATACGTCCCCTCGATGTTGAACAGCGCAATCTCTCGACTCTTCACCGTCACGACTTTTGATTGCCCGGGCGATAGCTCACCAACGCGGGCGACGGATTGAAACCCCTCTAGCATGCTACACCGACTCCTCTCTTCATGCTTCGCACCACAGCTCGCGCGCATTACATCCGAAGTGTATATTTCAACTCCAGCCCCACAGTGATCCCTTCCCGCTTGATGAAGCCCGCTTCTGTTTGAATCGCATAACGGACCGCTTCGGGAGAGGAACTATACTTGGGGCAATCATCTTCCCGGCAGGGAGCAACATTTTCCTTGAGCCCCACAATATGATGGCTTTCATCAACCCATACCATGTCCACCGGAAACCGATACTCCTTCGTCCAGATGTGGTTCTGGCCAGTCGACTCGAAGATATAAAGCATTCCACTATTCGCTGGCAACGTCTCTCGAAAGGCAAGACCAAAGAGCAGCTTCTCCGGTGTATCCGCTACTTCCGTCTCAAGCGTACGGCCGTTCGGAAAAGAAACGATAATGATGGTCTCGTCTTTTCGATCGATGAGAAAGAACGAAGCGCTCATCAAAAAAATCGCCATGAGGACGAGCGTGATGATGCGCTTCTTTTTCTGCTCTCGATCACTCATCGATGAGGTGGCCATAGACATTCCATCTCGCGACTCATGATGAGTCAGTGGGCCCAAAGGCCCATTAACATAGGGAGACTAGGCCTTCTGAGCAAGTGCCGTTCTGTTGACTTGGAAAAGAGCGACAGACTAGAATGGCATTCACGTCGCGGCCCGCACTATGTCGTGACGGGGCGGACTTGTCAACCGTGTGTGTCTCTATTTGTAGTGAGAAGGAGGCGAGGGTCATGGCGCTGCTGATTACTGATGAATGTATCTCCTGTGGGGCCTGCTTGCCCGAATGTCCGAACGAGGCGATTTTTGAAACTCGCAGCGACGCGGAAGCGAAGGGCAATCATGTGGGCGACGGCCAGGGAGTTGGCGATAGTATTTATATCATTACGCACGACCGCTGCACCGAGTGCGTCGGACACTTCGACGAACCCCAGTGCGCCGCCGTCTGCCCGGTTGATAATTGCTGCATCGCCGATCCGCTGTATCCGGAAACGACGGAAGTCCTGCTAGCGAGGGCGAATACGCTCAATCCGGATAAAGCGATCGATCCGGCGAAAGTCTGGAGCGGCGTGCGTAATTAATCATCGCTCATCGTTCAACAATAAAGGCCCTGCTTTTCTCGTGAGGAGCAGGGTCTTCCTGTTTCTACTGTCACTTTCACAACACCCCCCTTCTAGATTTCTCTCTCAGTCAGGAGTAGGCTTACTCGTGATGAATTGATTGACCATCCTGCTCCCACTTTTCTCGATGGAGTCGCCTGTACTTTCTCTCCCCTCGTATGGAGGTGAAACATGGGGCATCAATGGATCATCCTGAGCGTACTCTGCGGGATCCTCACCATGCCTGCGTTCGCGCAGGCCAGTACCAGCGACGTGGGAACCATCATCGAAGCCTTTGTGACTCGACAGTTTCCCTATGCAGCCAGCCACTACTGGGTGATCAATGAGACCCAATGGGAGGGGGACGAAATGATCGTGGACATGCACACTGTCGTAAAAGAACGACGTGAGACGGATCCCGTCTTAAGCCATTTCTTGTTGCTGATCGTGGCGGGAGAGATCAGAGGAGTTCAGAACATTCCGCTCGATCCAGGAGCTGACTGCCGAGCTGAAGAAGAGGTATAGCGCCGTTCTTCTCCACTAACTCAATGCATTTCGCATTGCGTAAAAAAACCACCGCCCTCTCCGCGCGGTCGCAGAAAGGGCGGTGGTCACTCACACCTATCAACAACTTTTACTTAATCATAAGAATCTTGCCGCCAAGATGCGCCGGATGCAGGTGACAGCGATAAGTCAGCGTATTCCCCTGCGTGGCATAGAACATGTCACTAGTCGGAATACCGATATACTTGGTTTCGCCAGGCTTCAACACCACTTCGGCTTTCATCACAAACGGTGAACCAGCGTTCGTAGCATCGGTCATCTGGAATCCATGCTCAGCAGTGGAATTGTTCGTCACCTTGAGCAGGACCGGACGACCAGGCCGAACTTTGAAATCGATGAGCGTGACGGGTGGATACCACGCCTTTAAGTTTCCAATCTCGATCGCGAACAGCTGGGCATCGACATCCAACTCTTTGAACGACTGACCTACGACGGAGCCAGTCTCCAAATCCCCGATTTCGACTCCGCCCGCTTGGAGCGCAAACGCTGTGGATGCCCCAGACGCGACCATCACGAGGCCGAAGAAGACCCCTAACATCGTCTTGCCCATGACCTACCTCCTTAAGAAAAAAGAAGAGATGTGATTAGGTTGGTAAATAACTACCGACGAACCCGGGTAGCCTTGACCTTGCTGACAACTACTTCACTGCGTATGCCCATCATGCTGTAACAGCCTCTCTGTCTCTTTGAGAGGCAACTTTATAGCACAGCGACGAAAACGGAAGCAAGAACGTTAATCTAGCCATTTTTCTAGTTATCCACCTTCCACCCAGACATTCGAGTCGACAGGCCAGTCGCAATCATTCCAATCACTTAACGCACCGTCCCCGCCTCAGGCAGTCCCTCTTGGACCGTAGGCCCGATCAAGAGGTCATACGGCGCATAATCGTCAGTGAGCACGACGCCTGCCTCCCATGGTTGCGTGCGATGGGCACGCAGCAACGCAATGGCCTCGAAGGGAAGACGCTGTTGCTCAACCAATCTGTTCACCTTGGCCACAATGGTAGAGAGCGTATGCTGCTCGAGCGGCGCGCCGGCAAAAAAAATCAGATTCTCCGATCGCGTCTGCGCAGACTTCCATGGCCCCTTGACCGCAAAGGACTCCACACTGGGAAACGACCGCTTCATCGTCTGCACAACCGCATTGGCCCGCAACAGATCCCCCCCCTCGCCAGACGAGGCCAAATTCACTGCCAGGATACCGCTCGGCGCAAGACGAGCGCGCAACTCGGCAAAGAACTCCACGGTGGTCAGATGAAACGGAATCATGTGTCGAGCAAACGCATCCACCCAAATGAAATCATAGATTCGCTCCGTGGAATTCAGGAAGACCCGCGCATCCCGGACGTGCACATGATGCTGAGGAGGAGGCTGATAGGAGAAATACTCTTCGGCCATGCGGACGACCACCGGATCGAACTCGACCACATCCAACTCGAGTTCAGGCCATCGGTGGGCGAGCCACTTCGCCAGCGATCCGCCTCCATGACCAAGGATCAGGCCCCTCTTTGGCTCGGGCACCAAAGCCAGCGACGCGACCATCAATTGACTATAAGGAAGAAACAGCGCGACCGGATCCGCCTTCCACATGACCGCATGGAACGTTCGATCTAAGACGAGGTAGCGAAAGAGATCGTCATCGCGAATTCTGACTTGTTGGTAGGGGCTGTCTTCCTGATAGACCGGCGCCTTCAACTTCTGGATCGGAGACAAGGCACCGGCCCCCAGGCCTCCGATGCAGAGGATGAGCATACCGATCACAACAGGTCGTGCGGTCGTCCCGCTGACCAACCACCAGAGACCAAGCCCCACTTGAATGGCGCCGAGCCACGAGATAAGTGCCTGGCTGCCGATCCAGGACAGAAAGAAAAACGCCGTCCCCCAGGTTCCCACCAAGCTCCCCAGGGTCGAGAGCGCAATCATGCGACCCGTATGCCGACCGAAATACTCAAGATCTGACACGGCCAATCGCAACATAGCCGGTAGCACGCCGCTCAGACCAAAGGCCGGCGGGCCCAGAAGCAGCGCCGCGGCGACACAAGGGCCCCACCGAGGATCCTCGATCGTCGCCGCCACTTTAAAGAGCACCGGCTGGCCGAGCCACGCGATCAGAAACGTCCAGGCTCCAGAGAATAGCAACAGGCTTGCCAACACCTGCGCGCCGGGGTACCGGTCGGAGGCCCAGCCGCCAAAGGCATACCCACTACTCATCGCGGCAAGAATCACTCCGATCAATGCGCCCCAGACAAACAGGGAGTTTCCGAAAACGGGAGCCAAGAGACGGCTTCCCAAAATTTCGAGCGCCATAACCACCCCACCGGTTACCAGCGCTGTCATCAGAAGGAACCATCGAGGGGTATGAGTCGGCCGATTCACTAAACTCATGCGGAACCACCACATATGGTAAGGAAACGATCCGGCGCTGCCCCGCGCCCCCCGAGGATCACAGACCGCCCCAGTTCTTGAAGTAGCGTAAGAGATCGCGGACGGAGATGATCCCGGCGATCTGTCCGTCATCGGAGACCGCCAGATGTCGAATCCCGTGTTCCGCCATTTTCTCACTCGCCTCGTGGGCCGAGCTCGCACTATCGATCGACAATAGTGGACTGCTCATGACGGCCCGAACCAACGTCTCTTGTGCCGAACGCAATTCGGCCATCCCTTTGCGAACCAAGTCCGATTCACTGACCAGACCACTGTAGTGGCCACCCTCGTGCACCAACAATGCGCCGACCTTCGCGTCACGCATCAGCCGGGCCGCCTCCAATAACGTTGCATCCGGACTGATCGTGCACAGGGTCCTGCACATCATCACGACGAGAGGTCGCTGCAGAGGTCCACTTTGAATCGCCATACGATAGAATCCGTCCGATGAAGGAAACAAATAGTACTCAGCCATCGCCCACCTGTCAACGAGCGACTCAGGCAGCTCCTCCCAATGAACACGGCTTTTTATAACTCTTGAGTTCTAACTCCAAGTGCAACACAACCGGCCCTGATGGGCTACGGTGTTGCCATGCCAAAGACAGGCTCTACGCACTTGCGTGACGCCGACCGTGAGCCGCTGCGTCTGGGCCTGGCCCCTGGCCATTCGCGGCGGGCGCTGGCGAGGGTGGTGCGGCGAGTGCCCAGCACCGTGCGCCGGGAATGCGCCCGCAACGCAGGACGGGGCCGCCGGTCTCGCGCGTGCACGGCACACACGTTGGCAGCCGGTCGGGCGCGCCAGCCACGGCGCGCGCACACTCCTGGATCTCTGGCTGTGGCAGTCTGTGCGGACGCATCTTGCCGAGGGGTGCTCGCCCGAACAGAGTGCCGGGCGGCTCCCCCGCGCGTATCCTGACGACAGGGGCAACCACCTGTCGGCTGAGACCCTCTCTGTCGGCCTGTATGTGCTGCCACGCGGAGCCCTGAGGAGCGCACTGCTGGTGGCGTTGCGCCAGGCGCGTCGGCCTCGGGCCCGCGGGACGGCCCGCCGCGGTGGCCACCCGCACGGTGCCCGGCCACTGGCAAGGCGACCTCATCCACGGCGCCCGCAATGGCGCGGCCGTCGGCACCCTGGTGGCGCGGACCACCCGCGTGGTCAGCCTGGCCAGGAGGGAGGGGACGGACGCGAGGCGGGCGCGAGCCGGCTTCACCACGACACTCCGGCACGGGCCCGCCCTGCTGCGCAAAACATTGACCGGTGATCGGGGCAACGAGAGAGCGGAGCACGCGCGGATGGCCCAGCGGCTCGCGATCCAGATCGCCGTTGCCGATCCGTCCCACCCCTGGCAACGCGGCATCAACGAGACCACCCATGAGCGGTGGCGCCAGTACCTCCACGGGGACGGATGTGTCCGGCTCCACCCAACGCGAGGTGAACGCCATCGCCCCTCGCTTGAACACGCGCCCCCGAACATGGCGCAACGTCGCCACGCCCAGGGAAGTCTCCGCGCACCTGCGCCATCATGCACCCGTTGCACGTGGAGCTTGAAACCGCCACTTCATTGCTCACCCCCAATACCGTTGCTATACTCGCCCCAGATCGTTCTTGGTTAAACGAGGAGAGGGACCCATGCATATCAGTGTGATTGGAACCGGTTATGTCGGATTGGTAACAGGCGCCTGCTTTTCAGAGTTCGGCGTCAGCGTGACCTGCATGGATACCGACGCCAAACGGATCGCCAGGCTTGAGAAGGGCGATGTACCCTTCTATGAACCGGGGATCACGGAGCTCGTTGCCAAAGGCATTCGAGAGGGCCGAATCAGCTTTACCACCGACGTCGCCAAAGCCGTCGACAAGGCCCTCGTCATCTTTATTGCGGTCGGAACCCCACCACGAGCGGACGGATCAGCCGACCTGTCGTACGTCGAAGAAGTCGGCCGCGGCATCGCCAGAACCATGACCGGGTATAAGGTCATCGTCACCAAATCAACGGTCCCGGTGGGAACCGGGGAAAAACTGCGTGAGGTGATCAACGCCAACCAATCAGGCAAGTTCAGATTCGACATCGTCTCCAACCCGGAGTTTCTTCGTGAAGGGTCTGCCATCGAAGATTTCATGCGACCAAACCGGGTCGTCATCGGCACAGACAGCGAACAGGCGGTTGCGATCATGAAGGACCTCTATCGTCCGCTCTATTTACTCGAAACTCCGTTCGTCGTCACCGACATCCCGACTGCCGAAATGATCAAATACGCCTCTAACGCCTTCCTCGCCACCAAGATTTCGTTCATCAACGAAATCGCGACAGTCTGCGAGAAGGTGGGTGCCGACGTGCAAATGGTCGCGAAAGGCATGGGGCTCGACAACCGGATTGGATCAAAGTTTCTCCATGCAGGACCGGGGTTCGGGGGATCCTGCTTCCCGAAAGATTTGGCCGCCCTCGTACAGACGGGAGAGCGAGTCGGCTATCCCATGCAGATCGCCGGCGCCGCCGCCCTGGTCAACGAACAGCAGCGTGGCAGGATGATTGAAAAGATCACGAAGGAGATGGGGGGGGTCAAGGGAAAGACGTTCGCGATGTTGGGCCTGTCCTTCAAGCCCAACACCAACGACCTACGGGATGCGCCAGCCCTGGCCATTGCGCAGGAACTGATGAAACAGGGCGCGACGGTTCGCGCCTACGATCCTGCTGCGCTTGATGAAGCCTGCCACATTATTTCAGGCCTCGTCCCCTGTAAAGACGCCTATGACACAGCACAGGGGGCGGATGCTTTGATTCTTATGACCGAATGGAACCAGTTCAGAACCCTCGATTTCGACAGGCTGAAGACCCTCTTACGCCAGCCCATCTTCTTCGACTTGCGAAATGTCTATGCGCCCGACCAAGTCGCAGCCTTTGGCTTCCGTCACATTTCAGTCGGGAGGCCCAGCAAGGCTCCTTGCCCAGCCACGTAACACCGGCCTTACGTAAGGCGTGGCGTTTCAACATTGGCCTCCTCTTTGACTTTCGGCTTGTAGCCCATCCGGTCTAATACTTTCATCACCCGTGCTTTCAGACGGTCGTCGGCCTCGGCAAGCGCCGTGGCCAACGGCTCGACGGCGGGCTTCCCGATCTTGCGGATGATTTCCGTCACTGATTGCCTGACCTCATCCTCCTCAGAAACCAGCAAAGGCACAAGCGACGACACCGCCGGACCACCGATCTTGATCAACGAATCATAGGCACGCTGCCGGACGTCGCCGACTTCATCCGCTAACGCATCGACTAACGGCCGCACGGCGCGAACTTCTTTCAGCTCACCCAGTACTTCAGCCGCGTACTTTCGATTGAGCCAGTGGCTATCCTTAAGGTCCAAGAGCATCGCGTCAGCACGCGCCGCATTGGGATCCTTTGCACGAATCCGGAAGCTCTTGGCGACCCGTTTTCCACCTTCTTCGACGACGCGGATCGTGGCACCATCCCCTATCTTAAGGCGCTTCAGCTCTTCAAGTGCCTCGTCATCCACGTCCAGCACCACCGTCTTCCCGTCGTAAGCCAACAGTTCGACTTCAAGCTGCTTCGCCTCAAGGTTCACCGCGACGACTCGTTCCGTGACGAGATTGAACCCGTCCTTCTTCGCGCCG
>JANOMG010000178.1:0-1929 GCA_031420175.1 Nitrospira sp.
TTTTCTTGGTGTGGAGCAGGCGCACGCCCTTGGTCCTGGTCTGCACGGGTTCCTCCGGAATATCCACCAGGATGCCGCCTGACAACGTTTCACGGTCTTTCGCCGTAAAATAATCGGCCTCTTCTTTGGGAAATAAATCGTGGTCATTCTTGCCCAGGAGGTCAGATCGGGAATAGCCGAACAATTCTTCTCCGGCCTTATTCAATCGCACGAAACGAAGATCCTTGGCGGCCTTCACGAACACCATATTCGGAAGGTGCTCGAACATGGATTCAATGAACGACGTGGTCTGCCGGAGCGCGTCCTCTCCTTGCTTTCTCTCACCGATGTCGCGAATGAACAACGAGAAGAGGATGTGCTCGCCGAAGCACAGAGGAATTACGGTGAGTTCAACGGGGAATTCCTCACCGTTTTTACGGAGGGCCGTAATTTCAATCCGCCGTCTGAGAATCGCTTCCGTTCCCGTCTTCAGATATCGCTGCATCCCCGCGGCATGAGCCGCGCGATACTGTAACGGGATAATCAGTTCCGCCAGGATGGCCCCCACCGCCTCTGCTCGCGTAAATCCAAACGTGGCTTCCGCTTGCGGATTCCATTCAACGACCACACCACATCCATCCATCGTGACCACGGCATCCAAGGCGCCTTCCACGATCACGTGAATCCTCGACTCCGCTTCGAGCCTGGCTCTCAGCGACTGGCTATCGAGATACAACAGGCCCACCATCAGCCATAACGTCCCCACACCAACCGTTCGATTGAATGCAGCCGCAGTCGGGTCTCCCGCCTTCGACAACAAGACCGCTCCGCTCAGGACCAAGACCGACCAGAGCATCGTGGAGAGAAGCAATACCCTCGGGGGATAGAACCGTGACACCACGAATGCCAGAAAGAAGTAGAAGACCCAGGGAGCAAAACCAAGCGGGACGTAGAGATCGAGCAGAAAGGTGCCGATGGTGGTGACCCAGACAAATGCCGGAACCACAGGTTTCAGCCTGACAAACCACGGATGAGTCATCAGTTCAAGATTCGTCATGCTTCACATCACCGGTATAGAGGGACGCCCTTCGGAGAGGTCACAGCCGGCCTATTCTGATATCGATGCGAAATCACCATGCTCAAGCCATTTCACGATCTTCCCTTGCAGAGGACCGTCGAGAGAATGGCGGAAGGGGCTAACGTGATACCCTCAGGGAAAATATAACGTCAAAAAGTGGGTAGACCTACGTAATTCAAGAAATGCACAAACCGAGGGAAACCGTCCTGCCGCCATGGATCGGACGGCAGGGCCTCGCGGAGATACCGAGATACGGAGGGGGCTATTTGAGCGGAATACGACTCGTATTCTGAGCCAGCCACTGGTCGAACGTCTGCAAGGCGGGGTTCAACGCGCGCGACTGGTCAAGATTGCGTGCCCCACAGAAGATCGATTCGAAGTCGCGCTTGAACTGGAACATGTTGCCGAGATCGTCGGCTCCCGGAAAGCCAAAGCTGCGATAGATCTCCGGTGTCACGGCATTGTAGCGCACGGATTGGCCCAACGCCTTAGCCAACGCGGCGGCCATCTGCGTACCGGTCAGGTGCTCGCCTGCCATGCCGACCGTCTTGCCGATATATTCACGCCCTTTCGTGAAGATGCCGAGCGCGCACTTGCCGATATCTTCTGCCGCAATACCGGGGAGCTTCTTGTCATCCATCGGCAGCGTGAAGGCCAGCGTCCCGTCCGGCCCCTTCTTCGGGCCCATGCCGAGATGAATCAGATTGTCCCAGTAGAACGACGTGAGCAGAAAATTCGTGGGTACGCCAAGCTTCGTAAACTCCCACTGACGCGTGTCTTCCAGAGTCGACCAAACCGCATGCTGCACGCCGGCGTCCTTTGCCGCCTGTGCCTGACTCTTGGCCTGAGCCAATTCTTTCTCCGGCGAAAAG
>JANOMG010000179.1:0-35153 GCA_031420175.1 Nitrospira sp.
CGCCGTCTGGCCGCCTTCTCTGCCACTTCCACCTCCGGTATCACCACCGCTGCCGTGAGATTTTCCATCCACGCACTTCCTTGCTCCGCCCTCTACATTAAACTCTGGGGGGAGCAGTGTCTCACTCATGTTGGCAGAGAGGGCCGCGAGGTGTGCCTGAACGTGTGATTGCCGCTCATGAGGCGGTGCGTTATTGACTGGGGAGCGGTGCGGCCGATTTCCGTTCAAGCGTCAGATAGATCTTGTCGTCGAACGTATAGTAGCCGCCCTGGTCGATGTCGTTCATGATGCAAATGGGTGAAAAGATAATGAGGCAGCCGAAAATATCTCCGACGACCCACCAGGACCAGGTGCGATCGATCCTGAGCGAGGTCGATTCATAGCCGTCCTTGTTCACCTGCGCGAGGTGGTTGCCTTTGCGGCTTAAGGTCACCGTGCCCGGTGCGGTGAGGTGCAGATAGTCGTCAATGACGACCGCGCTTTCAGGCGGGTTGGTGAAAATGGTGACCGACTGTTTGTCGGAATGCATCCAGGTTCCGCAGCCCGAGAGTCCTCCGACGAGGGCGCACAGCACGAGTCCACCTTGCCACACCTTGCCTTGCCTCATCTTCCCCCCCCATTTAGATGTTCATCGCCTCGTTCACGTCGTGGAGCGTCGCTTTGGCGACCTCGCCGGCCCGGCGGCCGCCCTCTGTGACGATGTCGTTCAGGTACGCAGGATCTTTGCTCAGGACCGCGCGCGCGTCCCACATCGGCGTCATCCGTTCCACAATTCGATCGGCGACAAGTTTCTTGCAATCGATACAGCCGATGGTGGCGGTCCGGCACTCCGTATTAATCTGCTCCTGAATCATCGGCAATGAAAATATTTTATGAAAATCGTACACCGGACAGAGGTCCGGGTTCCCGGGGTCGTGGCGACGGACTCGGGCGGGATCGGTGACCATCGTCTTGAGTTTCTGGCGCACAACCGGTTCGGCGTCGGAGAGGTTGATCGTGTTGCCGTAGCTCTTGCTCATCTTCCGGCCATCCGTGCCGAGCACTTTTGGAAACTTGGTGAGCTGCTCTACCGGTTCAGGGAACACCGGCCTGTAGAGGCTGTTGAACCGGCGGGCTAGTTCTCTGGTGAGTTCCAGATGTGGCAGCTGGTCTTTCCCCACTGGTACGAAATCAGGTTTGTAGAGGAGAATATCCGCGGCTTGAAGGACCGGATAGCCGAGAAACCCGTAGGTGGTCATGTCGCGATCTTTAATCTCTTCCTGTTTTTCCTTGTAGGTCGGGTTTCGTTCCAGCCAGGAGACAGGCGTCATCATCGAGAGCAAGAGATGTAAGACGGCATGCTCCGGGATGCGCGACTGTATGAACACCGTGGCTTTTGCGGGATCGATGCCCGCAGCAAGCCAGTCGATTAAGAGCTCGTGGACAAACTCCCGGATGCGGCTGGTATCGGCATAGTTGGACGAGAGTGCATGCCAGTCTGCGACGAAAAAATAACACTCGAACTCATTCTGAAGGCCTTTCCAATTCTCCAAGGCGCCGAGATAGTTGCCGAGATGGAGCAGCCCGCTCGGCTGCATGCCGCTGAGGACTCGTTTCTTGGGTGACGTCATGGTGTATTTCCTGTGCCGAGACCGACAGCGGTGGAGAGGATCGTGTTGGACAGACTGTGGGTCAAGGTGCCGGTGACGGTATGGATGAGGTGGACTTGCGGGTCCAAGATGATTAATCCCATCAGGATGAACATGCCGTAGGGCTCCAGGCGCATGAGGGCCATCGCTGCAGTGGGCGGGAGCAGACTTGTGAGAATTCTTCCGCCATCCAGGGGAGGCAGCGGCAGCAAGTTGAAGAGCATCAGGAGCACGTTAATCAAGACGGAGTAGACCGCCATTACGGCGATGGGGAGCAGCAGTTTGCCGCGCCAGGTGTCCGGCGAGCCGGTGTCTCCCGATTTGGACCAGTAGTCTCCAACCGTGGGCTCGATCGACAGGAGGATGGCGAAGAGCAGGGCGCTCCCGATGGCCAGCGCGAGATTCATGGCCGGGCCTGCGGCTGCGACGAGTGCCATGTCGCGACGTGGTTGATGCATACAGCGAGGGTCGACAGGGACCGGTTTGGCCCACCCGAGGAAGAAGCCTCCCGGTATGGCCAGGCAGATCAGCGGCAGGATGATGGTGCCGAATGGGTCGATATGTGCCAGCGGGTTCATGGTGAGCCGGCCTTGGAGTTTGGCGGTTGAATCCCCGCATCGATAGGCGACCCACCCATGGGCATACTCATGCAAGACCATGGCGAAGAGGAGTGGGAGAGCCATGTAGGAAATCGTATGCAGGATGTGCGGTAGGGAGTTCATGGGGTCGGCTTTCTCAGTTCACCTGGTGGAATCGACCTCGTTTGATTTGCATGAGGAAGAGCGTCCGATTCAAGGTTCCGTCCGGTCCAAACGCCGCCGGCCCCGTGAGGGAGGCGAGGTCCGGTTGGGTCAACAGCTGGTCGCGGACGGCTTCGCCGGAGGTCGCGCCTTTTCGGGCGGCGTCGATCACTAGTTTTGCGGCATCGTAGCCCTGCACGGCGAAGAGGGTCGGGCTGGTTTGAAATCGTTTCTTGTACCGTTCGACAAAATCCTGCACCCCGGAGTTGGGGCTGTCCACAAAGAAGCCGTCGACGAACACGGCTCCGTCGATCGATGAATCGGCCGTGCGGGCGAAGTCCGGCGAGTTCCATCCATTGGTGCCTAAGAAGGGCACTTTCATGTCGTGGAAATTGAGCTGGGCAGCGATGAGGCCGGCGTCGGCTGCGCGGCCCGGAATAAAGATCGCATCGAAGCCTGGTGTGTAGAGAATCTTCCTGTCCATCTTGGTCAGTTTTCCGGTCAGCTTGGTCTGATCGACCGGCACGGACAAGCCATACCGTTTGAGATCTTCGGCTTTCATGTGCTTGAGCTGCGCACTCACGTCGGCCTCGCCCTCTTTGTAGGATTCGATGGCGATCACTTCCCCTTCGTGCTGGCGTACCTCTTGGGCGAACAGCCTGGCCAATTCGCGGCCGTAGGCCGTGTCGGGATGCAGGATGCAGAACCGCCGGAAGCCCTGTTCTCCGATGGCATAGGCCGCGATGCGTTTGGCTTGGAGTTGATACGTGAGCGAGGTGCTGAATACATAGGAGCCGAGCCGTCTGACGTTGGGGACGGTCGCTGTCGGCGTGATCAATGGGGTGTGGGCTCGTCCGGCCAGTTCAGCCATCACCGGTAGATGCTTGGATAAGAGTGGGCCGATGACGGCCAGGAGACGATCGTTATTCAACAGTCCGGAGAAGTCGTCCAAAAACGAGGCACGGTCGGATTCGAATTCCTTGACGATGAGACCCATCGAGGGGACGCCAGCCTTGTCTTTGTGTGCTTCCATGGCCAGTTGGATGCCGTTGAGGGTTTCGGTGGCAAAGGGAGCGAGTTTCCCAGAGAGCGGCAACACCGCGGCGATGAAGAACTGATGGGACATGAGTTTGGCTTGGAGCGTGGAGAGAAGCTCCGAGGTTTTGGCCGCCTGTGGGTGCGTCGGGAAGCTTGAGAGGAATTGCTGGATTTGTCGGACGGCCTGGTGTTCTTCGCCTCGGCCGACATAGACGTCGATGAGGCGGAGCGAGGCGAGATCGCCGGGAAAGCTGCGAGGGAAGGTTTCCCGGATTCGTTCGAGAGGTTTGCGGTCCGATGCCTCATTGACGAACTCGCGGATACGGGTCCTCGCGTCTTCCGCCTGGCCCTCGGTGCCCAACGCCATTTCATCGAGCCAGGCCTGGATGGCCTGGATGGTGTCTTTTTTTTGCGCGTAGAAGTCTCCACTCAGGCGCAGGGCTTCGCGTCTGGTGACGTCATCTTTCGAGAGGGTACGGAGACTTGTCAGAATGGGGAGCGCCAGGTCGAGGTTGCCCATCGCCGCATGGGTACGTGCCTGCATTACCTTGCCGCGGCCTGTGACCTCGGAGTCTGGAAACTCCGTCTGCAGTTGCTGCAAGTATTTGAGGGCCTCCCCATACTGTTGTGACCCGTAGAGGGCTGCGCCGAGCAGGAGATAGGTATCGTCGAGCAGGTCGGGTTTCGGAGACGTCGTCAAGAAGCGACGAAGGAGGGTGATGGCTTCTTCCGCCCGTTCTGTGTCGATCAGGCGTTTCGCCTGGCTCAGGGTCGGATGGCTCGCCGTGGCAGGTGTTCTCGTTTGCGCATGGACCGCGGGGCTGAGTGCGAACCCCATTGGCCAGAACAGGACGCAGGCAAGGGCGAGGGCTGGGCACCAGCGCACTAAGAGGGGAGACGTGCGATGTGAGGGCGTAGCTATCAACGGGCGGGCCATGGGCTCCTAGAGGGGGTAACGGACTTGTGGCACACAGGTGACTACTATCGGAAACCTTGTGGGGGTGTCAAGGTAAGTCCTGTGCGGCTCGTTGTGTTTGCATGAGTGATTGGCTATCATCGAATCGATGATGTTGGACCCGCTGGTCGAGCGATATTTGCGCCATCTCCGAGTGGAAGGTGGTCTCTCCGTCAACACGGTCGAAGCCTACCGACGCGATCTGAGTAAGTTCCATTCCTATGTGCATCGCACCGGCGCCGTATTGCTTCAACCGCTCACGCCGGCGATGTTGACGGGATTTCTTCACTCGTTACATGAGGCCCGGTTGTCTCGCGCCTCCTCCGTCCGCTGTCTTTCGGCTATCCGCGGATGGTTCCGGTTTCTGATGCAGGAACGAATGATTGAGGAAAGTCCTGCCATCAGTCTGCCTGCGATCACTCGCGGCGTTCGACTGCCCAAAACACTGTCGCAGCAGGATGTCACCGCGTTATTGGATCTGGTAGCAGTCCCCACCCTTGAAGACCGACGTGATCGTGCGATGGTGGAGTTGCTCTATGCGACAGGGCTTCGCGTGTCTGAATTGGTGACGGCTGAAGTCTCACAGGTGAATCTTGATGTCGGCTATCTCCGGGTCACGGGCAAGGGGGCGAAGCAGCGTTTGGTGCCGATGGGAGAAGAGGCCAGGCAACTGCTGCAGGAGTATGTGGGCGCAGCGCGGCCGCAGCTCCTCAAGCAACGGACTTCGCGGTATCTGTTTGTCTCGAGACGTGGCGGTCCGCTGACGCGGCAAGCATTTTGGAAATTACTGCGAGGGCGTGCGCAGCGGGCAGGGATCACACAGGTGATTTCACCGCACATGTTGCGGCATTCGTTTGCCACGCATCTGCTCGAAGGCGGGGCCGACCTTCGCTCTGTGCAGGTCATGCTCGGCCATGCCAATATTGTGACCACGCAGATTTATACGCATGTCGAGCGGGGACGTCTGAAGCGGGTGCATGACACCTGTTTTCCTCGGACGGGCCGGCGACCGGGACAGAAAAAATAACCGAAGAAGCCCCGATTCATGTGTGCGGAGTGGGCGATGGCTAAAAAATGCAAGAAGAGTGCGAGATTCGGTTGACATGGGCAGGTGGACTTGGTAGCATCCCGCCCAGCTTGTTAAGAAAATCGGGCGGATAGCTCAGTTGGCAGAGCGCCACCTTTACACGGTGGATGTCGCAGGTTCGATCCCTGTTCCGCCTACCAGGGAATTGCTGGGTTAAGGGGACAGGATAGATACGAGACGAAGAAATAAGAACTTCAGACGAGACCAACCGCTAGATATCGTCTTGTCATCTACATCTTCCGCTATACGTTGAGTTTCGAGGGGCCGTCGTTCAGCTGGTTAGGACGCCAGATTGTCAATCTGGAGGTCGCGGGTTCAAATCCCGTCGGCCCCGCCAATTTTCCCCGGTGAGGTATGTGGACTTTGTAGGCAGGAGGGTGAGTACTTCCTAGAGTCGGGAAAGGTTATCGCTGCATGTTTCAGACAGGTCTATCCGGACTGGTCGGCTCGCTTGGTTCGGTGTCAAAAATCGTACTCTTGCTCCTGTTCGTATTTTCCGTCATTTCTTGGGCCGTAATTTTCTCTAAATGGCGAGCCTTCCGCGTGGCCGATCGAGAGGATCGTCGGTTTCTTGCGCTCTTAGCCAAAACACATGACCTCGACGAATTGTATCGGCAAGTTCGACGAATCGAGGGGAGTCCCAGTGCAGCCGTGTTCGAAGGCGTGATGGAGCGCGTGGGATCTGGGCGAGTCGAGGGGCGGAACGGCTCCAGCGCGGGACCGGTCGATCAACATGTGATAGAGCGGACGGCAGCCCATCTCGGGCAAAGCCAGCTCTCGCGGCTCGAGACCTATCTTCCCTTTCTTGCCACGACGGGAAATATTACGCCATTTGTCGGACTGCTCGGGACCGTGATGGGGATCATCGATGCCTTTCGTGAGATCGGCACGCAAGGGACCGCCAGTATTTCTGCTGTCGCTCCTGGCGTGGCGGAGGCTCTCGTTGCGACGGCAGCCGGTTTGTTCACCGCTATCCCCGCAGTCATCGCCTATAATTACTTTCTCATCCGGATTCGCAATACGGCGTTCCGGTTGGATTCAGTGACCATCGAGCTTCTGGCATCCCTCGCGACTGCTGCATCCAAAACGAAACCTGCTCCGGTTGGAGCTCAAGGATGACCCTTGAGTCTCGGCACCGCCGGTTTCTGGCCGAAATCAATGTGATCCCTCTCGTCGACGTGGTCCTCGTCCTTCTGGTGATTTTCATGGTCACTGCACCGATGTTGTATCGAGGGATGGACATTAAGTTGCCGACCTCTGCCACGAATACGATCAAGCCGGAAATGCGCACGGTGCTCACGATCGAAAAAGATCAGCGGCTCTATCTCGATAAAGATCCGGTCGGCGTCGCCCAGCTAGAACAGAAATTGAAACTTCTGAAACGGGACCACCCCGATGTATCGCTGTACCTGAGGGCGGATCGCGATGTGCCCTATGGTATCGTGGTTCAAGTTATGGACGGCGTCAAAAAAGCCGGTATCGAGAAGATCGGGATGGTGACGGAGCCGGCCGGTCCCGAGCATGTGGCCGCGCCGCAAGTCCCGCGCCTGCCGCCGCGAAAGAATTGATGCAACGTGTGTAAGGGGGCTGGTTATTATGACGTCTCAGACGTCGGTCCAGTCAAGTCTGTGGTTCGATCAGGACGATCAATCCAGTCTGAGCGTTCGCCTCAAGCGAACGCTGGCGTTGTCGCTCGTCCTTCATGTCGTGCTGCTGTTTGTGATGGCAGGGCTTAGGCTTCCACCGCAAGGTGAACGCCCGTTGACGTCGGTGGAAGTGTCGCTGGTCAGTCTGCCGACACCTGTGAGGCCGGCCGAGCCGTCGAAGCCGGTTGAGTCCGCTAAAACTGCCGATCCGAAGCCGATCCCTGCGCCATTGGTTAAGACGATGACCGCACGAGCCGCCCCTTCCGTTGCGCCTCCTAAGGGCGAGGTGAGGAGGGATCTGCTCCGGGATCTTCAGCTCCCGCCGGATGCACCGAAGTTCGGCGATTTGAGCCCTGCAACAAAATTAGCAGCTCAATCCCAACAGGCGGCGAAGGTGAAGGCCCTCGATATTCCACGTGTTCCTGATGTGGCGCCAGACCCGGCCGCCAAGATTTCGCAGCGGTCTTCAGTCAGCGATGATTTGAATCGTGAATTAGAAGAAGAGCTGAAAAAGATTAAACCGTTTCAGCCTACAGCGAAGCTGGATATCCCGAAAGAGGTGAAGCCGAGCGAGGCGCCAGTGAAACCGGCTCCTCAGCAAGAGGCAAAAGTCTCGTCGGTGAAGACTCCAGATACGGCGCTGAAGATCTCCGGTACGACCGGGTCGAATCCCTATTGGGCTCGCGTGCAGGCTGTCATCAGCAGTCATTGGGAGCCGCCCCCGATCGATATGGCAGGACAGACCTATACAATGGTTGTGAAGTTTCGGCTTCAACGGGATGGGACGATCAAAGACGTGGTCGTGCAACAGTCGTCAGGGAATGCCTATTATGATCTGGCAGGCCAGCGGGCCGTGCTGAAGCCGCGAATGGTACCGGCCTTTCCTGCCGATATGACAGACAACTATAAGGATGTCGAGATGGTATTTCGAGTTGGAGAGTTGGTCGGATGACACAGGTGAAATTGATCAGTGTGTTGGTCGGCGGGCTTCTGCTGATTGCAGGTGCGATCGGTATTCTGGAATCCGGCGCGGCAGATGTCTTCCTTGAAGCCACGCGCCCAGACTTTCAGAAAATATCGCTGGCTGTTGCGGAGATACAAAATGCCGGAGGCCCCGATTGGTTGGGGGGACGGATCGAAGCCGTCCTCAAAAAAGATGTGAAACGCTCCTTGGTCTTTGATTTGTTGGATCTGCCCAGTCTTGGGATTAAGACGTCTGATATCGGCAACGGGACGGAAGCCGGTTCTAAGGCCGTATTTAAGCAAGCCGCTGAGAAGGGTGTCTCGGTGTTGGTCTGGGGGAAAGCGGGTCTGAAGGAGGGGGACAAAGACGCCGACGTGAACATGGAAGGCTTCGTCTATGACAGCGGCAGCGACGAAGTCGTGGGGGGGAAGCGGTATGCAGGATCCCCCTCGGTGGTGCGGCTAATGGCGCATCGCTTTGCCGACGAACTCGTATTTCGTTACACGGGTGAGCCGGGTATCGCGCGGACGAAGATTGCCTATGTGGCCGAACATGGGGCTGCCCGAGAGTTGTTCGTGATGGATTATGATGGTTATGATGCACGCCAGTTGACGGCCGATGGATTCTTGAATCTCATGCCGCGATGGTCTCCGGATCGTCGGTTTCTCGTTTTTACGGCCTATCGCAATCGGAATACTCAGGACATCGATATGATCGAGTTGGCAACGGGCAAGCGATGGACGGTGATTTCCCTGGGGGGATTGAACATCACTCCGGCGTTGTCTCCTGATGGAAACTTCCTGGCGTTTGCCTCCAGCCACGAGGGCAATTCTGATCTCTATCGGTTGGATACCAGGACGAAAGCGATCCAACGCCTGACATCAAATCCGTCCGGCGACTTGTCTCCCTCCTGGTCTCCGAACGGGAGAGAGCTGGTGTTTGTGTCGGATCGAGGGGGCGGGCCACAGTTGTTCCTGATGGGGGCAGACGGCTCGAACGTGCGTCGTCTGACGTTTGAAGGCGATTATAATGCGGCGCCGGTCTGGTCGCCGCGAGGCAACTGGATTGCCTATGTCTGCCGGGCTCGTCGGGAGTATAAGCTCTGCCTCATTTCGACCGATGGACAGAAGCGGATGCAATTGACGACAGGGCCGGGCGTCGACGATTCACCCTCCTGGTCTCCGGATGGCCGGCATCTGGTGTTCAGTTCGACGGCCGATGGCAAGAGCCACATTTATATGATCAATGCCGATGGGAAGGATATCGAGCAGTTGACCTTTGAAGGGACGCACAATAGCGCTCCCTCCTGGTCTCCGGCATCGTGAGAGAGTCAGTACGATTTCAGCAATTGAGTAAACGCAGGTCAACGATCAAGATGACTCATTTAGAAAGAGGAGAAGGATGTATGCAGAAGACATTGTGTGCCTGCGGCGTGACGCTCGTGGCGAGCCTGGCGTTGATGAGTATGTCTGGCTGTTCCAAGAAGTCTGTGCAATCGGGCGGCGACTCCCAGGCCACTCAAGGCATGGCGAAGAGAGGGACGGTCGATAGCTCGAAGTCCGGTGTCGGGAGCTTCCCGGACACGAGTCTGCAGTCCAGTGGCGGCGGGCTTCAGGGGATCAACAAGAATCCTTCGGAAGAGCGAGTCGGTGGCGGTACGTTGTTGGCAAAAGTCGATCCGTCCGGCAGCGCCGGGCGACAAATGGATGAGATCCGTGCCGAGCAGGCGGCTTCGGCTGCAGCGGGCTTGCGAGATGTATTTTTTGCGTACGATAGCTGGACCATTTCCGAGGATGGGCGCCAAGCGCTGAGCCGCGACGCCGAATGGATGAAATCCAACTCAAGTTCGCAGATCAAGGTCGAAGGGCATTGTGACGAGCGCGGGACCTCCGCCTACAATCTCGTCCTCGGAGAAAAACGGGCGAAAGCAGCGCGGAACTATCTGGTTGAACTCGGTGTCGGCGCCAATCGTTTGTCCGTGGTGTCGTATGGGAAAGAGCGGCCCTCCTGCAATGAACATACGGAGGCATGCTACCAGCAGAATCGGCGCGGACATCTTGCGCTAAAGACCGGGAAGTAAGCATCGTACTCGTTGTTGTGACGGGTACGGCTCCGTTGTCCGCGAAGCGAGAGCAGGGAATTCCTTTATCATAGTGGGTGAAACAATGTGGAACCATTCGGATACAAGGGGAATCTGGACGACGATCAGTCTGATCTGTGCGCTGCTGTCGACCGGCTGCGTTGCGCAACAAGCGGATCTCAAGCAGACGGAAAAGAGTCTTCAGCAGCGCATCAAGCAGACGAGCGATGAGTCGTCGCAGATCCGTGCGCGACAGAGTCAGGAGATTTCGGTGCTTCGGGAGCAGGAGTTGCCGCAGTTGCGCGGTGAATTGGAGCGGGCATCGCATCAGGCCCAGGAGCTCCAGGGTAAGCAGGAGGACCTGAAGCAACGTTCGGCGATACTTGAACAGCAAACCAAGAAGTTGGAACAGCTGGCGGGGAAACTGGATACAGAGAACGCCAATCGCTATGCGCAGGTTCGGGAAAGCCTGAATGCACAGGATGTGAAGACCAAAGTGGATCGTGACCAGTTCAGAACCGAGATGAACAGCCGCCTCGACGACGTCAATAAGCAGATGGAGACTCTGCGAAAAGAATTGATCGAGGCTGTGCAGAAGACCACCAGCGCACTCATGAAGAATGTGGATGCCCGTCTTGAGGAGCAGCGCAAGGCTGCGGCGGACAGTCAAAACCGCCAGGACCAACTGGCAGCCAAGTTCGCTCAGTTCAGTCAGTCCTTGACGGGGTTCAGGGATTCGTTGACAGGATTGAGTGAGCGGGTCAGTCAAGAAGAGCAGACGAGTAAAGCCTCGACTGCCCATATCAACGAGATGAATAAATCCGTGACCAGTCACTTGGGCGAGGTCAATAAGAGCGTCGCGTCTGTTGCGCAGAAGTTCGCTGCCCGTTTCGATGAGCAGGACCGTCGTCTGGATGCCCTCCCCACAGCCGTCGATCAGGCCGTCCAGAACACACATGTGCGTGGGGGGAACAAGGCCGAGGCCCGTCAGCCAGCGTCGAAGCCGGCCCCTCGATCGGCGCCGATGCCTTCGTCTGATACCACAAAAGTTGAGCCGGTCACGCCGTCGGCGGCACGTCCTGTGCAGGCTGAGGCGGCGACATCAACAAGCGAATCCGAGGAGTCGCCGCGTCCACAAGTCAGCCAGAGTGGGGAGCATTCCGACAAACTTGAGTATGAACGGCTACTGGCTCTCTTTCGTGATGGGGACCTCGGTGGAGCCCGACAGGGGTTTGCCGCATTTTTGCGTGACTATCCAAGCTCGGATCTGTCTCCCAATGCGCGGTATTGGCTCGGTGAGTCGCACTACGGCAAGAAGGATTATCGGCAGGCGATCGATTCGTACGATCGTGTCGAACTGGATTTTCCCCAGAGCGAGAAAGTCCCGGCAGCGATCTTAAAGAAGGGCTATGCGTATTTGGCGATGAAAGATAAGAAGCGCGCCTCTTCGGCCTTCAAGCAGGTGGTGACGTTGTATCCACGGAGTCCGGAGGCAGGTAAAGCGTCCGATAAACTATCCCAGTTGAAGGAGTCGCGATAACCGTGATGCGCAAGGAAATACAGTTTGTCGGGTCGGTGGTGATGACGGCCGGGGTGATGCTGTTGCTCGGTGGGTGTGCGAAACACGCGGATTTTGTCGAGTTGCGTGATCACTTGTCGACGGTGTCGAAGTCGCAAGATCAAGATCAAAAACGGTTGGATGCCCTCCAACGACGTTTGGAGTCGTTGGAGCGGGTGAAGGATGGCGAATCCGTCAAGTCGAAGCTCGATCCGAAGTTCGATGAATTATCTACTCGGATCCAAAAGCTGGAGGGCCGGTTAGCCAAACTCGACGAGACAGCGGGTCTTCCGCTTGTGCCCAAGGTGGAGTCAGCCACGGGAGAGCCCACTCGTCTGTCTAAGCCACAGAAGCCGGCCTCCTCGGCGGATGTGCCGACGATGATGCCCGGTGTTCCCACGATTACCCCGACGTCGGCATTCAATTTGGCGTACAACGACTATCTCAATGGGAAATACGATCTCGCGGTGACGGGCTTTCAGCGATTTGTGAAAGACTTCCCTGGCACATCGCTGACGCCGAACGGCTATTACTGGCTGGGAGAGTCCTCCTATCAGCAGAAAGACTACGTGCGCGCGATGCAAGCGTTCGAGTATCTCACGACAGAGTTTCCGGGGAACGAGAAGGTGCCCGCGGCGCTCTTCAAGTCTGGGCTTGCGGCGGGAGAGACTGGAGATCTCGTCAAATCGAAGAAGCATCTCAAGCGAGTCATCGAAGAATTCCCTACATCGGACGAAGCGAAGTTGGCCAAGAGTAAGCTAGCCGAAATTCGATGACCGGACGGTTCTCGAAACCGGTCGTAGTCGTTCCCTTGTTGCCGGCGTCCTCCCCTGGAGTCTAGCCCCATGCCCGCCGCCAGTTGCACCGCAAAAATCCATGTCCTCCCAGACGATGTGGTTAGCCGCATTGCAGCCGGCGAGGTCGTTGAGCGCCCTGCCGCCGTCGTCAAAGAGCTGTTGGAGAATAGTCTCGATGCCGGCAGCCTGCATATTACGATCGATGTGAAAGATGGAGGATTGACCCTCATTCGTGTGACGGATGATGGAGAGGGGATCAGTCGTGTCGACCTTCCCCGTGCCTTCGAGCGGCATGCCACCAGCAAACTCCGGTCAGATCGGGATCTGGCCTTGGTGATGACGATGGGCTTTCGCGGCGAGGCCCTTCCGAGCATCGCGTCCGTTTCCCACGTGCTGGCGACAACTTCGACCAGGCAGGATACCGTGGGCGCACAGCTCACCCTGGTCGCAGGAGCAGGCAGCGTAATCCTGGACGCGCCAGCCGTGCCTGGCACTAGGATCGAAGTTTCCAACCTATTTTTCAATCAACCAGCCAGAAAGAAGTTTCTTAAAACGACCACAACCGAGTTTTCCCATATCAGTCATGTTGTACAACTCGCAGGCCTGGCCTGGCCATCGGTGCATTTCCGCCTGACTCATAATGGCCAGGAGATTCTCAACTATCCCGCTGTGGCATCGGATCGTGATCGAATCCTTCAAGTCTATCGCCCGGCGTTCCTCGATCGGACCATTGAGGTGCGAGGCAGGACAGCGGGTTTGTCGATTCGCGGCGTGATGGTCGATCCTCTTCATGCGCGATCCTCGAAGATGCCGCAGGAATTGTTTGTGAACCGGCGTCCGGTCCGTAATGCGACCGTGTTTCATGCCGTCATGGAAGGGTATGGATCGTTTCTGCCCAAAGGGTCTCACCCGACGTTCGTGCTTTTTCTGGATATCGAGCCGGATCGGCTTGATGTCAACGTCCATCCCGCGAAGAAAGAAGTCCGTTTCGCGGAAACAGAATCGCTTCATCAGTTGGTGCGCCAGTCAGTCCGCCACGCACTCGGTGGTTCCGAGCGGAAGGCCGTGGTGGGTCTCACGCCGACGGGGCTGCTGCAGATGGCATCGGGGTTCGCTGCTACGGCCGAGCGACAGACCCCCTCCTTTCATGGTTCTGACTTGAACGCATCGATTTCAAGCCGTATGCAGGATTCCGGGATGTATGCGAATGACGCAACGCCTCTATCCGGCATCATTGAGGGAAGTCAGTTGGCGTTCGCCCACGAGACAGCCACAGCGTATCAGCGGGCAGAGAACCCCCACATCGTGCCGTTTGGACAAATTCGTCGGACTTATCTCGTGGCACAGGTAGGTGAAGAGCTCCAAGTAATCGATCAACATACGGCGCACGAGCGTGTCCTCTTCCAACGGCTCTGGCGGGGCTGGCAAAGCCGGGACATCCCGTCGCAGCCGCTCTTGATTCCGGAGCCGATTGAGCTGTCAGCAATTCAGAGCACGCTGTTATTCAAGCGCTGTGATGACCTAGAAAAACTCGGCCTTTTGATTGAACCGTTTGGTGCCACCGCTGTGGCGATTCGCGGAGTGCCGGTTGGACTCGGCAAGGTGGATGCGACGGCGCTGGTGCAGGATTTGCTCGACGATGTGACCGAGTGGGAGAGGGCCCCATCGTTGGACATGCAGGTACAGCCCGTGCTGGCGTCTCTAGCCTGCCATGGAGCGGTGCGAGCTGGACGAACCATGGCGCTTCCTGAGATTCAGCAGTTGATTCAAGATTGGGTGCAGGAAGGGTTGATCATGACCTGCCCGCATGGGCGTAGGACGGCGTTTCGCCTTTCGACAGATGAACTCGCCAAGCTGTTCGGCCGGGTCGGATGGACATGATGGCCATTCCGGCGAGGGCGATACATCGTCTTTCTGAGACACAGGTCCGTTGTAAGCCTGTCGTCGTGATCGTTGGACCGACCGCTGTGGGAAAGAGTCGTGTGGCGGTTGAGGTGGCGAAGGCCTTCGAGACCGAGGTGCTCACGGCAGATTCCCGGCAAGTCTATCGCGGGATGGATATCGGGACAGACAAGCCGGTCTCGGAGGAGCGCCAGGGGGTTCCTCACCGTCTGATCGATCTCGTCAATCCCGATGAATCGTTTAATGCAGGGTTGTATCGCTGTCAGGCGGTCGATGAGATAGAACGCCTCTATCGGGACCACCGTCTTCCTCTGGTGGTGGGTGGCACAGGGCTCTACGTGCGGACCCTCCTCAAGGGCTTGTGCGACGCCCCACCGGCCGATCCGATTGTACGGGCGGCCCTGCGGCAGGAGGCGAAGGAGCACGGGCTTGATCGCCTCTACGCCCGACTCGTAGCGGTTGATCCTATGGCTGCGGCGCGGGTGCATCCCCGCGACGAATCGAAAGTCATCCGTGCGCTGGAGGTGTACCAGCTGTCTGGACGACGGATGTCGGAGTTTCAGCAAGAGCATGGGTTTGCCGAGCGGCCTTTTTCCGCCTTGATCATTGGCCTGAATCGCGACCGCGATGCGCTGTATCGGCGTATCGAGGAGCGAATCGATTGGCAGCTGGCTCATGGTTTAATAGACGAGACGGAACATCTTCTCTCCCTGGGGTATCAGCGTGACAGCTCGGCCATGAAGGGCTTGGGGTATCGACAGGTGGCTGAGCACTTGGCAGGCGAGTATGATGCGGCTGAGATGGTTCGGCGGTTCAAACGGGACACGAGACATTTTTCCAAGCGGCAAATGACCTGGTTTCGAAAGGAGCCAGGGATTCAGTGGCTGACGATTGAGGAATCGGAGCCTGTCTCACATACGGCTGAGTGGGTGATCGGGCAGGTCGAACGATTTCTTACTACACGTGAGGGCCGGGAATGACACGACAGGGGAAGGTCGCGCGTGCAGACATTGGGATCATTGGCGGTAGCGGGTTGTACGATATCGAAGGGCTTCGGAAGGTCAAGGAAATCGCAGTCAAAACCTCATTCGGGGCTCCCTCCGACAAGGTGGTGCTCGGTGAGTTGGACGGGATTCGTATCGCGTTCCTCTCACGGCATGGACGCGGGCATCGGATGAATCCCTCGGAGATCAACTATCGCGCGAATATCTATGCCCTCAAGTCGCTCGGGGTGAGTCGGGTGATTTCTGTGAGTGCAGTTGGGAGTATGAAGGAGTCGATCAAGCCGGGAGACGTGGTGTTACCCGATCAGTTTATCGATCTCACCAAGCGGCGGGTGTCGACCTTCTTTGAGGGAGGGATTGTCGCGCATGTGGCGTTTGGCGATCCGGTCTGTGCCTCGCTTGGTGCGGCATTGCTGGATGCGGCTCGTGCGGTCGGAGCGACCGTGCATCAGGGGGGCGTGTACCTGTGCATCGAAGGTCCACAATTCTCGACCAAAGGGGAGTCCCGGTTATATCGTCAGTGGGGTGCGAGCGTGATCGGAATGACGAATCTTCCTGAGGCCAAGCTGGCACGCGAGGCAGAGCTCTGTTATGCCACGGTGGCCTTGGCGACTGATTACGATTGTTGGCATGAGACGGAAGAGGCCGTCACCGTCGAAGGAATCTTGGCGACTCTCCGTCAGAATGTCACGCTGGCCAAGCGACTGTTGCGAACGGCGATGCCTGCGGTGGCCGCTGTCACATCGTGCCGCTGTCAGCGCGCCTTGCAGAATGCCATCATCACGGCGCCAGATCGGATGCCGGCCTCGCTCCGACGGAAGCTGGCCCTGTTGATAGATCGGGTTGTCCCAGTGCAGAAAGGAACTCGCTGAACTATGGGAAAGTTGCTTGTGGTCGGATCGGTCGCGCTCGATACGGTGAAAACACCCTTCGGAGAAGTCAGTGAGGTCCTCGGGGGATCGGCCACCTACTTTTCAACCGCGGCCAGCTATTTTACCAGTGTGGATCTGATTGCCGTCGTGGGGGAAGATTTCCCCCCGCAGCATCTGGTGTTCCTCAAGAGCCGTGGCATCGATGTGACCGGACTGGAGCGGCGGCCTGGCGCGACCTTTCGCTGGAAGGGGGAGTACACACATCAGCTGAACGAAGCGCATACGCTCGACACGAAACTCAACGTCTTCGAAACCTTTCGTCCCAAGATCCCCGAGGCCTATCGATCTCCAGATCTCTTGTTCTTGGGTAATATCGATCCGGAGCTCCAGTTGGATGTCTTGCAGAAGCTTCCGCGTCCGCCCGTAGTCGCCTGCGACACGATGAATTTTTGGATCAATGGCAAGCGAGACGCGTTATGGCGGGTCTTGGAACAGGTCGATATTCTGATCATTAATGATGGCGAAGCCCGGGCTCTCGGCGAAAGTACGAATCTCGTGAAGGTCGCACGGGAAATACTCGCCCGCGGACCCAAGCATCTCATCATCAAGCGTGGGGAATATGGGGTCTTGATGTTCAACGAGAAACACATGTTCGGGGCACCGGCTTTTCCGCTTGAAGACGTGCGGGATCCAACTGGTGCGGGGGATACCTTCGCCGGCGGCTTCTTGGGCTATCTCACGGCCACCGGCAATCGTTCGGTCGAGGCTTTTAAGCAAGCGATTATCTTCGGGAGCGTGATGGCGTCATTTACCGTAGAAGCCTTTAGTCTTGACCGTTTGCGAATCCTGGACTACAAAGAGGTGCAAGACCGTTTTCGAGCCTTTAAGCAGTTGACCCATTTCGAGGACATTTCGTGACGCATACTGCTTCCGTCGATCCGATTGTTCGAGTGCGGGTATGTTCGCTGGTCGCGGTGGTCCTGGTGATCGGATGGCTGCCAGGCTGTGCGGTCTCGAAAGAGTCGGAGCAGCAATCAAAAGGGTATTATCAGGAAGGTGTCGCGAGCCTGGATTCCGATCAGCAGAAGGCCTATGTATCGTTCCAGAAGGCTGTGAAGCTTGATCCTGGCAACAAGGAAGCACGATACGGGCTCGGCCATATTCTGGCGCTGCAGGGTAAATTGCCTCAAGCCGAGGAAGAGCTCAGGGCCGCGACAGCACTCGATGATAATTACTCAGAGGCACACACATATTTAGGTCAGGTCCTGGAGAAGCAGGGGCGCTGGCAGGACGCGATCGCGTCGTATCATCAGGCGTTGGCTAATCCCGTCTATACGACACCGGATTTGGCCCGATTCCATCTCGGTCGAGCGCTAGCTCACGAGGGTGACGATCAAGGCGCGATGGAAGCGTTCGAGGACGCCTTAGTGGTTAGTCCGCCGAACGTCCCCCCGGCCCAGTTACACTTGGAGCTGGGGCGGGTCTATCACAAGCTGGGATTCGAGCGGCGTTCGAAGGAAACGTTGATCAAGGTGACGACGCTTGATAAGGGCGGCGAATATGCCGCAGCCGCGAAGGAACTGCTGACACGGCTCAAGCCGTAGAGAGATACCTATGGAATCGATCGGCGAGTTTTTCAAACAGGTGCGAGAGACCAAGGGGCTTACCATCGACGAGGTCGCGGCCAAAACGCGAATTCGAACTGATTTTGTGAAGGCGTTGGAAGATGGGAACTTCGCCAAGCTGCCCGATCAGGTGTTTGCGCGAGGCTTTGTCCGGTCCTATGCCCGGTCTCTTGGCCTCGATGAGGACGATGCGATCCACCGATTCGTTCAATCGGCTGGTGCCTTTTACGATAAGCAAATCGAACGGGAGCGGTTGAAGCTTAGACAGGCAGAGGAAGAACGGAAGCGGCAATCCAATCGAAAGGCCGTCGCGGTTGCCATCGGCATCGCAATTGTCACGCTCATCTTCCTTTTGAGCCGGGAGCAGTCGTCGCTTCTGGTTCGTCGTTCAAGCTCGGACCTTACGCCATCGGTGTCCAAGCGGACCGCTCCACAGACTCCGGAGTCTCATGACGTACCGCCGAGCCAACCGAGTGAGGCGGTTCTCCCTGCGCCTAAGGCCAAGTCGAGTGACTCCCCTAGCGCGCCAGCCAAGATAGGCGTGGGAAATACTGTTGGGCCAGTGGCTGGTGCAGTGCCTCTGGCTTCGTCGATGCCAGAGTCGACCACCCCTGCCCCTTCGTCATTGGGGAGTGATGGGCCATTGGGAGGGATTTCGCTCGAAGGGACCGGGGTAACGGACGGACAGTTGGTCTTAGATCTTGAGGCGACAGAACTAAGCTGGGTCGTGGTCCAAATCGATGGCGGCAGTCCTCAAGAGGCCTTACTCCGACCCGGTGAAAAAGGCCGATGGAAGGGGCAGGATCAGTTTATCTTGACGCTTGGCAACGCCGGGGGTGTGAAGGCCGAGCTCAATGGCAAGCCACAGAAACCCTTCGGCCCGAGCGGTAAAGTCGCTCGCGATATCGTCGTCAAGCGCTAACAGGTCTCTGGCAACGGACCTCAGGTCGTTACCTGCTTTTGTTAGTTCAATCCTCGCATGCCTCGGTTCCGTGAGAGACGGGCGTAGCCTGCGACAAGCTACGCCCGTCTCTGGCATACTCCGTCGATTGGTGGGGCATCGCGGTAGGGACTGAGGCGCAATGGTGCCACCTTTTTGAGGCTTTCGAGATTCCTGGGATCGTACATGCCTTAACTAGCTGGAATATCATGCCTCAGAGAGATCGCACTCTGGCACGAGCTTTGAGTTCTATCTGGTAGAACAGAACGGGCGCCAGCGGAAACGAAGTGAGTATGAGGTCAGGAACAAGATCGTGAAAGAGTAGCGGAGTAGAGAGGGGCCGGTAGTCACATGGAATGCTTGACATGAGCGGAAGGCCGTTGTTATATTCGCCGGCGTTTTATTGCTTCGACATGGATTGTATGGGACAGAGGCCGATTTCACGTGCGGTGGTTCAACACAAAGGAGGACGTCTGATGGGGTATTTTTCTAAGTTCCTGGGAATCAGCGCAGCGCTGATGATGCTATCGGTCTCAGTGGTCGGAGCCGAAGAGCGTGAGCCGCTGAAGCCCCGCGTTCCTGCGGATCAGATGAGCGACGCGAAGGCGATGAAGAATCCAGTTGCCTCGACCCCGGAGAGCATCGCCAAAGGAAAGGCGCTGTTCGAGGGTAAGGGCACTTGCTTCAATTGTCATGGTAAGGAAGGGAATGGCCAGGGCCCGGCCGGTGCGATTTTGAATCCGAGCCCACGCGATTTCACGAACTGCAAGTTCCACAAGAAGCGGAAAGATGGCGAACTTTTCTGGGTGATCAAGAACGGCAGTGTAGGAACGGGGATGGTGTCTCTGATCCCGGCCGCGATCAACGAAGAGGAAGCCTGGACGATCATCAACTACGAGCGGAGCTTCTGCAAGGGCGAGTAATTTCGTCGCAGTGTGAGTTCAAGAGGGTGGAGGAGCGAATCCTCCACCCTCTTTTTTTGTCTGCTGATCGTGTCATGCTGTTTCGTCGAAAATCCGTGGAAGGGGTGAGTCGCGTCTCATGCTTCATGGTCACGCATAGGCCGTGAGCACGACGCCCTGGAAAAGTATGTTGAGGTATGTCGGGGTCTGACGGGTGAGGAGAGCGGCTGCCACTAGTGAGCTACCGTGCCCTGGATTGCGGCAAGTTTGGTCAATATCAAGGCAGCTGAAGGATCGGTTGAGCGGATGGATGGAGCAATCACAGGGCGTTGTTCCTGGTTCATGTGGGCCTTGGAGGCCCACAGCACTTTCTGGCTGAGATAGGCCACCGTTTCACCGAGTGTCACGTCACCATCCCGATTCGTATCGGCCTCGCCGCGCAGTGCCCGCAGCAGATAGTAGGTGAACAGCCCATGCCGATGCTCGTCGTCCTCTAACCCACGCCCGATGCCGCTGGTTCCGATGATATGGAGGGTCGAGCTCCCCGTGGGATTCCACTGGGGGAGGACGGGCTTGGTTCGGCTGTCCGATCCTATGCGCGACACAATCCCATCGAACAAAAACACCGTCTGTTTCGCTTTGAGGCGAGAGAGCGCTGCTTCCAAATCCTTGAGCGGGTAGGCTCGTGAGGTGGTTGTGGCGGTTCCATCGTACGGCACCAGGAACGTTTCTCCCGTCGCAGAGACCGAGGCCAGGCCAGCGAAATAGACAATGACGACCGCGTCCTTGTTCATGTGAGGTGGCAGCCAATCCAGCAAGGCTTCGTCAATGTCCGGGCGTAACGCCTTCCAATCTTGTAGTAATCGAACATTGGAGGCAGGCAACCCGCCGAGGGACTGAAAATAATTCGCGACCATCTCGGCATCCAAGGAGGCAAACTTGCGGGAGGGGACTTGCTGGTCTCGATAGGATCCGATCCCAATTGAGAGCACGTAGGTGTGGGGCTGACGGAATCCGGTGGCCACAGCAGGGATCTGATCCACGTCGTCGGCTTTGATGCCAGTGGGTTGGATCGACAGGGTCAGGGTTTGTGGCGGCGGCTGAGTCCTGGTTCCTGAATCAGAAACTGCCACGTGGATTTCGGCCTTCTGTTGTTGGACGGCCTGCGGCAACGTCGCCACAAATTCGATCGAGCGGGATTGCCCAGGCTGGAGTCGTCCGACCACCAGCGTGGTGGTAGGAAATTGGGCGAGCAGCGAGGCGGTTCCGGTCAAGGATGCCGTGACACCCTGAAGTTCCTGCCCTCCTCCGTTCACGAGGTCGATGCGCACCCGAATGCGCTCGCCTCCCTCAAAGACTAAATTACCGTTCTCGTCCAGCACGGTGGCTTTAAAAGAAACGATTGAAGGTGTACCTGTTGCTTGCATGGCCGCTGTTGGCGTTGCTGATCGCACGGGAGATGCTGCCATTTTTCCCGGAGGGGCACTGCCCGTGGCTGCGAATTGAGAACGAGCGGCATGAATAAATTGCATGGACATCTTGAGACTCGCGTTATACACGAACTCATCGATATTGCCATAGTTACAACGTGCCCCGGCCGGTTCCAGCATGAGCCGCTCGTTGTGTACCATGGAGATGGTCTGCTGGCCGAACTCTTTTCCCGCTGTATCCTTAAAGGTTAAGAGTGCCTCGAGCGTCATGTCCGCAGGTACCCGATCATAGAGACTATCTTGCCAGAGTTTGAATCCCGAGCGCTGCAGTGTCACCAAAATTTCAGTGTCAGGAGGGACCGGTGCGGCAGTTCCCCCGGTAACCGACACGGCCTGAAAGTTCTTGGCAGCGGCATCGATGAAAACGGATTCGATCTCTTCCCCGACGTTGAGGTCTAGTAGGTGGCCGCAGCCATTTTGGTACTGTATCTTCAGGCTCGTCAAGGAGGGATCGAAGGTCAGTTTGACGGAATTGGGGAGCCGGGGGCCCATGTCCGGCAACGGGGTGCGTTGAAGCACCGAAGAGAGTTTCTCGCACCCTCCAAGTCCACCTGTTATGGCGAGGAGGAGGGATAGCACAATCGCCCACTGCATTGTGAGTCGTTGAATCGATCGGGGTAGGTGTTGTCTGATCACCATAGGCTGGAGAAGTTGTGTGCCGCGACTGGTTTGGCTATTGGAGTTCAAGCCCTGCACCGTACCGAAATGCCAGGCTGAATGCAACAGGGCGCACGTGCGTCTTGCGAGCCGGTGAGCGCTCAGTTATTCTGCGCTCCTAATTAGGGGGAAGGACTATGCATCGATGCTGATACTTGGGCTCTCGAACATGCGGGATGCCGCGGCGGCGCTGGTCGAGAATGGCCGAGTGATCGCCGCGGCAGAAGAAGAACGGTTCGTCCGGGTGAAACATGTCACGGCGCTGCCGGTGCAGGCGATTCGCTATTGTCTCCGTGCGGCTGGTGTGCGGCTGTGCGATGTCGATGCGGTGGCAGTGCCTTGGAAGTATTGGCAGATCGGTCGGCGGGGAGCCTTGGCCCTTGGGGCTATGTTGCGGTCGCCGCAACTCTGTTGGGTGAAGGGCAAGAGAAGTGCAGAGCGAGTAGCTCAGGAGTGGAAGGAACTCGTCTTTCTTCGGAGCGAGCTTACTCGACAGATTGACGGAACCGCCTGCCCGAAGCCCGTGTTCTTGGACCATCATCTCTGTCATGCGGCCAGTACGGTGCTGGTGTCGCCGTTTGACCGTGCGGCCGTGCTCATCGTGGATGGAGCGTCGGAAGCCCATACCACCATGCTGGCACGGGCCGACGGCCCAGACATTCAGGTGTTGCAACGGATTCCCCTTCCCCATTCGGCTGGACAATTCTACGCGGCCATCACTGCCTATCTGGGATTCAAGCCGGATCACGATGAATACATCGTGATGGGCTTGGCGGCCTATGGCGAGCCACGGTTCGCACCGGTTCTCCGAGATCAGGTCCTCCGTCTCCTCCCCGATGGCGGGTTCGAACTGAATACGCGGGTCTTCGATTTTCACTTGGCCCGGCATCGTCTTTTTTCCCCCGACATCCTCCGGCTGTTAGGTCCCAATCGGCAGCCAGAGGAAGAGGTCACGCAGCGGCATCGAGATGTGGCGGCCAGTGCACAGATGGTCTTGGAAGAGACGGTGCTCCATCTTGCCCGCCATCTGCATCGGCTGACCGGTCTCGATCGGCTCTGTCTTGCCGGAGGCGTGGCCTACAATTGTGTGGCCAACAGTCGCCTGTGGCGGGAGGCCGGGTTCCACGAGGTGTATATCCCTTCAGCAGCGGGAGATTCCGGGGCGGCAATGGGGGCGGCCTTGTGGCTGACCAGCCGGCGCGGAGCATTGACCGAGCGCATGGTCATGCGATCCGCCTCCTGGGGGCCGGAGTTCACCGAGCAGGAGTGCCTGGTTGCGCTTGAGAGGGCCGGGTTGCCAGCCGAACGTCTCCCTGATGATCAACTCTGCGAGAAGGTGGCGGGTGAGCTGGCGAAGGGTCGGCTCGTCTGTTGGTTCCAAGGTCGTATGGAGTGGGGACCGCGCGGGTTAGGCAATCGCAGTCTGTTGGCCGATCCACGCCGCGAGGATATGCGGGAATTGATCAATGCCAAGGTGAAGCTCCGGGAACCCTTTCGTCCCTTTGCTCCGTCGGTGCTTGAAGAGCGGGCGTCGGAGTATTTCGACCTTCCGTCGCCCTCGCCCTTCATGTTGTTGACGGTTCCAGTCCGACCCTCGGCCAAGGGGCTGATCCCTGCCGTCGTTCATGTGGATGGCTCGGCACGGGTTCAAACTGTGGATGCGACGTCCAATCCGCGGTACCGCCTACTCCTCGAAACGTTCGGTCGCCAGACCGGCGTGCCGGTGCTTCTGAACACCTCGTTTAATGTGAATGAGCCCATTGTCTGTACTCCGGACGAGGCGATCAACTGTTTCCTTCGCACGGAGGTCGAGTGGTTGGTGCTGGGCAATTTGCTGGTGCCACAACCAACAGCCCTGGGGCGTGACAGGTGAGGCGTGGAAACGTAGTCCAAGCCCTCGATGCCTTGCTTCTGCTTATCATCCTGAACTTGACGCTCCAGCCTCTGACAGAGCCGGATTTCGGTTGGCATCTGCGGACTGGACTCGATCTCCTGCAACATGGCGGGACATTGCCGGCCTTGGACCCCTATTCCCATACCATGCCGGATTGGGCCTGGGTTGAGCATGCCTGGTTGACCGACCTGATCATTGGAGCCGCCTATTCACTGTTCGGGGCCTTGGGGGTGATCCTCTTCTTTGCGGTGGTAACGGCAGGAGCCTGGCTGGTCGCGAGTCTTTCTGTTCCTTGTCATAGGACGTACCGGCTGCTTGCCTGTGCCTTGTCCTTGTGGGTGGCCTTGCCATTTCTAGGGGCAAGAACCCAGATGGTCACGTTGTTGGGCCTCGCTGTTGTGCTGGTGATTCTTCAGCGAAGTCGGAATGGGGGAAACCCTGCACTGTGGTTGATTCCTCCGTTGTTTCTGTTCTGGGCCAATCTGCACGGAGGGTTTACTGCCGGGCTCTTTCTATTGGGGCTCGTGGTGGCCTGTTCAGCGATGGTGAAAGGGGCCCTGCTGTGGGCGCCCGGTCTCGCCGCTCGTCTCGACGAAGCACCCCTCTCCTGGCCCACGATCTGGCGGTTGCTGGTGGCGGCTGGCGTAGCGGCCTTGGTCACGTTGATGAATCCCTATGGATGGAGATTGTACGGGGAGATCATCGATTCCCTGTCGAATCAATTCATGCTCGACAGCCTGCAGGAATGGCAGCCGGTATCCTTGAGCACGTTGGCTGGCCGCAGCTACGCGTTGTATCTGGCCGGACTGGGGTTGGCGATGGCGGCCTGGTATCGGCGTATTGAGCCAGTGCGATGGGCGGTGTGGATAATGTTCCTGTTTCTCTCGCTTCGTCATCTGCGAAACATTCCGTTTTTTCTCCTGGTCAGTCTCCCGCTCTGTACCGAGTTGTTGGCCGAAGGGTTGGGCAACCTCACAGGCTGGCTCAGTCTGGATGCCGTCCGTGCCAGGCGATGGGTGCTGGCGGGGACGCTTGCCGGAGGGCTATTCATGGTCTGGTTGGGGCCGGACCATCTCCAGCGGGTGGCGCAATCCGGCCTGGAGCCTGCCGAGTATTTCAAGGGCACGTCCTATCCGATTGAAGCGGTGCAGTGGGTTCGCGAGCATCGGGATCGAGTGGGGCGCCGCCTCTATAACGATTATGCTTATGGAGGATTTCTGCTCTGGTGGTTGCCGGAAGAGAAAATCTTCATCGATGGGCGGATGGCGGCCTGGCGCAGCGGAGATCGCCTGATTTTTCAAGATTATGTCGCCTTGAGTCTGACCGACCCGCCGCGACTTTCCGTCTTGAGTACCTACTCGGTTGATTGGGCGCTGGTGCGGAAAAAGAGCTTGCTGGATGAGGCGCTTGCGCGTGAGCAGACCTGGACGCGGGAATATGAAGACGGGAAAGTCTCAATCTATGTGCAATCGCCCAGGTAAGGCCTGGGGAAACGCATCTTCTTATTGCGGAGGGTGCCCAAGTTGGCTGACTGTGGCTGGATGAACGCTCCGCACGTGCAACGGAGAAGAGTAATAGCCCTTGGCGCTATTACGTCGGATTACGGCCAATTCGCGCAGCATGGCGAGCCCATCTCTGAGGACGCGGACTTTCGAGCCGGGCTGATCGGACCAATTCACCGGAATTTCTGCGATGCGGTAGCCACGTTGTTGCGCGACATAGAGCAGTTCAAGGTCGAAGCCATAGCCGTTGATTGTGGAAACAGAGAAGAGATCACGGGCAACGGCCCTTTCAAAGAGCTTGAACCCGCATTGAGTATCTCGGATACCGCGGATTCCCCCCATTCGGACAATGGCGTTGAAGCATCCGCCCAGGACCGTCCGGTGCCAGCGGGCGTTCACGGTGAAATCGCGGCGTTGCGAGGCTAGGCTGCGTGACCCGATCGCCACATCGGCTCCGGCTCGGATGGCCTGTTCGAGACGATCAAGTTCAGTAATATCCGTTGCCCCGTCGGCATCAGTAAAGAGCTGTAGTCGCCCTTTTGCTGCGAGCATGCCGTGACGAACCGCACCTCCCTTGCCGGCGCATGTAGGAAGCCGGATCAGCCTGACGGAAGGCAGAAGCCGGGCAAATTCGCGAACAACAGTTGCGGTCTCGTCGAGGCTGCCATCGTCGACAACGATGATTTCGTACGACCTTCTCCGGGAAGACAAGTACTTGGTGATGGAGTGCAGATGGGGAAGAATACGGGTAGCTTCGTTGTGTGCGGGAATGACGACTGATACATCGACAGTCGGTGCAGGGTTGTGCTGCGGCACGGAACCCCTCCTATTTCTATTAATTCCCTTGAGCGGCGAGGAGTGCCTGGTAGGGAATTCGAGAAGAGGCTGTCAACCTACTCCGACGGAGAATTCGATTGCAAGAGGGAGTCGCTGTGGGGAAGGCAAGGGATTGCGTGGACTCTGACCGACCGTGTCTTGACAGATTGGTCGTCGGGGCGAGAGCCTATTCCCTTAGAGTTATTTGGAGCTCTTGTTAACCGCAAGCCGGGAGGTGGGTTATGCATGGGTTCAGCAAGAGTGCGTTACTACTTATCGGCGCGTTTGCACTCTCAGCTTGTACGTCAGCAGTGCCGCCCAGCCGAATAGGCGACTACCTCACCCACGATAGCAAGGTGCCTACGAATTCGATCCTCACGATGCCCGATCAGCGGCCAGTCCAGGCCGGTCTCCTTGTGATTGCCGACAAGGCCGATCCGGGGAGTGGGCCAGGTCTTCCCGATGAAGCGTTGGCCCGTTTTCACGATGAGCTGAGACAAGAACTCGGCCACGACTTGCCCTTCACGATCAAGCAGGTTATTCAAGCCGAAGGTATGACAACGAACCCGACAGGAGGGGACCTGACTCAATTCAGGGAACTCGGGAAGAAGCATGACGTGGAGTACCTGGTCCTCGTGGTTGTCTCCAGTACTGAAGTGGAGTATCCGTGCGATCTCAATCTCGGGGGCGCTACTCAGGGGACGCCAGGACTACAGAGAGATAGCTGGGCACTCGCAGAGTTCGCGCTGGTAGATCTGAAAACGGGCCAGACGATGATGCAGGCTCAAGGACAGGGCTGGGCTACCCTGCTTCGCACCTATGTTCCCCTCATGAGTTCGCGGTATCCAGTGGTCTATATCCGACCGGGCAGTCAACGTGTGGTCTGGCCTCCAACCTGGGAGGGGTCCCCGAACACTCTGCGGGTCGTATCGTTCGACCTGGCGGGGAAAGATCTCGTCTATAGACTTAACCGTGTCTGGCTGGAGTACTTGGAAGGAGAGGCTGCCACAAGACCAGCTGGGAAATAATCATTAGTTCAGCCGACGATGCCGGTGCCATTGGCAGGAGAGAAATAGCTTCCCTTGTTCCATAGTGCGCTATGGGAACTATGGCCGCAGGCGGATCCTTTTCCCGCTCAGGCTGCATGAAACGTTCTAAGGGCGCCGCCGGGGGGGCCTTGACAGATTGAGCCTGCAGAGGTGAACGTAGAAGCATGGGGAATGAATCGACGGGCGAGCCTATCACAGCCGGGAGGTGGGAGATGCGCTATGTGCTCAAACAGGTAAGTCTCATACTCAGCGCGGTATTCTTGGTGTCGTGTGCCTCCGCCATTCCGCCGGCACGGATCGGCGAGTATGTGTCCTCAGAGCACCAGGCTAGGGACGGGGCTTTTGCGAAGATTGATCAGCGCCCACTACAGGTAGGGCTTGTTATGGTGTCAGATACGGCAGATCCAGGTGCGGCTCCGAATCTGCCGGAGGAGGCGCTGGTTCGCCTCGGAGAGAGCCTACAACAGGACCTTGGCCGTGCAATCCCCGTCGCGATAAAAGAGATCATCGAGGCCGACCATATCAGGCCGCAGGCACAGGGGAATTGGGCTCAGTTCGCAGAACTGGGGCGGCAACGCGGGCTCGACTACCTGGCCGTCGTAGTGGTCTCCAGCACCGAGCAGGAATACCCCGTGACACTTTTTCTTGGATGGACCACGCATGCGCAGCCTGGGTTTCGTCGAGATAACTGGTCGCTGCTGGAATTTGTCCTGTTGGACTTGAAACACAATCAGACCTTGATGCAGGCCGAGGGCCGAGGCTGGGCGACACTGGATCGTCCGAGTGCGCCAGGGATCGATCAATGGTATCCGGCTATCTACCTCCGCCCTCAGGATCAGCGGCGTATCTGGCCTCCAACATACGAGGGTGCGCCAAATACGCTGCGTGTCGTGTCTTTTGAACAAGCGGCCAAACGGCTGGTGCTGAAGCTTCAGAACTCGTGGCTCGGGATAGTGGAATCCGAGGCGGCGGTTCGGCGAACCAGTTCATAACAGGTTTCGGGAGAGAGTCGATCGCATTGCGGTAGTACCAATGTCCCCCTCGGGCTCTGTTTAGTTGAGGGTCCGACGGGGACTATTAGTCTTTGAAGCCCTCGGAACGGATAGTGTACAATGCACCGTTCAGCTCATGGTGTCGCGTCGGTTAACCTTGTGGAGGAACGCTGTTATGGTCACGCGGAGTAAGGGAAGGAATGTCCTGGGTTGTATCGCAGGTATCGGTCTGGTCATGAGTACCTTCGCGTTTACTGTCCTACCGAGTGAACCCACAGCCTTCGCCGCCGGGGTTCCCGCCGGGCTGACACAGGGATTTGCAGAGATCGTGAAGAAGGTCACGCCAGCGGTGGTCAACATTGCGGTGACTGGGGGTGGAGAAGGCAGGGGACGAGGCCGGAAATCGCCGTTGCCGCCGGGTCCCTTTGGTGGACCACCGGGTGAAGAAGTGCCAGAGGGTGAACTCCCGACTCCTCCGCCGATGCCTCCGGGTGGAGGGCATGGACGTCCTGATCAAAGCGCCGGATCCGGCGTCATTTTTGATTCGAACGGATTTATCGTGACCAACAATCACGTCGTCGAAGGCGCCACGCAGATCACCGTCACGCTCAGCGATCGACGTGAATTCAGCGCGAAAGTGGTCGGAACTGATCCGAAGACGGACTTGGCCGTGATCAAGATCGAGGCCAAAGACCTCCCGTCCTTAAAATGGGCTGAGTATGAGAAATTACAGGTCGGCGATCTGGTGTTGGCCGTCGGCAGTCCGTTCGGACTGAGTTCCACCGTGACCCTGGGCATTATCAGCGCCTTGGGACGCGGCAATGTCGGCATCGCAGATTACGAAGACTTCATTCAGACCGATGCCGCGATTAATCCGGGCAACTCCGGTGGGGCGTTGGTCAACATGAGCGGCGAGCTCATGGGAATCAATACGGCCATCTTTTCAAGGACGGGCGGGTCGGAGGGGATTGGATTTGCCATTCCCAGCAGCATCGCCTTGGATATCGTCGACAGCCTGCAGAAGACCGGCAAGGTCGTGCGCGGCTGGATGGGTGTCGCGATTCAAGAAATCACGCCGGCCTTGGCCAAGTCGTTCAAGTTGCCTGAGCAGCGCAAGGGTGTCTTGATCAGCGATGTAAACGAAAATGGTCCTTCCCACGCCGCCGGTATCCGTCGCGGCGATGTGGTGATCGCATTCAACGGGAAAGAAGTCCAAAATGTGAGTCAGCTGCGCAATCTCGTCGCGCGTACGATGGTCGGCAAGGATGCGCAGGTGAAAGTGTTGCGAGACGGCAAGGAACAGACCCTCGCCGTGAAGGTGGCGGAACGACCGACAGATGAAATGTTGGCGAAGAAGGAGCCGTCGGCTTCCAAGGAACCGGTCGAGACGGTAAAGCCGCCGGATAATGTCTTGGCGTCTCTCCGGGTGCAGGGGTTGGATGCGGCCACTATGAGCCAATTGAATATCCCGGCGAAGATGACTGGTGTGGTGGTGACGTCGGTTGAGAATGGTGGCCAAGCGGAAGCGGCGGGTCTGCAACGCGGTGACGTGATTCAGGAAGTGAACCATGAAGTGGTGAAGACCCTCGAAGACTACCAGAAAGCCTCCCTAAAGTTGAAAAAAGATGAGTTGGCCGTCCTGCTTCTCAGCCGGCAAGGGAATAGCCTGTTCGTGGCGGTCAATCCCAAGTAACACGTATGAGGCTGACCGTGATCGCTCGGTCTTCGAGCGGTCGCGGCCAGCCATCGGATGAACGGTTCGTATGTCCGACGGTCTGAACTCACTCAACCAGTGGCTGCAAGACACGATCTTTAAGCCGCTGGAAGACAAGAAAATGCCGGTCATGGAGCATCTTGTGGAGCTCCAGGTCCGGCTGACGCGCGCGGTGATCATCACCGCCCTGGTGTTTGTCGGCACATTTTTCTATGCCGATACGTTGGTTCAGTGGCTTCGCATCCCTCTCCAGAACATGTTTGTGCCGGGTTCCCTGTCGTGGGTGCCGACCGATCTGCCGACCGTCCCATTCGTTTTTCTCGCGCCGGCGGAAGCTTTGTGGCAAGGCGTCAAAGTGGCCGGGCTCTTTGCCCTGGTCGCCGCGACCCCGTATATTCTGCTGGAAGTCTGGCAATTCGTCGTACCGGGCCTTCATGCCCAGGAACGGCGCTTTGTTGCGCCGTTTGTGCTGTTGAGCGCCGTGGCCTTTTACGCAGGGGTGGGCTTTTCATTTTTCTTCGTGCTTCCGTTTGCACTGAATTTTTTGGTGTCCTATGGCGTCAACGCCGGCTTCATTCCTCAGATCTCCATTGCGCAGTACGTCGGATTTGCCCTGTGGTTCCTGATGGTGTTCGGGCTGATTTTCGAAGTGCCCCTCGCAATCACCCTCATGGCAAAGCTTGGATGGGTCGATGCGCCCTTTCTGAAGCGGTATCGCAAGTGGGCCCTGTTGGGGTCGTTCATCATTGCCGCGATTCTCACCCCGACTCCCGATCCCTTCAACCAATGTCTCATGGCCTTGCCGATGTATGTGTTTTATGAAGTTGGCATTGTGAGCGCAGGATTTTTCAACAAGAAGAAGGCGGTACCGGAGGAGTCAGGCGTACCTGCCGTGGTTGCCGCATCGGCAGGAAACGGCAAGGTGGCGGGATTGCCCAATGCAGGAGAGGGCGACTATGTTGGCGTGCCGACAGGCCGTAGGCGATAACGAGAGTACGCAGATCGGGCGTAACGTTTTAGAGAAGGAAGACTCATGGCTCGTGAATTGAACGTCATTCAACCTCCCAGCTCAGGCGGCAGCGACGCCTGCGTCTACATGTGGGCTTGCGCGATCTGTGACGAAAATGAAACTTGTCAGAAAGACAAGGAAGGGCACAGTCGCTGGCTAGTGGCCAAGCGGATGGAGCGGATCGAATATAAAGTGCTCATCATGAGCAATAAGGGTGGAGTCGGAAAGAGCACCTGTACGACGAATCTCGCCGTGAGTCTCGCGCTCAAAGGGTGGCATGTCGGCATCTGCGACATGGACATCCATGGGCCGAACATTCCGAAGATGGTGGGGGCCGAAGGGCAGAAGCTCAAGATCAGCAGCTCAGGCGGGATCATCCCGTTTCAGGCCTATAACCTCAAGATCGCCTCCATGTCTTTTTTGTTACAGAATTCGGACGATCCGATCATCTGGCGTGATGCGTACAAATATGAGTTCATCAACCAACTTCTGGGCGGCGTCGAGTGGCAGGATCTCAACTTCTTGTTTGTGGATTTGCCTCCCGGGACGGGCAACGAATCGGTGACGACTATCGATCTGCTCGGCAATGTCAGCGGCGCGGTGATCGTGACGACGCCGCAGGAAGTGGCCCTGTTGGACTCCCGCAAGTCGGTGACGTTCTGCAAGGACAGCGAAGTCCCGATCATCGGGATTGTCGAGAACATGAGCGGGTTGGAGTGTCCCCATTGTCATAACCACATTGAGGTGTTCCGAAAAGGCGGCGGGGAAGCCGCGGCTCATGATATGGGCGTGCCGTTTCTCGGGCGTATTCCGCTCGATCCCGATGTCGTCATCCAGTCTGACGCCGGCGAGCCATTTGCGATGTTCAATTCTGACTCGCCGACGGCCGAGTGCTATCACGAGATTGCCAACAAGGTCGAAGCGTTCTGCAAGAAGAGCGGGTCGCTCATGAAGATCGCCCCCCGGCAGGCGCACTGATGAAGGAGAGACTGTGAAGGCCACAGACGCGACAGAGGGGCTTACGCAGCTGCAAGAGGCGCAGCGGATCGTGCTGGAGGCCACGCCGACTCTGGGATTGGAGAAGATCTCGATCCTCGACGCACTCGGTCGTATCCTCGGTGAGGACATCGTGGCGGAACGGGATAATCCGCCTTGGAACAACAGTGCGATGGACGGGTTTGCGGTGCGGTGGGAGGATATCAAACAGGAGCATGCGATTCAGAAACCGGTGACGCTCACGGTGATCGAGGACGTGCCTGCTGGCAAGATGCCGTCAAAAACCGTCGGCGCGGGGCAGGCGATTCGCATCATGACCGGGGCTCCGATCCCGAAGGGGGCGGATACGGTCTTGAAGGTCGAAGATACGGAGCATACGCCGGATTCCGTTCGCGTGTTCAAACCGGAACCGCAAGGCGCTAACATTCGGCCTCAAGGAGAAGACGTCAAGAAGGGTGACTGCATCATCGCCAAAGGGACCCAGATCAGGCCTGGTGAAGCAGGGATGTTGGCGATCCTGGCCAAGTCGTTCATCTTCGTCTATCAACGACCCCGGGTGGCGATCCTATCGACCGGTGACGAATTAGCGGATTTGGACGAACGGTTCAGCGAAGAAAAAATCATTAACTCCAATAGTTATGGGATTGCGGCCGCGGTCCAGGAGGCGGGCGGCATCCCCTTCTTGCTGGGGATTGCCAGGGATACGCCTGCCGCGCTCAAGGAAAAAATTTCCCATGGACTGACGTCGGATATTCTGGTGCTCTCCGGTGGTGTGTCGATGGGGGATTACGATTTCACGAAGACCGTCTTCCATGAATTGGGCGCAGAAATGAATTTCTGGAAGCTGGCGATCAGGCCTGGCCAGCCCCTCGCGTTCGGCAAGATTCAGGGCAAGCTGGCGTTCGGCTTGCCGGGGAATCCCGTGTCTTCCATGGTGACGTTTGAGCAGCTGGTGCGGCCGGCGATGCTGAAAATGAGCGGACACCGGAGCTACGGTCGGCAGGTCGTACAGGCGATCTTCCAGGAAAAGTTTTCGAAACGGACGGATCGGCGCCACTTCCTCCGCGGTGTACTCACGCAGGAAGCAGGGGTCTTTAAGGTTCGAACGACCGGCGCTCAGGGGTCCGGAATTTTAACCTCGATGGTGAAGGCGAATTGTCTGATCGACATCCCCGTCGAAGTGGAACGAGTCAACCCGGGCGACCTGGTGTCGGTTCAATTACTGAGCGGTGCAGTCTGGGCGAGCCACGCAGATTCTGCTCAGACGGGCGGGCATCGCCTTTCCTGTTGCTGAAGTAGCGGGTGGCGTCGTGATCAGGGCAGCGTGGCGGTCTCTTTACTAGTTGATATGTGACGCCTCACGAAGGGCTTTCTTGTATGGCCGTTCCTATTGTGTCTTTTGTCGGTCGGTCGAATAGCGGGAAAACCACGCTGATCGAGCGTGTAATTCCTGAGTTGGTTAGGGCCGGCTACAAGGTGGCGACGGTGAAACATGCCGGGCATGGATTCGATCTCGATACGGAGGGGAAGGATAGCTGGCGCCACAAGCGAGCTGGCGCCAGCAGCGTGATGGTGCTCTCCAAGGGCAGTATGGCAATGTTTGCCGATGTGTCCGATCAGATGACGGTCGAAGCCGTGCGGGACCGGTTTCTCGATCACAGCTACGACCTGATCATTGCCGAAGGATGGAAGCACGAAGGCTATCCGAAGATTGTCATTGTCCGTGAGGAAGTCGGCGAAATTCCTGTTTCCTCAGAAGGGTTGCTCGCGGTGGTGTCGGATAAGCCGATCGATCTATCCGTACCGCTGTTCGGCCTGGACGATGTTGTCGGTGTGGCCGCGTTGATCATGAAACAATTCCCAAAATCGCATTCTCCTCTGGAGCATGGACTGGAAGCCTAAAGCGACCATCGTGCTGGGTTTTGTGGCTGGCGCCATTGCGCTTAGCGCTGTGGCCATCCCTATCACGAATCACCCGACCTTCTGTGCCAGTTGCCATACCATCGCGCCCTCCTATGAGAGTTGGGCGAAATCCTCGCATCGAGAAGTGACCTGTGTCGCCTGCCATGTGCGGCCCGGCCTCGAAGGCTGGCTCCACGATAAGGCCTGGGCCGGGACGAAGGATGTGGCGATTTATCTGTTCGGCACTCCGACCGATCCGCACAATCTCCAGGCGAAAGTCGATTCCGCTGTCTGTCTGAGTTGTCATCGAAACATTCTTCGTATGTCCGAGGTGGCTCCGCGCGATCTACCTCCCCCGGTCAACGAGATCGGCCTGATCATGAGCCACCGCAAACATATCGACGCGTTTGCGAAGCGCGGCCAAGGGGAGGGCTGTACGACGTGCCATTCTTCGGTTGTGCATGAAAAGCCGATCAAAGGTTATCCGACCGTCATGCCGCGCGGGCATCTGTCGGCCGACGACAAACCCTGGTATCCCGACCATCCGGCGGGCTCGTATTTGCGGACCAGGGCTCTCTCGGATTGTTTCCGATGTCACGATGGGAAGACGGAGCATGAGGGGAAGGTTGTGAGCCGGAAATGCGAAACATGCCATCTTCCTGAGAAGATCAGCAACGCGCTTCTGTTTAATTAACTCGCTGAGTGTTCATGTCTACACCGGTGCTACACGTTCAACATCTGGTGAAACAGTTCGGCGAGTTCGTCGCCGTCAACGATATTTCCTTCGACATCAAGCCGGGAGAGATCCTCGGGTTGTTGGGCCCGAATGGGGCGGGGAAAACCACGACCATTCAAATGTTGCTCGGACTGGTGACGCCGACCGCCGGCTCCATTCAGATGTTCGGACTCGACCTGGCGACCGACCGCGAGGCCATTCTGCAGCAAGTGAACTTTTCTTCGACCTATGTTTCCATGCCGCAGGCGCTTACGGTCGAGGAGAACCTCTGGGTGATTGCGCGGCTGTACGGCCTGTCTCAGATCCAAGCGCGAGTCGATGACATCGTGAAGCGGTTTGAGATGGAAGAGTTTCGCCATAAGGTGACGCGCAAGTTGTCTTCCGGTCAAAGCACTCGGCTTGGGCTCGCCAAGGCCTTTTTGACTGAACCGAAGATTCTGTTCCTCGATGAACCGACCGCGAGTCTCGATCCTGATATCGCGCAAAAGATTCGGAGCTTTCTCAAGGAGGAGCGACGATCCTCCGGCTTGAGTGTGCTCTATACGTCGCACAACATGCATGAGATGGAAGAGATGACGGATCGGATCATCTTCCTCCAACGGGGAAAGATTGTGGCGGAGGGGACGGCGCAGGAGATTGTGGCGCGGTTTGGACAGGC
>JANOMG010000180.1:0-16743 GCA_031420175.1 Nitrospira sp.
CTGTTTGCTGGTGCGCCTGACAGGATTTGAACCTGTGGCCCTCAGCTCCGGAGGCTGATGCTCTATCCAGCTGAGCTACAGGCGCTCCCGCAACCAAGGTTTGAGACATTAGCACAGGGTTTTAGCCTCTGTCTAGCAGTACTCTTACGAACCTTCGGGTCTGCGGTCGGCTAAGAACCCATAGGGTAGGAACACTTCTTCCCCTGCTGATCCTGTCGCGAGACGAAGTGCATCCAGCGCGAGGGTTTCCTCCTGCAACAAGCGATCTTCCTCCTCTCGGAATGAGGAAGGGAGTCGCACAATCGGGATGAATGTTTGGACTTCGCACGCGCCATGGGCTAGACCGCGGCTTTCTGTCGGGATGCCCATCGATCGGCAAACCAGGGGGCGGTGTTGATAGATGCCACAATGTCCGTCCGGTTCTAATGCTGGGCAGGGATGATGGTGAAACTCTGTGACCAGCCGGTCGATCTCCTGATCGGACCAATTATCGAGCAGATGGTCATGGGCAAGTTGTGGAAAGGTCAGTTCCATTGCGGTCGTGTGCTCGATGGCCCGTTGTTCAATGCGATGGCGGTGGTCCGCCGGGAGGCCGGCGAGTCCTTGTTGGAGGGTCTGGACGTCGAGGAGGGTAATAGGAAAAGGACCGAGGCAACAGTTGGTGCAGCCGAGACGACAGGGCACTTCACCGAGCAGAGCAGCAGTTGCCCGTTCGAACCAATGGGAAGTTTCTTGGTACAGAGGAATAGGGTTAGGCGGTGTGGGGCCTGCCACGGCGGATCATTCCACTTTTATCGAGAGGTCGAGAATCAGATCGCCTTTGGGTGAATAGAAGCCCTGGTTATCGATCTGGACGATGCCGTTGCACTGCTCCTGGTAGAATTCTAAGATCCATCCGTTGAAGTCATAGCCTTCATCGGTCATATCATTCTGGACGAATCGAGTGGTGAGCACGAATCGCGCGCGCTCTACATACTCGCGCACCAGTCCTGCCTCGATATCGTCGTGAGCGGAGACGAGATCTAAGAATTGCTCTTTTTCTTTGGCGAACACGTCTTGATAGGTGCCTCGATCCCTGACGCAAAGCACCTGAATCGGTTTGCGGGCGCGATCGTATCCGAGCGTCACCTGGACCCAGGCCCATTCATCCAACATGGTGTCGTCCATGTCCGGCGGAGCAATTGGCGTCTGACCACGTGACTTGAGAAACTCTAAGAGCAGGCGAAGCGGGGGTGAGTTTTCCTTCTGACAAAACACGCGAGAATACTGGTACTGCTCTGCCTGCTCAGCGTCAGCCGGTTGGGCGGTCGATGGCAGAATCGGTAGTTCTTTTCCCATGCTAGCTACTCCGTGGATACGGCAATATTGACTCGCGAATGCTATCCAATTTTGCACTGTACGCTGGCTGGTCTCAAAACTGCAAGAGACCGTGAAGGCGTTTCCCTACGCCTGGACTGTGTTTTTCCGGTTGACAGCTTCCGAGCGCTTGGATAGACTCCCGCTGGTTTTCGTCACAGAGAGCGTCACGACTGGTTGTTTACGAATGTGTACCGAGTCTGAGCGGGGTCAAGTAGGGGCGAGTTCGTTGTTTTCCACCATCTTTGTTTTTCTTTAAGGAGGTTACTTGCATGGCTAAATCAATGACCAAGTCGCAGATTGCTGAGCACATGGCCCAGAAGACCGGCCTGACCAAGAAGGCGTCCGTCCAGATGATGGATGACTTTGCCGCCTTGGCCTACAAGGAAGCGAAGAACATATTCGTGATCCCTGGAATCGGGAAACTCGTCTTGGCGAACCGCAAGGCCCGTATGGGACGGAATCCACAGACCGGTGAGCCGATCAAGATTCCAGCCAAGCGCGTGGTCAAGTTCCGCGTGGCCAAAGCCGCCAAGGACGCAATTCTCGGTAAGAAGTAAGCGGAGACCGTCCGGCGCAGATCGGACGTGACGTTCCTTCTTCCGGTCTTATTCGCGCTGCATGAAGAACTACAGGGCCGGCTCCCCGAGAGGGGCGGCGGCCCTGTAATTTTGTGGCCTTGTTACATCGAGGGTCCGAGTCCGGTCCCACCCATCCCATCGTGTCCCACCAGCCTGATGGCATCGCCGTCCTGAACGAGTGAGTCATCGCTCGCAATCTTTTTATTGATGGTCACGAGCACTTTCTTCTCGCGGATGAGTTGGAGGAGATGGCGTAACTGAATGCCCTGTCGCTGGATTACCTGGCGGACAGACATGGGGGATGGCACCTCACAGGCGAGGTCCCGTTCTCCATCGGCGGTCTGTAGCTGACCCATCAGTGAAATCGTAATCATGGTCGGATACTCCTCATCTTCAATCGTGACAGCTGTCTATGTGGTGGGGGCCTTGTGCCCGTTGACTCCATGCCGGTCGCCATCGATAATGTTGGGCCATGCCGTCGCTCGATATCCATAACCCCAGAATGCCGGATTTGCAATTCGTTCTGTTCGTGTCGGCCCTGTGCACGGTCGATCTCACGACATTGAATGTGCCGTCTGAGCTCCGAGCCACTATTTTCAACCGTTGTTGGTCGCTCATCCATACGGAGGCGCCGCCGATTGATCGCAAGGCGCGAGTGCTCGATCTTCGTGGGGGCACGGAGTTGACGTTGGAGGCCTGCCTGTCCACGATCCGTTCGTTGCTAACGGAGGCCGGTATTCGTACCCTCACCTGGGATCATCCGGTGAGTGAGCCGACCCGCGAGAGTACGCCGGCCGCGAAGCCGCTCATTGATCGGCTTGGGCAATTGTACCCTGATCCTCCTGAGATCGTCGATCCTGAAAAGCCGGCGTCTGGTTAGCCGAGCGAGGCGGGTAAGATTGGCGTGAAGCGTGCGATTGGCGGAGTCAAGGGTTGCTCGTTGCGTACATGCGCGAGGGAGAAGAGGAGTATCGTGCGGGTCACAAAAACTGATCTTTCTGGCGTATTGCTCATTGAGCCGGCTGTCTTCCGCGATCCTCGTGGGCTCTTTCTTGAAACGTACCATGCACATCGGTACGCAGACGCCGGCATTCCAGGCCCCTTTGTCCAGGATAACTATTCACAGTCTATGCGGGGCACGTTGCGCGGGCTCCACTATCAAGAGCCCCATGCCCAGGGCAAGCTTGTGATGGTGACGGAAGGATCCGTCTACGATGTTGTCGTAGATATCCGAAAAGGGTCGCCAAGCTTTGGTCGGTGGTATGGAGTCGAGCTCTCGGCGGAGAATCGGCGCCAAGTCTACGTGCCGCCAGGTTGCGCGCATGGGTTCTGCGTGGGCAGCGACCGTGCCTCGTTTCTCTATAAGTGCACGGACTATTATGCACCGAGCGACGAGCGAGGCATCATCTGGAACGATTCAGGGCTTGCGATTCCCTGGCCGGTAACCACCCCGATCTTGTCTGCCAAGGATCAGGCGTATAAGTCCTTAGCCGAGATGGAGTCGGCGTTGCCACGGTTTTAATCGGTCGGATGAGAAACTGCTGTGGCCCATTGATCCCACGAGGATCGCTCTGTTATTCAGCGAGGAGGGAGTGGTACGATTGCGGTGACGGTTCGATTTCTTAGCATATGGAGGAGGACGCAATGGGGAAAAGTTTGAAGGGAACCAAAAGCCACGACAATCTCAAGGGGGCTTTCGCAGGCGAGTCTCAGGCCAATCGGCGCTATCTCTATTTCGCCAGGCGGGCGGACATTGAGGGCTTTCCTGATATCGGAGGTCTGTTCCGCGATACGTCCGAGGCGGAAACTGGCCATGCCTTTGGGCACCTGGACTTCTTGAAGGAAGTCGGAGATCCGGCGACCGGGGTGCCGATCGGCAATACCGAAGCCAATCTGAAGTCCGCGATCGAGGGCGAAACCTACGAGTATACCCAGATGTATCCCGGTATGGCCAAAACGGCTCGGGACGAGGGATTCCCTGAACTGGCCGAATGGTTCGAGACACTCGCCAAGGCGGAGCGGTCTCATGCAAATCGTTTCACGAAGGGACTCGATAGTCTAACGCAGCTCTAGAGTTTTTCGATGTGCGACATCACAGGGTGGGCTGGGAATATTCCAGCTCACCCTTTGTGTTTTCCGATCTTGTAATTCGAAGACGTCACAGGAGACAATGCACACCGTGAATGGTTTGAGCCTGATCAATCCCATCGATCTCGCGCAGCTCCAGAAAGAGACGCAGCGCATTTTTGAAGTCTGCGATGGCTGTCGGCGCTGCTTTAATCTCTGTCCGTCGTTCAACACGCTGCTCGACGGCATCGACCGATATGAGGGCGCCGTCGCCAAGCTCACGCCCACCGACCACCATCGGGTCGTCGATGAGTGCTATTACTGTAAACTCTGCTACAACCACTGTCCTTATACGCCGCCGCATCAGTATGGACTCGACTTTCCCCGCTTGATGATCGCCTGGAAGAAGCATTTGGCCGCAACGCGCGGGGTGAGCTGGCGTGATTGGTTCTTGATCAAGACGGATATCATCGGCACCCTTGGGAGTCTGATGGCGCCAGTTGCCAATTGGCTGTTGGGCCTTCGGTTTCTTCGGGTAGCGACGGAGCCGCTCGTTGGTGTGCATCGGGATCGGCAGGTCCTGCCCTTTGCTGCGGAGACCTTTACGCATTGGTGGGAGCGCCGAGGGGCGGCACAGGTTCCCGCCTCCGCGCCGCGGAAGGTCGCGCTCTTTGGGAGCTGTCTGGTCAACTATCAAGCGACCGACGTCGGGAAAGCGACGATTCAAGTCCTCGAAAAAAACGGCGTACATGTCGTGATTCCCGAACAGCGTTGTTGCGGCATGCCCTCGTTCGATATCGGGGATACGGCTGCGATTCAGCAGGCCGCTTCGGCGAATGTCGCGTCGTTCCTGCCATGGGTTGAGAAAGGGTACGAGATTGTCGTGCCGGTGCCCAGTTGCAGTCTGATGTGGAAGCGGGAATATCCGGAGATCGTCGGTGGCCCTGACGTGCGGCGCGTGTCGGAACGGACGTTCGACGTCTGCGAATACCTCATGAAGATGAAGCGGGATGGCACACTGGCTACCGACTTTCAGCAGAAGCCCGGGCGAGTGGCCTATCAGGTGCCGTGCCATCTGCGGGATCAAAACATCGGATTCAAATCCAAGGAACTGATGGAATGTGCCGGTGCGCAGGTCGAGGTGATTGAGAAATGTTCCGGCCACGATGGCTCCTGGTCCGCCAAGACGGAGTTCTTCCCTCTATCGATGCTGATTGCGCAGAAGGCCGTTCGCGTGATTGAAGAGGCTCCGGCAGATCTGGTGGCGTCCGATTGTCCGCTAGCGGGATTGCAGCTGGATCAAGCCGGCGCAATGGCTCATGCCGGCGGCAGGTCGACGAAGCATCCGATTCAAATCGTGCGCGATGCGTATGGGTTGAAATCATGAACCTCTTGACGCCCCAAGACCTCTTACCTGTCGCGGCATATGAACAGCAGCGGGACCCGTTCCGTTCGCAGATCATCGCGCTCAAGCAGCGGCGCCGGATTTCTGTCGGGCCTCTCATTACGCTCGTGTTTGAAAATCGCGAGACGTTACGGTTTCAGACCCAGGAAATGATTCGAGTCGAACAGATCCTCGATCCCCACAAAGTTCAAGAAGAATTGGACGTTTACAATGCCCTCATGCCGGGGTCAGGCGAGTTGAGCGCCACATTAATGATTGAGATTACGGAGCAGGACCGGATGAAAGAATGGCTCGACGTGTTCATGGGACTCGATCACGGCGAAAAAATCGCTATTCGCGCCGGGACTGAGCAAGTCTTCGGGGAGTTCGAGGGCGGACATAGTCATGAAACAAAAATCAGCGCCGTGCATTTCGTGCGATTTAGGCCTACTGCGTCGATGACCGCTTCGTTTGCCGATTTGCATGTGCCGGTCACGTTGACGGTCCACCATCACGAGTACCACGCCGACACGTCTGTTCCAGGGAGCATGCGTGAAGAGTGGCTCAAGGATCTGAGGTAACATGCCATCTGTCTTACTGACGAAACGTATCGAGTTTGCGGCGGCGCATCGCTATATCAAGGCGGAGTGGGATGAGGCCAAGAACCGCGCAGTGTTTGGCCCCTGCTACAACCCGCCGGCGCACGGACATAACTACATGGTCGAGGTGACAGTTGTAGGCGAGGTGGATCCCAAGACGGGTATGGTCGTGAATCTGTTCGATTTGAAACGGATCTTGCTCGATGTGCTGGAGGAGTTCGACCACAAAAACTTGAATCTGGATATGTCGTACTTTAAGGATCGAATTCCCACCTCTGAAAATCTGGCCCGTCTTCTCTGGACCAAGTTGGAAGTGCAGAAAGATATCGGTGCGCTTCACACGATTCGATTATACGAAGACGAAGACCTGTATGCCGAGGTGACGGCTGTGGCCGGGCTCGATGTTGCCAGCGTCACGCGACGCTACTCGTTTATAGCGGTGCAGGATGGCAACCAGGGCCGCGAGTGGGATTGTTTCGTCACGGTCCATGGCGCTATCGATTCCGTGACCGGCATGGTGACCGACATCGGGGCCCTCAACCGGTTGGTCCAGGAGAAGGTGGTGCAGGTGTTCGATCGTCATGATCTTCGGGAAGCTCTTGGGACTCAGGTCGTGACCGGCGAGCAACTGGTCGAGCATAGCTGGAAACAGCTCGCGGCTTCCCTCAGGATGGGAAGGTTGTCGAATGTACGTCTCGTTCAGTCTCGTGATCTGTCTTTCGAATACGCAGGCTGACACGTCTGCGTCCGATCGGTTTGGGCGTTCTATGAAGACACGTCTTATCTATTCGCTGCTGATGCTGTGGCTTTCGTGGACGACAGTGGCCTGGTCTGCCGAGGAAGGGGAGGCGATCGAGAGGACCGTCAAGGAAGCGGCCATGGCCGCCGCGACCTTCTCCGAAACGAGAGACACGCAAGCCGTCTTGACGCTCTATACCAAGGACTATGTCGGCATTCAGGATGGCGAGACAGAGGGGCGGGATTCCATCCAGAAGTGGCTGTCGGACTATGAATCTGAGCTCAACAACGGCAGCACCCTGCGGTTTATCGGCGCGGTGTCGAACCTGCAAGTCCGGATAGCAGGCCCCACAGCCTGGGCGACCTACGACTATGTGTTTCAGGCAATCAGGAAAGGCGAATTCGAAGCACAGGACTCCGGGCAATGCACGGCGCTCCTGCGCAAGGAAGGTTCCCCCTGGTTGATCTTTCACGAGCATTGCTCGAAGACCAGATCAGGGCTAGGAAAGTAAGCGCGAGCCCCCACGTTTCAGCCACTGCCTTTACGGTTCATGTGTCGCCCCGCAATCAGCGAGGCGAAGCAGGCTGCAGGAGTTCTCGAACGGTTTCGATGAGAGTGGTGGGGAGGAAGGGCTTTGGCAGGAAGGGCATGTCGTCCTGCACCCCGTTGGCCTGGAGAGTGTCGCCTGCGTAGCCGGACATGTAGAGTATCTTCGTCTCGGGCCGCATGGCGCGTACGCCTTCGATGAACGTGGAGCTTTTCATTCGTGGCATGATGACGTCGGTGATGACGAGCGAGCATGTTCCCTTGAGCATTTGTAGCCCCTGTAGCGCTTCGATCCCATCGGCTGCTGCCAGTACCTGATAGCCTTGATCCTGCAAGACCGTCGTAATCAAATTCCTGATGCCCTCCTCATCCTCTACAACCAGGATTGTATCCTGTCGTGCGAGTGTAGGTATCCCCCCATTAGGCGTTTCCAATTCGACGACTGGCTGTCCCACGCGCGGGAGGTACAGGGTAAACCGTGAGCCTCGCCCTGGTTCACTCGTGACGTCGATGTAGCCCTGGCTTTGCTTGACGATGCCATAGACGGTGGCCAGCCCTAGGCCGGTGCCCTTGTCTGGTCCCTTTGTCGTATAAAATGGTTCGAAAATATGGGCCAATGTCTCGGTATTCATCCCACAGCCTGCATCCTGCACCATGATTGTGACGTAGGGACCAGGTGTTGAGCCGGGGTGCGAGTTGGAGAATTGCTCGTCTAAGTCGATATTATCCGCCTCGATATTGATGAGGCCTCCGTCGGGCATGGCATCGCGAGCGTTTAAGACGAGGTTCATGATGACTTGTTCGAGTTGGACGGGATCGACTAGGGCATGACCTGCCTGGGGATGGAGCACGACGACCATCTGAATCTGTTCCCCAATCAACCGCTGAAGGATATCTTCCAGCTCGTGGATGGTTTGATTCACTGGCAATTCCTTCGGTTCGAACACCTGTCGCCGACTGAAGGTCAGCAATTTCTTGGTCAGCGCTGCAGCACGCAGCCCCGCCTGGCTAATCATTTCTAGTTCCTGGCGGGCTGGATGAGTCCCGAGTTGCTGCAGCAGACGTTGGGCATGTCCGATCACTATCATCATGAGGTTATTAAAGTCATGCGCAATGCCACCTGCCAATCGCCCCACCGCTTCCATCTTCTGTGATTGGTGCAGCGCCGCAGCCGTCCGCTTATGTTCGGTGATGTCGACGATCGTTTCGATCACGTGGATATGCCCGTCGGCGGTGGCAGCCTTTGACCAATGGACGAGGAGAAACTTATCACCCGGGAGCGGGACTTCGCTTGAAATGACCGAATCCGAGGTCAGTGCCTCCTGCATACGGCAAAATGAGCGAGGTGTGGCGCACCCGACAATCTTGTCATGGCAAGAGGCCCCAGCGATATCGCCGTATTTCTTGAGGCCCGTGTTATTCTGGAACTGAATCGTATGATTTGAGGGGTCGATGACCGTCACGATCACCGGTTGAGAGTTCAGCAGGACTTGCGGGTCGTAGCGCGGACGATTGGTTTCTAATGGAGCATCCATGCGCGCCGCCTCGAAACAGGCTGTGGTGAGGGCGATCCGTGCCTCATGCCACCACGGCTTCTCGGCTTTACTACAAGTCTGGAGTGAGTCAAGAGGATCGACAATTATCGAACGAAGAGTGCTGAATTCGATGAACGGACGGTGCGGCTCTTCTTGATCTCGCGGCAGCGGCCTGGGACATGCCTGTTGGCGGCGGTCTCTTCCAGGATCGGGTTGTAGGTTTGGCAGGGCTCACAGGTGGTAAGGCCGTCGGCGACGATCGCAGCCGAATTATTTAAAGCTTTCGTCTCAGACGTCTTCGACTGTGCCAGTCATTTTCGTCGTCAAAAAATTATTACGTCAAAAGTCCGAAAGTCTGAAAGCCTCGACCTGAGGACTTTCGACTTTCGGACCTTCTGACCGTAATTAGCTTAACTTCGCGAGGGCCTCGAGAATGTCTTTGTCTTCCCGCGCCACTTTGATTTCCTGTACCTTCGCGTAAGCAACCTTGCCGCTCTTGTCCACGATGACGGTGGCACGCTTTGAGCAGTTCAACGGCTCAAAGTAGAGGCCGTAGGCCTTCGCCGTGGTCCGATGCACGTCCGACAGGAGCTGATGCTTGAGTTTCATGGAATCAGCCCAAGCCTTGTGCGAAAAGAAGCTGTCGCAGCTGATGCCGAACAATTCCGCATTGGCCGATTGAAACTTGGGGAAGTCGTTGGTCAAACACGCATTTTCACCCTGACAGACCGGGCTCCAATCCAGCGGATAGAAACAGAGCACGACATTCTTCTTGCCGCGGTAATCGCTCAGCTTCACATCCTTCTGGTCCTGATCTTTCAAGTCAAAATCCGGTGCGGTATCGCCAACTTTAATTTCTGCTGCTACGTCGCTCATATGCATGCCTCCTTCACTGGGGTTAGTCCGACCTCTGACACAATCGTCTGTATTTTTGTACCGTGCGGCTTGAAACCTTGTCAACGGTCCTGAAGGCCTATGGCTGGCCCTGGCGACCTATAAGTACTCGATAAAGCAGAAAGACTATGACGAAGCTCTGATTTCTCGAAAGCTGAGCATACGACCGGCTGGTGCGGCGGTGCGGTGGTTGGTAATTTCAATACTCTGACTCGAGGGCCCTACACGGATGCGGCTTCCGACTTTGGGCGACTGTCCGGTCCTGGTCAATTCGTCTGCCGTTTCTTGGAGGAGGTCACGTATAGGCTGGTCTGGGAGACCAGGGGCGAGAAACATTTCGAGTTCATCCACCCCGAACTTGCTGAGGCCGAGGGTGTAGTAACAGTTCCGATGGTTCTGCTCATCGTCGCCCTGCAGGATCGGGATGTGATCGCTCACGATGAAGTGGGCGAGGAGATGATTCTGCCAGTCCGACGGGTTGACGTACTGGTTGGTGGTGATGTCATGGGCTGTGCCTTGCGTGAGGAGCGTGAGACCTCTGGCGAGTCGTGCGGCAAAGAGAATCATGTCCGGCATGTCTCGCGGGGATGCGAGGGAGGGTGCGACCGCCCCCATCACGTCGTGCTCCCAGGCCAGCTGCTTCATCACGTCGGCAACGTGGCTCATCGGTAACGGCATGACGACATGGGCAGACCAAGGGCCGTGAGTCGCATGCCAGGACTCTGCTGAGCCCGCTTCGTGGCGAATGGTCAGCGGTCCGCCATATTCCTGGTCGTACCAGATCTTCAGTTCATCGGTGGCCGGTGCAGTCCCCCGATAGCCGACGAAGTAGAGCGGAGGACGGCGAGCAGAGGGTTTGGGAGTTTTCTTTCTGATCCTCATCGTGGCGCTGCGGCTATTTGCTGGACTTCTTGGCCCTACGGCGTTCATCCGAGTTGAGGATTTTTTTGCGAATACGCAGGCTCTTCGGCGTCACCTCAATCAGTTCGTCCGGGCCGATATATTCGAGTGCGAACTCCAAGCCCATTTCCCGTGGCGGCGTGAGGACCAAGGCCTCATCGGTTCCCGACGCACGCATGTTGGACAGTTGCTTTTCTTTACAGACGTTCACGTCCATGTCTTCGTCACGGCTGTTTTCGCCGACGACCATCCCTCGATAGACCTCCACGACAGGGCCGATGAACATGGTCCCTCGATCCTGGGTCATGAAGATGGCATAGCCGGTGCTGGCTCCGTCTTCGCACGCGACGAGTGACCCGTGTGTCGCCACCGCGAGGTCGCGCTGCTCTACCGGTTCGTAGGCGGCGAAGACATGGTGCATAATGATGGTGCCGCGCGTTTTGGAGACCAAGAGATTTTTGAGTCCCATGATGCCACGGGTGGGGATATGGTACTCCAGATGCATTTCGCTCGGTCCGGCGTCGGAGTGAATGAGTCGCATATGGCGCAGCTCGCCGCGGCGTTTGCCGAGCTCTTCAATCACGGCGCCTTGATAGGTTTCCGGTACCTGGATGGTCAGCTCTTCATAGGGTTCGAGGACCTTGTCCCCATCCCGGTGGACAATGACTTCCGGCTGCGAGACTTGCAGCTCGTAGCCCTCCCGACGCATTTGTTCGATCAAGACACCGAGATGCAACTCACCGCGACCGGCGACGAGGAACTTATCCGCACTATCTGTTTCTTGCGCGCGTAACGACACGTTGGTTTCGAGCTCTTTGAAGAGTCGATCGCGTAAGTGCCGGGAGGTCAGGTATTTTCCTTCCCGTCCGGCGAACGGGCTATTGTTTACGGAGAAAGTCATTTGGACGGTTGGCTCGTCGACCGTGACTCGGGTCAGTGCAACCGGATGTTCTGCGTCCGCGATCGTATCGCCGATGCTCACTTGGTCCAAGCCTGACACCGCGACGATCTCTCCTGCCTCGGCCCGTTCCACATCTGTCCGTTCAAGCCCTGAATAGACTGCGAGATCTGAAACTTTGCCGGGGAACTGGGCGCCATCCTTCCCGACTACGACCACATTCTGTCTGCGGGCGATCGAACCGGATTGAATTTTGCCTACTCCCATCTTGCCTTTGTAGAGGTCCTGAATCAGGGAGAGGACCAGGATCTGGAGCGGCGCCTCGGCGTTGATCGCCGGTGCGGGAATCTTCTCCAGGACGGTGTCGAGGAGCGGCGTAATGTCTGTGCCTGGCTTTGTGACGTCGTTCGTTGCGGTGCCTTTGATCGCGGCGGTGTAGACGATGGGGAAATCGAGCTGCTCGTCCGTCGCACCGAGATGGACGAACAAGTCGAAGGTCCGATTCACCACGTCATCGATGACCGCATCCGGCCGGTCGATCTTGTTGATGACCACGATGGCCTTGTGGCCGAGCGCTAAGGCTTTCCGCAACACGAAGGTCGTTTGCGGCATGGGGCCTTCTTTTGCGTCGATCAAGATGAGGACGCCGTCAACCATGCGCAGGGTCCGCTCGACTTCACCACCGAAGTCGGCATGGCCAGGCGTGTCGACGATATTGATTTTCACGCCCTTGTAGATGACGCTGGCGTTCTTGGCTCGGATCGTGATGCCGCGTTCGCGCTCCTGGTCCATGGAGTCCATGATCCGCTCGCCCATGTCGTCGATCTTGCGATGGACGTGGGTCTGTCGGAGCACGGCGTCAACCAAGGTCGTCTTACCATGGTCGACGTGGGCGATAATGGCGATATTTCGAATGTCGCTACGACGCCCCTTAGGAGCGATATCGGCTGCGACGGGAGACTCTGTTGGGGCTGTCTGATCCATAGATATTGCTGCATGCTCCAAAAAAAAGCGCCCGGGAATCCAGGCGCCGTGGGACAGTATACCCGAGGCATGCTGTTCGGTACAAGCGATGCTGGGAAGAAGATGCGTGGGAGTGACGAGGCGTCGTCTCAGGCTTGAGTTTTGATGGGCCTCACGGTATGGTGGCCTCAGTCTCCTTCCCAGGGAGGCGAGTCATTTCAAATGGTAACCCCGCGTAATTATGATGGATCGTCAGATGCCTAGCCAGTATGCGCCTCGACACCCACAGCCACGTCGGCCGTGGCGGTGGTGGCAGATCGCATTTCTCGGCCTAGGGGCGGTGGCCTTGATAGGGGGCTTAGCCATCGGTGGATTCGTGTGGCACCTCGCGAATGACCTTCCCCCATTGGATCAGTTGGAGACCTATCAGCCCAGTCTAGTCACGCAGGTCTATTCGAGCGATCAGCAGCGTATCGGTCAATTTTTCATTGAGCGTCGCATCCAGACGCCCCTGGCAGAAATTCCAGAACGGTTCCGCCGGGCGGTCATTGCAGTCGAGGATGTCCGATTCTTTGAACATCCGGGGCTCGACTACATCGGCATGCTCCGTGCAGCCTGGACCAACCTCCGTCGAGGGGGCAAGGTCGAGGGGGCCAGCACCATTACCCAGCAGTTGGCGCGCTCCCTATTCCTCTCACCCGAGCGCACCTTCGATCGTAAAGTTCGTGAGTTGATTTTGGCCTACCAGATGGAATTGGTTCTGACGAAGGATAAAATTCTCGAACTGTATCTGAATCAGATCTATTTCGGGCAAGGCGCCTACGGTATCGCCTCGGCGGCCCAAACCTATTTTGGGAAAGACCTCTTCGCCCTCACGATTGCGGAAACCGCCTTTCTGGCAGGTCTCCCGAAATCTCCCAACCATTATTCGCCGTTCAAGGCCTATGACCGAGCGAAAAAGCGACAGGAGCACGTGTTGGCGCGAATGGAAGAGGCTGGGTTCTTGACCGCGGCAGAACGTGAAGAGGCGGTGGCAGAGACGCTCAATTTCAGGCGTCCAGGCGGTGAACAGGCAGCGCCCTACTTTGTGGAGTATGTCAGGCAGATACTGATCGCCAAGTATGGTGAGGCCCTGGTGTATAAGGGCGGGCTTAAGGTTTTCACGACGTTGAACATGGAGATGCAGCGGGCGGCTGAAGCGGCCTTTCTGGCTGGTTTGCGCGAACTGGATAAGCGTCAAGGGTGGCGTGGTCCGCTTCGAACGGTCGATGTGAATGCGCTGGCTCCGCCCGCTGCGGCAGCGACTGCCAGCCAGATTCTCAAGACAGGAGACTATCGTGAGGGGTTCGTCACGAAAGTGGCGAAGGATCATTTTCTGGTGCAGGTCGGCACGATGGAGGCCAAACTCGCCTTTGAGGATATAGCATGGGCGAAGCGCCGTCTGACTGGGTCGGATACGGCGAAAGATGTCGTCGTCAATCCGAACCTTAAACAGGTGCTGAAGCCCGGTGATGTCATCGAGGTGATGGTAAAGAAACTGGAGCGCGACATCGTTCACGTACAACTAGAGCAGACGCCCCTTGTCGAGGGAGGGTTGATTGCGCTTGAGCCGGCTAAAGGCGCTATTCGGGCCATGGTTGGCGGATACGATTTCGGTCGCAGCGAATACAATCGTGCCGTCCAGGCCCATCGTCAGCCTGGGTCTGCCTTCAAGCCGATCATCTATGCGGCGGCCCTGAATCACGGAATGAGCCCTGCGTCGGTCATCCTTGATGCGCCGGTTGTCTACGAGCAAGAGCTGGAGGAGAAAACGTGGAAGCCTGAAAACTATGGCCACAAGTTCCATGGCATGGTGAGTTTGCGGGATGCGTTGGCTCATTCGTACAATCTCGCAACGGTCCGGTTGCTGGATAAGGTTGGCATCAGGAATGTCATCGAGTTTGCTAAAACGGTCGGGATCACCAGTCCATTGGCAGCAGATCTGTCGCTGGGGTTAGGGTCGTCTTCTGTGGGGCTGATGGAACTGACCTCAGTCTATGCGGTCCTACTCAATGAGGGAAGCAGGCTGGAGCCTTACGCGATCGTGTCGGTAGAGGATAGCGCGGGAAAGGTGCTTGAGTTGGCGGAATTACAAGCTCTGCCAGTGATCTCCAAGGAAACCGCCTACGGGATCACCAACATGATGGAGGATGTGATTCAGAAAGGGACCGGGCAAGCAGCCAAAGGTATTGGTCGGCCGATTGCCGGGAAGACTGGGACGACGAATGACTTCATCAACGCATGGTTCATCGGTGGCGCCCCGAACTTGGTGGCGGGCATCTATGTGGGCTTTGACGATCGCCGTTCGCTCGGCGAGACAGAATCGGGGGCGCATGCCGCGCTGCCCATCTGGATCAATTTCATGAAGGAGGCGCTCAAACCGCTACCGGTGACGTTCTTCACCATTCCGGAAGGCGTGACATTCGTAAATGTCGATCCAGCGACGGGGTTACTCGATGGCGAGCAGGAAGGACAGACCGGCACTGTTGAGCTTTTCATCAAGGGCAGCGAACCAACCCAAGCGCCTCAGCGCCGGTTAGACCCGATTGATTTTTATAAGCTGGATCAAGCTCCCGAGGGGGCGCAGTAGCAGAATATTCAGGAGGATAACCGAGCGAGACTTGCGAGGTGGGAATCTCATCTGTTCATGTCGCGCATTTCTCGCGAGTCACGCTCCGCAGTTTAAGACTTCGAGTCCTGATATTCCTCGTGCCAGGCCATCTGAATCGTCTCCAGAATTTTCTCGTTCGACTTCTTTACATCGTCCTTGAAATCTGGGAGTGCCACGATCCAGGCGTGCATATCGGTGAATCGAACCGTGAGAGGGTCTGTCTCAGGATGCTCTTCGACTAACCGAATGGCGATATCTTCCGCGTCTTGCCACTTAAGATCCATCAGGAACTCCTCGTATCAGTATCTCGTCGCTCGTGAAGCGCGTGCGAGTAGTCGTTACGTTATTTCTGAGAGCTTCTTATTTTCCAAGGCTTCTTTCAACGAGGTGTCCATCAAGACTTCGGCAAGATGATGAGTGGCTTTTTCGAGGTCAGCCATCTTGGCTCGGATGGCCTTGTGGTCTTCTCCGGATTTAGCCACCTTGATGGCGGCCATCGCAGCCTTGATCGAAGACCGGTCTTCCTCTTCCACTAGGTGAGCGCCTTGCTTCAGGGCTTTCTCTGTGGCCATGAGGATGGCCTCAGCCTCGGTTCTGGCTTCAATCAACTGACGTGCTTTCAAGTCGTCTGCGGCGAACTTGTACGATTCGCCGATCATCCGTTCGACCTCGTCGTCGCTCAAGCCGTACGACGGTTTCACGGCGAGTGATTGGGTATCGCCGGTGCGAACATCTCGTGCCGAGACATTCAGGATTCCGTTCGCATCGATGAGGAACGTGACTTCGATACGAGGGACGCCAGCCGGCAGCGGGGGGACCTTCAGCCGAAAGCGGGCCAGACTGCGGTTGTCCTTCACCAATTCACGTTCGCCTTGGAGGATATGGATATCCACGCCGGTTTGGCCGTCGACATAAGTCGTAAACATTTCCTTGGCGCTGGCCGGGATGGTCGTGTTGCGTCGAATCAAGCTGCTCATCACGCCGCCCATGGTTTCGATGCCAAGAGAGAGGGGCGTCACGTCGAGGAGCAACAGATCGGTCGTTCCGCCACTGAGAATGTCGGCCTGGACGGCCGCGCCGAGCGCGACGACTTCGTCAGGGTCGAGTTCGCAGTGGGGTTCCTTGCCGAACAGAGCCTGAACACGCTGCCGAACGAGCGGCATACGAGTCGACCCGCCGACGAGGACCACCTCATCGATGTCGTTCGGGGTGAGGCCAGCGTCTTTCAAGGCGAGACGGCAGGGCCCAAGCGTGCGCTCCACCAATTCCATAGTGAGGGATTCGAGTTGATCGCGCGTGAGATCTCTCGAATACCGGCCTTTGCTCTCCGGCAGGTCGAGTATGGCCGTAGTCTTCAGCTCATCGGAGAGTCTAATCTTTGTCCGTTCGGCTTCCAGTCTGACCGCCTGCATATGGTCGGGATAGGCATTCAAGTCGAGGCCATGTTGCTCGCGGATTTCCTTGACGAAGAGATCTGCGAGCTGGCGGTCGAAGTCATCGCCTCCGAGATGCGTGTCGCCGTTCGTCGCCAGGACTTCAAAGATACCGTTCTTGGGTTTCAGGATAGAAATATCGAAGGTCCCCCCACCAAGGTCGTAGACGGCAATCGTGCCCTGAGTCTTCTGTTGGAG
>JANOMG010000181.1:0-12976 GCA_031420175.1 Nitrospira sp.
CGGCTCAAGCGCGCCGATGCGAGAAGTGCTCGAGATGATCCGGCTCGTGGCGGACAGTTGCGCCACTGTGTTGATCCAGGGGGAGAGCGGCACCGGGAAGGAACTGGTGGCGAAAACGATTCACCAGACCAGCTATCGACGGGACAAACCGTTCGTCGTCGTCGATTGCGGTTCGTTGCCGGAAACGCTGTTGGAGAGTGAGCTCTTCGGCCATGTGAAGGGCTCCTTCACCGGCGCACATGCGACCAAACGTGGGCTCTTCGAAGAGGCGGATGGCGGGACGATCTTTCTGGACGAAATCGCCGATACGACCGCGACCTTTCAATCCAAGTTACTGCGGGTGCTTCAGGAGGGGGAGATCAAGCGAGTCGGAGGCAATCAGCCGATCAAGATCGATGTGCGGGTTGTGTCGGCGACGAACAAGGACCTTGTCGAGCTCGTCAAGGCCAAGACCTTTCGGCAAGACCTCTACTACCGGCTTGCGGTGCTGCCGTTGTCTCTTCCTCCGCTCCGTCACCGGCGAGAAGACATCCCGCTCCTGGTGCAGCATTTCGTGGCGGCGTCCTGCAAGCGCCACCGGCAGCCAGTCCGGCAGGTCTCGCCGGATGTGATGCTGGCGCTCACCCAGGCCACATGGCCTGGCAATGTGCGGGAGCTTCAGCATTATATAGAGCGGGCCGTCGTCACCACCACTGGTCCCACGTTGAATTGCAAGGACATCGTGGCAATGGGGTCGGACCCGGCAGAGCGAGACCTCCGTACCGTTGCCCGCGGAGCGACCCGCCAGGCGGAGCATACACGGATTCTTCAAGCGCTCCAGCAAACAGGGAATAATCGTGCACAGGCCGCCAAGCTCCTCAAGATCAGCCGGGCGAGCCTCTATAACAAGCTCCGTAGTTATGGAGTGGGTGAGGTCTGACGTGAGGGAGGTGGCCCCTTCGACTGCATTCCAGTCCCTGCCTGTTGGTGCTCCTCGATCTAGCTACTGCTGACTCAGTAAGCCGCCTTTCTTGTGCCGCCAATCCGTTCGTTCATATCCCATTTCTTCTTCGCAGGGCTCTAGTGCCTGCCCGTTTCCGCCCCACATTTCCATAACAGATGTCCAATAGATTGGACAATCCATCTAGTTGAATTTACAGCATTTGTAATTTCTGCACGATGAGACTGTCTAGTTTCGTGGAAGATTCTTCGGTTGGCGGGACGAGTTTCACGGAGCCATCGTATGCGAATCGTAAGGACTGGAGCGGATTAGCTGCTCATTCTTCCTGGTTTCTGTGTTGAGGCACGCAAGCTGCGTATACGTAGCGTTGCTGGTGGAGGTCTGGGTCATTAGGACCGGCCTCCGAATAACCCTCTCCTCCGTAAGGAGGATCCTTCACCAGCACCTAACGAAGGCCAAGGGAAGCAAGGCAGGGAAGCGATCAGCCGTCAGCAATCAGCTTGCAGGTGAAGGTCGAGCGCTGAAGCCGATCGCTCACAGCTGATAGCGCACGTAAGTTGGATTCAACCATCCGCCTGGTGAGGCGGGCATAACAGGGGAGGCCGTACTATGAGAGGTGATGTGTTTCAACCAACGCGCAGGCGGCGCCGTAAGGGGTTGGCGCTAATGCTGCAGAGTGTCCTGCTGGCCGGCAGTCTGGTGGCAACACCGGGGCTGTTTGCGGCGGGACCAGGAGAGGAGTCCCATCAAGGGCATGCCACTCCGGTGGCAATGCCGGGCTGGACTCAGCAATTGAAGGGGCAGACGGTGGTGGAAAACGCCATCGAGGGTCGTGCCGGCAATGCGGAAATGATGGAGATGCAGCACCATCGTCTGATGCAGAAGCTCGAAGGGCAGGCGCAGAAAGATGCCAAGGCACAGCAGACATCCGGGGCGTTCAACGAGATGTCGATGATGCACCAGTACATGGGCCAGGATGGCAGCAGCTTCCTGCTCATGTCGGATGCGTCCAAGGGCGAGCCGGTGATGACGTCGGGCGGGAAGTGTCCGGCCGGTGTGCCGGTCAAGCAGTACGATGTCTCGATGATCAACATCGAGATCACGCTGAACCGCTGGCTCGATTTCTACCCGGGTTACATGTATGCGCTGACCCAGGATCTCGACAAGGTTCGCGGCGAGGAAGCCAAGAACAAGGCGTCTCGTGACAAGGATGGCTTTGATCCGGGAGCTGTGTCGACCGGGTTGCAGGGCGACATGATTCAACCCTTGGTCCTTCGTGCTAACCAGGGCGATTGCGTGAAAATGACCCTCCGCAACCAGATGGAGAGCGAGGAGGGCAGTCTGTTCATCAGCGCCTCCAGCATGATCGTGAGTGCGACCGGCAAACCGGCCCTGACGACGAATCCTGAGTCCATCGTGGCTCCGGGCAAGGCGCAGGAGTTCGAGTGGTATATCCATCCGCAGATGCAGGAGGGGGTCCGGCAGTTCCACTCCTACAGCCATGACCGTGAGTTGACCGTGATGGGTCTCTTCGGCGCCTTCATTGTGGAGCCGAAGGGTTCGAAGTATCTGGATGCGCTCGGCACCGGCACTGCACCAGAAACCAGAAGCGGCTGGCAGGTGATGATCGACAACGGGACGGGACCGGACTTCCGCGAGTTCGTGATTTTCTATCACGAAATCGGCGATGAAGCCTTCCGCCCCTTGAACAAGAAGGGCGACTTCTTGCCGCAGCGCGATCCGTTGACCGACGCCTATCGTCCGGGCGGTCGTGCGTTGAACTATCGCAGCGAGCCGTTCGGCATCGGTGAAATGCACCTCCAACACGAGTACTTCGGCTTCGAGGACGAGTCATTGGCCTACAGTGCCTACACGTTCGGCGAGCCACCGACGACGATTCCGCGTGGCTATCTGGGCGAGCCTGTTAAGTGGCGGATTGTCCATGGTGGGTCGGAGGTGTTCCACTCCCACCATCCTCACAGCGGATCCATCCGCTGGCAGCGGAGCCCGGGCACCGAGCCGAACAACATGTGGGCGATGGGTCAGGACGGCCCGGTGAAGTATCCGGTCGTCCGGACCAAGTCCGATCGTGTGGACGTCGAAGTGATCGGTCCGGCTGAAGCCTTGGACCTTGAGCCTGAATGTGGCGGCGGTGGCTGCCAGCACCTGGCCGGTGAATTCCTCTTCCACTGCCACGTTGCGCACCATTATGTGGCGGGGATGTGGGGCTACGGCCGGTTTTACAACACGCTACAAGTCGGCGCGGGTCATACCGATACGATGCCGGACATGCGGGAATTGCCGGATCGGCAAGGCCGCATGAAGCTCGGTGTGTCGTCCGACAAGCTGATCGGGACGACCGTCGATTGGTTCGGCAAGACCTTCAAGATTGTCGATAAGAGTCAGAAGACCAACTGGAAGTCCGATCCAATCGTCGTCAATATCAAAGATTGGGTCGAAATGTTTGTCCCGGCGCAGGGTCAGCCCGGTTTCACGAACGACGAAAAGGGCCAGATCATGGCCTACGATGCGACCGTGTGGGATTGGAAGTGGAACGGCAATGTGGCCGTCGGTGAACGGGAAAGCACTGCCAAGAATCCGAAGTACCCAGCGGTAGCGAAGTGGGATGACAGCACCAGACCAGCGATTCTCTTTGACCCGACGACGGCCAAGATGTCCTGGCCGCTGTTTAAGCCGCATTTCGGCAAGCGGGTGCCGTTCTCAACCAACCACAGCGGCGCTCCCTGGTTGGAACCGATCCATCAGGATGCGAATGGTGAACGGACCTCTGAACCCGCGAAGCCGGGCGAGCAGGGCCGATGGAGTCTCTGCCCTGACAACGCTAATCAGAAGCTCTACAACATTCACTTCGTCCGTATGCCGATTACCCTGGCCAAGAAGCAGGGGAAAGAGCCGGCCATGGTCGACAAGGACGGCTTGATCTATGTGTTGCACGAAGAAGAACGTTTGACTAGGGCGAATGACGACCTCAAGCTGCCCGCGGTCATTCGCGCCAACGTGTACGATTGCGTGGATCTGTTGTTGACGAGCGAGTGGGACGACGATGATTACACGAATTTCCAGTCGTCCAAGATCAACATCCATCCCCACTTCTTCCAGTTCGACACGGGGAATTCGGATGGCGTGATCTCCGGGTTCGAGTATGAAATGTCGGTCAGGCCGTTCACGATGTGGGGCAAGTCCAAGAAGCACGGATTGCCTGCGCCGATGGTGGCGAAACTCACGGATGCGGTGAAAGCCGGTGCGACCTCCATCAAGATCCAGATGGCGCCCGGTGCGATGAAGTTCCATGAAAACACTGAGTTGATGGTCGGGATGGACTGTTTGGAGAAGGGCAACGATCCAACGGCCTCATTGCCACGGGACAAGAGCTGTCAGGAAGTGGCCCGTATCAAGGACATCAAGGGCGAGGTGGTGACATTTTTCAAGCCGTTGAAGAATAGCCACCCGGCAGGCGATATCGCGTCGCCGGAGTTCGTGCGCTATCGATGGTGGGTGGATGTCGATTTGGGAACTGTATTCTGGCATGACCATGCATTCGGCGCGACGACCTGGCCGCATGGCGGGTTCGGCGTGACGATCGTGGAACCGTTCGGGTCCACCTATCACGACCCGAAGAACGGCAAGTTGGTGTACAGCGGTCCTATTGCCGATATTCACAGCAACGAGCCGATCGGGGCCGGCGTCAGCGGGAGTTTCCGTGAGTTGATGGTGTCGATCCACGACACCGTTCCGCACACGGTGAACACCATTGAGGCGGGCAACCCCCCAGGGCAGCCCATCGAAGTGGCGCTGGAAGCCGGCAAGACCATTTCCTTCCAGATGCCGGAAAAGATCCTGGCGGCGCCGAACAAGTACATCAACGGCGGCACGCATACGACGGGCAGCGGCTTCAACTTCCGCGCGGCACCGTTTGCACAACGCTTGTCCAACAATCCGGATACGTCAAAGCTGTTCAGCAGCGCGATCCATGGCGATCCTGGCACGCCGCTCTTGCGGGCGTACACAGGGGACACCATGGTGTTCCGTCTGTTGCACCAGCTCATGAACGAATCCCACGTCTGGACCATTTCAGGCCATACCTTCCTTACGGAACGGTATGCGGCTGATGCCAATCGGAAGAACTCGATTCACGTCGGGATCGCCGAACGGTATGACCTCGTGACCAAGGCAGGCGGATTCCAGGGTATGCCGGGCGACTACATTCACTTCAACGGCAGAACGTCACACTTCGCCGAAGGTGGATGGGGCATCATCCGTGTGCTCGACAAGGAAACGGCGGACCTGAAGCCATTGCCCAGGGGAACGAATCCTCTCGGGATTCCGGCCACGCCAAGTTCAGTCTGTCCGGCCGATGCTCCGGTGAAGAACTTCAACGTCGTGTCGTTGGACCGTCCGTTGAAGCTCAACCCGAAGGCGCCGGATGTGATTGAGGTCGACTTCGAGCGCAAGATCGAAATGACCGTGCCGGAAGGCAAGATCTTCGCGCTGGAAGAAGAAGCGACCACGGTGGCGGGCAATGTGATGCCGAATCCGCTCACGTTGCGTGCCAATCTTGGCGACTGCATCAAGGTCCATCTGAAGAACAAGATGAAGGCGAGCCGGGCGTCATTCTTTGCGCCTGGCCTGGCCTTCGATCCGAGAGACAGCCAGGGCCTGAACGTCGGGAACAACACCGGCGATCAGACGATTGCCCCGGGCGAGAGCCGCACCTACACCTACTACGCGCATCCGGCGAATAAGGAGACGACGTCGCTGGTGTGGGACGGTGGCAACATCGTCGTGAATCCGCGCAACGGATTGTACGGCGCGGTCATCATTGGCGCGAAGGGCTCCCAGTATCGGGACCCTGTCACGGGGGCCGATATCTCGCAGAAGAATTCGTGGCGTGCTGACGTCATTGTCGATGCCAGCCTGCCGGAGAACGTCGGGAAGCGGAATTACCGAGACGTGGCCCTCTTCTTCCAGGATGAGGACAACATCATCGGGACCGCGTTCATGCCCTACGTGCAGAACGTGGCCGGGTTGACGTCAGTCAACTATCGCGCGGAACCGTACAAGTTCCGTGAGGAGCAAGGCTGCTCGCTGGGCAAGATTTTCCAGCCCTGCGTGGTGGACAAGCCTGAAGATCCGGTCACGCCTCTGATCGAGGCGCATGCCGGTGACGCGGTTCGCATCCATGTGATCGGCGCGAACAGCGAACAGAACGGGATGTTCACGGTCGAAGGCCATGAATGGCCGATCGAGCCCTACATGCCCGGCGCCGACATGATCAGCGTGGTGGAGTATGCCGGGTCCGAGACCCTTGATGTCTTCATCCGTGGCGGTGCGGGCGGCCCGTATCATCAGGTGGGAGACTTCGTGTGGTCCAATGCGCGGCTGCCCTACTCGCAGTCAGGACAATGGGGCTACCTCCGCGTGTTGCCTGCCGGCGACTCACGGATCCAACCGCTGAGCGCTCAAGGAATGGGCGCCAAGCGTGCGGATGTGCAGCCAGAGCCTCGTGCTATTCCGACGGCGATGAAGTAGTCGACAGCGGAATAGTCTCGGTCAAGACGGGGGAGCTGCGCGCAAGGTGTGGCTCCCCCGTTTTCTTAGACGAAGGACAAGAGTCGATCGTTTCGACGCTGGAAACGCAGACATACAGATGGGCTAGAGGCTAGGGGCGAGAGGGTAGGCATGAAGCAACGAGGCGGAATCTGTGAGAACGGATGGCAGCGAGCGCTGTTCTTGTTCGCCTCTTGCCTTTTGCCTCTCGCCTCTTGCCTGGGTATCGCCTACGCCGATCATTTGAGCCCTAAGCACGATCCCTGGGCGCAACCCTGGGAGTTGGAACGGCTGGCGTTGCTGGAGGTCCCCGAAGGCATGGTCTCTGTGCCGGGAGGACCCTTCTTGATGGGCAGCAATCCCAAGGTGGATCGCGCAGCCGGTCCTCAAGAATTGCCGCAGCGGCCAGTCTTCCTCGATGCCTTCGAGATCGACCGGTATGAAGTCACCAACGTGCATTACCTTCGATTTGTGTTGGCGACAGGGGCAGCCTGGCCGGAGTTTTGGATGCAGGATCCCTTTCTCGAAAAGATGGCCTCGCATCCGGTGATCGGGGTGAGTTGGGAAGAAGCCACAGCCTATTGCCGGTGGGTGGGAAAACGTCTGCCGACCGAAGCGGAGTGGGAAAAGGCCGCGCGAGGCGAGGATGGCCGGGTGTTTCCCTGGGGGAACGAGCCGGCCGGGTGGATGAAAAGTAATATCGCACATTCCGGGTCGAAGCGTGGGTTCAAGTATCCTCCACTGGCCAATGTGAACCGGTACGACAAGGGTGTCAGCCCCTACGGTGTCCATCAAATGGCCGGCAACGTTAGTGAGTGGGTGTCGGATTGGTTCGATCCCGAGTACTACCGGAGCAGCCTGCCTGACAATCCGACGGGGCCGGCTACCGGCGAACTCAAAGTGTTCCGTGGGGGCTCCTGGAACGAAGATCCGGAGGTCGCGCGATCTGCCGGGAGGAATGGCGGCACGCCGGACCGCAGAAGTTATTTGACGGGATTGCGATGTGCGAAATCAGCATTGGGCAAGGGGCTAGAGGCGAAAGGCGAGGGGGGTGAGTCTGTCTCCCCCTCGCCTCTTGCCTCGCGCCGTTAGCCTGGGCAACAAAGGAGGCCGGTTATGAGTGAGGTGCAAGTGGAAAGATTGGTGACGGTCAATCGGGTGGTGAATGCGATCATCGCCACGGCGGTGGCCCTGGTGATTGCGAACGTCGCCTGGGGGCTCGATACGCAGGACGTGACGATGGAGTGGACCGAGGCTGGCAAACAGCTTGCGGCAGAACGGGTGGCCAAATGGAAAGCCAAGAACGACATGGTCCTCGTGCCGGCCGGCGAGTTTGTGATGGGCAGCGATAAAAAAACGGACCGGCTCGCCTATCGCGGTGAGATTCCGCAGCGGCGCGTCTATCTGGATGCCTTCGAGATCGGCAAGTACGAAGTGACGGCGCTGGAGTATCTCAAGTTCGTGCTCGCGACGAACCGCCCGCCACAAGTGGATTGGCGGTATGAGGGTGGAAATTTCCAGGCAGCGATGGCGCACCATCCCATCATGCACGTCTCCTGGTATGACGCCGATGCCTTCTGCAAGTGGGAAGGGAAGCGGTTGCCGACCGAAGCGGAATGGGAGAAAGCGGCGCGCGGAGTGGACGGGCGGCTCTTCCCTTGGGGTAAGGAATATGCGGGACCGAGCCGGGCGAATTTCGGAAGAACCGGCCTCTCAGGTCCGGTGCGGGATCGTCCAGAGCGGCTCTTGCTCTATCCCCCGATTATTTCGGTCGATAAGTATGAGAATGCCGTAAGCCCCTTTGGCCTGTATCAGACAATCGGGAACGTGTCTGAATGGGTGTCCGATTGGTACGACCAGGATTATTACGCCACGGCGCCGGATCGGAACCCCAAAGGCCCTGAGGTCGGTACGCAGAAAGCCTTCCGTGGCGGTGGATGGATGGACAGCACCACGACGATGCGTGTGGCCATGCGGAACGGGACCGATCCCAATACGAAGATCAACTGGATGGGATTCCGCTGCGCGAAGGATGCGCAGGAAACGGCAGGCACGAAGGTGTCGCACCTTGTGCCGTAAGGGAAGGAAACTGTGAAGCATTTATTCACCAAGCTGATGGCTCGGGTCGGCGTACTGTCGGTGCCGGTTGCCTGTGGCCTCGCTCTCGTTCTGACGGGCACTGCGCTAGCAGGTGGTACGCACAGTGCGCATGAGGTGCCCCAACTCTTGGCGCAACCCAAGACCACTGTCACGTATGAGGGTAACCGTGTGACAGTGACGTTCGGGCCGGTAGACTTGCCGTCCGGACACGATGGTGAGCTGGCGGCCAGCCTGCCGAAACATGTGTTTGGATTGCCGGAGGATATGACACTAGTCGGGTATCAATCGAGGGTGTTTACGAAGGACGGCGTTGACCTGCCGCGCCAGTATCTTCACCACATCCTGCTCATCAACCAGGACAAAGACAGTGTCTCGTGCCCGGGCGAGCCGTTGTTTTTCGCCGGCGCTGGTCTGGAGATGACTGAGGCGCGGTTTCCCGTCGGGTATGGGGTGAAACTCGCCAAGGGGCAGAAACTCATGGCCATCGTCGCGTTCTACCACGGTGTGCCTCCCACGAAGGATGTCATGGCCAGCTTCACGATGGAGATGGCGCCCAAGGGTATTGCCGTGCAGGCGTTGGATGTCTACCAGGTCGGTGTGAATACGGTCTGTTACAGCCAATTTCCAAAACGACGCGCAGACGAAACCGATGAGGGGATTGAGGTGCGGCCCGGGGTACAGGTGGATAAGGTTCCGCTCACGTTCAGAATGGATGGCTGCGTGAAGTTTGCCTACCCGCACGGGCACGACCAAGTACTGCTGATCGCGCTGGAGAACAGGACGGCACAGCGGACGCTCCTCCGAACGGTTCCCGACGTGGCGTCCGATGGAGCCTTTTTATCGTTCCTGCCGCATCAGATTTATCACAGCGCCCAGGGGTTCGGAGTGAACACCCACGATGCCTACGAGGTGGTGATGGTGCATCACCGCCCCCTCCACGATCCCCAGCCCAACCATGGGATGGGGAACTATTTATTGTATATGACGCCCGGTGAGTGCCCGGCTCAGGCGACGATGAGTCCATGAAAGAGGCAGTCCGTGGTATTGAGAAAAGGCGTGGATTGTTCCGATCAGGAGGGATGATGCGGCGGCATCTTAAGCTCAGCATCGAAGAGGGGGTCGAACAAGCCATTGAGGGGGTGGATCTCAAGGAAACGCGCCGTTGCTACCGCGATCAGAGTGAGTTTGTCGTGCTGGATCGCTTTCTCACTCAGCCCGTGGTCGATCAGTTGCTCCGCGAGGTGGATGTGCTGACGCCCGATGTGAATCGGAATTACGTTCCCGGCCACAAGAAGGGAGGCAGCGTCGGTTTCTACTCGATTCTGAGCCAGGCGCCGGCCATCCTCTCCCTCTATCGCTCGCCGGCCCTGCTCATGTTCCTGAGCCGGCTTGTGGATGCTCCCCTCATGCTCTGTCCCGAAGACGATCCCCATTCGTGCGCCCTCTACTACTACCAGCAACCCGGCGATCACATCGGCTTTCATTACGATACGTCCTACTACAAAGGGAAACGGTGCACAGTGTTGATCGGCCTGGTTGAGCGATCGGAACACTGCCGACTGGTGGCCCGCGTCCGGAAGCACGGAGAGACCGAAGAAATCAGGGAAACGCGGATTCCCATGGACCCCGGGACGGTCGTGCTCTTCAACGGCGACAAACTCTGGCATGCTGTCACGCCCCTGGGGAAAGGAGAAGAACGGATCATCCTTACGTTGCAGTACGTGACGAATCGGGAGATGGGGCCGTTCAAGAAGATGTTTTCCAATCTCAAGGATGCGTGTGCGTACTTCGGATCTGCCGCGCTGCTGCGGTGGAATTCGTCGAAGAGGAAAGGGTGAGCCATGCGTTTGGTCCTGCGGATTCCCCAGTCCGAGTCTGAGACGTTGCCCCTTGTGCTCAGCGTGGCCCGCTCGGCTCCGATGTTTCGAACTGAGACGGAGGGCCAGACGCCGACGTACGTCGCAATCTTTCCGGATCTGTCTCTGTCGTTCGACCTCGTGGAGCGACTGATCGGCGCGGCGGCCGAGCTTCCGGATGTCCAGGTGTCGATTGATGAGCGACCGATCAAAGGTCTGACGAAGTTTTTGAGCGCGCTGAGGTGTTACCGCGAAAGCCTGGCTGATCTCAACCCCCAGGCCCATTGCGCGCGTCAAGCCGCGAGGATCGGTGATGCGGGCAGTTGCCCGGATCGCGCCTGCGTCTCCCATTGTCAGTTCATCTGTACGCGCTGCCTGCAAGTCGTGCGGGAGATCGGCGCCCCGTCCATTCGCGCTCAATTAAAGGCGATTGCGATACAAGCTGAAGTGGAGTGGTGCCCGAATCTTAGAATGCCGTGAAGCGTATCTCGTTGGGGATAAGAGCGTGTGGCTGATGGCAAGAGTGTGAAGCGCGAGGGTCAGCTGCTTTCTCTCGTGTGTTTGGTTTTTCTGGTTGAACGAGATCAACGAGACGAACCAGATCAACGCTGTAACCCGTGCGTTCGAGGATCGTGGTCGTGACAAGAGAAGAGGAATGACCGCTATGTTCAGGGGAGTGAACCACATGCTTACGCTGCTCATGTCTCGGGCCGGCGAGTGCAAGACGGTAAGCCAGCCGGAGAGCCAGCCAGGCTCTCATGGGACAAACCAAGGAGGGGGACATGATGCAGGTATGGACGAGAAAACGGAACATTGGAGTGTGGTGTGCCGCGGTTGCGATCGCCGGGGGGCTCGCTGTTTGTGGTGCGTGGCCGGCTTCGGCTGACGAGGGCATCGGCGCCGGTAACCAGGTGTTCTTCCGGGGCGGCGCTGCCGGGATGAATAGTAATCGGTCTGGCGAGGTATTTACAGATGTGTATAGCAATGGCGGCCGAAGCAACGACAGTACGGCTGGGTACTACGTCGGCGGGGGTTTGGATCTCCTGATGCACAAGGATTTTCTGGGAATCAAAGGCATGTCGTTGCTGGGAGAACTCGGGGTGGAGTTCAAGAGGTGGAATTCCAACACCGTCACGCAAGCTGTACCGACTGTGGCTGGCGTGGCAGCAGGGACCAATAAAGTTCAAATGACCATGCTAACGGTGGATATCGCGCCGAAGCTCAAATTCATGGAGGGGAGCAAGTTCCGGCCCTGGGTCATTCCAGTCGGACTGGATTTCCACGTGATCAGCCCGCCGTCGAATCAGTCGCAGTATCTGGACATTGGTGTGCAATTCGGGGCGGGTTTCGAATACAACTTCTGGGGGCCGCTCAACCTTGGAATTGATGCACGCTATCACTTGGCGTCCAATCAAACCAACACCGTGAACAGCTACGGCACGGCGGGCGCGTATCTGGGAATCCTGTACTAACCATAGGTGATGGGTGTGGGGTGATGGGCAATCGGCGGGGTAGAGGGACAACGGGATAACGGGGTATCCGCTACCCCGTTGTCCCCATATCCCTTTATCCCAACCGGAGCCCCTTGCCTGAGCAAGACAATGAGACAACGTATGCTGGCGATCTCCTGCATGAGCAGGTGGGAAAAGTGGTTCCGCTTATGTTGAGCGCTCGGAGGGCTGGTGTGACCACGGTCGTCACCGACCGTGTAAGCGGGATCTGTGCGTTCAAGCGACCGTATCCTCGAACGGTGATCTTTGTCGATGGAGGGAAGAGGGCGAGCGGCTGATGCTGCATCAGGCGTTGCTTCTCATCGAAACGCCATCGGGACGGCAGCCATTCGTTCTATCTGGCCGATCCGGACGGGAATACGATTCAGATCCTGTATGAACCGACGATCAGCGCGCTGGAGCCGGCGCCGTCCGAAGGATGAGGAGGGTTCGACTATGAGCCATCACCTGAATGCTGCCGCAGAGAACGGTCGAAGAGCGTGGGATATCCCGACGTCAGCGCTGTTCTCGCTGGTCACGTTGGCGGCCCTCATCGGGGTGCCGCTCTTCGGCTATGTCCATGGCTATACGCGGCTGGACTGGGCCGTGGGCGGTATCCTCTATCTCATCAGCGGACTGGGGATCACCGTGGGGTACCACCGGATGATTTCCCATCGCAGCTTCCGATGTCCCAACTGGGTCAAGGCGGCGCTCCTGGTCGCGGGCGGCTGGGCGTTGGAGAACTCGGCGCTGAAATGGGGCGCCGATCATACGCGGCACCATGCGCGCGTGGACCAGGAGGAGGATCCCTACAACGCGACGAGAGGATTCTGGTACAGCCACTGCGGCTGGCTCTTCACGAAAAGCCCGCACAAGACCGAACGATACGCACCCTGGCTGCGGGAAGATCGTGTGGTGATGTGGCAGCACCGCTGGTACGTCCCCATCGTCCTGTCCGGACTGGCGCTGCCGTTTCTCGCGGGATACGCCTACGACGGCTGGATAGGCGGCGTGGGCTGCTT
>JANOMG010000182.1:0-1714 GCA_031420175.1 Nitrospira sp.
AACGATCAAATCGGCGAGCAGTTTCCCTACGGCTTCCTTGCGGGTGAACCCGAAGATCCCCTCTGCTTGAGCGTTCCACTCGACGACGGTCCCGTGCCTATCCATCGTAACCATGGCATCGAGTGCCCCTTGCACGATCGCCTGAACGCGCGCTTCATGCTCCTTGATTTGCGCAGCCACCCGTTTGGCTTCAGTCACATCGCGACAGGTGCACAGCAGCCACTGTTTCCCTTTGCGGGCCCCGGGAAGTATCGTCAGCGAGATCTCGGCAGAGAACTCCCCGCCGGAACGTGTTTGCCCAATCACTTCTCCGCACCACCGTTGGTGTGTCATGAGAATGGGAAAATATTGCTGTTCGATTGTTTCGGCCATCTCTTGGGAATACAGTGTCTTCCAGGATTGTCCGATGAGTTCACCAGGTTCATACCCGCACATAGCGGCATACGAGTGGTTCATATAGGTGTAGCAGCCGGCCTCGTCTAATAGAGCCATTCCCTCGAAGCCATGATCGATTGCGAATATCAGTTCTTGTTGTTCCTGTTCAGCCTGCCCAAGGGCTGCGATGCTCCGTTCCAATTCGAGTGTCCTCAGGCGAAGCTCAAGTTGGCTTACGATCTGATGACCCAAGATGCCTAAGGCATCTGTTTGGCTAGGGGTCAACTGCCTGGGCACGCGATCAATCACACAGAGGGTGCCAAGCGCGAAGCCCGCTGGCGTGATCAGAGGCATACCCGCATAGAAGCGAATGTTCGGACTCATGGTCACGAGGGGATTGTCCATAAAGCGGTCGTCCTTCGTGGCATCCGGCACGACCATCATATCGGGTTGGAGGATGGCATGAGAACAAAAGGCGATATCGCGGGGCGTTTCCGATATCTCCACTCCCACTTTGGCCTTGAACCACTGGCGGCATGCATCTACCAGGCTGATCCACGCAATGGGGACCCCGCAAATCCTGGAGGCAAGACGAACCAAGTCGTCGAAGGCCTGTTCCGAATCACTATCCAGTACTGCGTATTGAAGCAGGGTTTCGATGCGTTGCTGCTCATTGTCAGGTAATGGAGCGATAATCATGCCGATAGCCTCTCCATTGTTCCTCGGCGCAGACAGAGGACACACCCACTCAGAAAGGGTTGCCGATCGCTCCTCATCAGGCTTCACTCTGGATCGACGACTGATGGGAGCCGGATACGATAGCCTCAAGAAAAATATAACGTCAAAGAGAGGCCGGACCTACGTATTTCGAGAAACTCACAGCCCGGGCAGGATGGTGCAGCCCCGCCGTCGTGCTCGGACGGCGTGGCATCGACTGGCACCGTGGAATACGGGAGGTGTTACGCGAGCGGAATACGGCTCTTGTTCCGGGACAGCCACTGGTCAAACGTCTGTAATGCGGGGTTCAATGAGCGCGCCACGTCGATCGTGCGCGCCCCGCAGAAGACCGATTCGAAATCGCAATTGAATTGGAACATGTTGCCGAGATCCTCGGCGCCGGGGAATCCAAGTCTACGATACATCTCCGGCGTCACGGCGTGATAGCGCACCGTGTGGCCTAGCGCCTTGGCCAGCGCGGCAGCCATCTGCTGGCCGGTCAGGTGCTCACCTGCGATGCCGACCGTCTTACCGATATACTCACGGCCCTTCTTGAAGATGCCGAGCGCACAGGCGCCGATATCTTCGGCTGCGATACCAGGGAGTTTCTTGTCATCCATCG
>JANOMG010000183.1:0-1984 GCA_031420175.1 Nitrospira sp.
GACCGCGCAGACCATAGGGCATGGCTGGCTTTCCTTTCGCGAGCCAGATCGTGTCCGACACCACGACGGAGTCCGGCCGAGGAATCGCCGTTCGATTCTTTAATCCCGCCGCAAAATTCGGACTCCCGATTTCCTCTTCCAGCTCCCAGAGAAATCGAACGTTGATCGGGACTCCTTGCTCGATCGCGTACCTCGCGCCGAACAGGGCCGAGAGTGCCGGCCCCTTATCATCCGTCGCGCCACGGCCATGATACAGTCCATTCTCGTTCTTGAATGCAAACGGCGCCTGCTTCCATTCCGGCTCCTGCGCCGGTTGCACATCCATATGGTTATAGATGGTGACCGTAGGATGATGGGCTCCGGTCATCCAGCCGCCGGACACGATCGGATAGCCGCCGGTCTCCACAATCTGAGCCTCAGCCCCCAGGTCCGTGAGGACCTGCCGCGCAAAGTCCGCCATGCGCCGAATGTCTGGTGCATTGGCCGGATCCATGCTGATCGAAGGAATCTCCACCATCTGACCAAGCAGATCTTCAAACCGTGGGCGGATCTCTGTCACATAGGTACCAAGTTGTCGGTCGTTCACACTCATGGTCAGTCCTCCTGAAAGATGCCGCGGATTATACCGACTGTGCCGCCGCTGTGAAAGAGATTGTCTCGCTCGCAGAAATCATCACAGCGAGTGCGAACCACGATGGCAAGAATGGTAGAATGCACCGCCTATGACCATCGAATGGTTCGACAAACACATGATAGTGGGTTCGATCTTCATCACCGTTTGGTTGGGCTGGACTGCACTGCCATCCGCTACTCTCGCGGCAGACCCCATCACAGTTCGCGAGATCCTGGAGGAACCCAGTCGTTTCCACCTTCGACAGGTGATACTGCAAGGCACCGTTCGAAATGTGCAGCCCCTCGATCCCTATACGCTGCCGGCCGGCACCACCTGTTACGGCGCCTACCTCTTCTATTTGGAAGACGAGACGGCTTCGATCAATGTGGCGTCGTTTGGCCGCTGCGGTCTCCCGACGGTCAAAGATCCCGACGTGGAAGACGGCACACGCATCGAACTCCACGCGACAGTCCAAGCGCCGAGCCACGGTGGGTACTATCTGAGTTTCCAGGGAGTCAAAGTTGCGGGAGAACGTGAAGGGGTGGTGCAGGCTGTGGCCGACACAATCACTCCGCTACTCGATGAGGCAACGCCCCAATGACGAAGGCTTCACAAATGTGTACTCCATCACACACCAGAATCGGCTGGATCGGCATCGGCGTGATGGGATCGTCAATGTGCGGCCATCTGCTCAAAGCGGGATATCGTGTGACCCTGCACAGCCGCACGAAATCCAAAGCCAAACTGCTGCTGGGCCTCGGCGCAACGTGGGCCGAGAATCCGAGCGCAGTCGCCGCTGAATCGGATCTGCTGTTCACGATGGTGGGATTTCCCCAGGATGTGCGGACCGTCTATTTCGGCGAGGATGGAATCCTCGTCGGCGCACAACCCGGCACCTTGCTCGTCGATATGACGACGACGGACCCGGCCCTCAGCCGCGAAGTCGCCGAACGGGCGACGGCCAAGGGGCTCTCAGCGATCGATGCCCCGGTATCCGGTGGCGACGTCGGTGCGCGCAACGCCACCCTCTCGATCATGGTGGGAGGCGGCAACGAAACCGTGCGAGCCGTGATGCCGCTCTTCGAGCTATTAGGGAAAAAGATCGTACATCAGGGAGGGCCCGGCACCGGGCAACAAGCGAAACTCTGTAACCAGATCGTGATCGCCGGCACGATGATCGGTGTCTGCGAGAGTCTGCTCTATGGCTCCAAGGCGGGGCTCGATCTGAACAAGATGCTGGACTCCATCCGTGGCGGAGCTGCCGCCTGTTGGACCCTGGATCATCTCGCGCCTCGTATGCTGCAACGGAACTTCGACCCGGGATTTTTCGTCGAGCATTTCGTCAAAGATATGGGCCTCGCGCTGGAGGAG
>JANOMG010000184.1:0-12762 GCA_031420175.1 Nitrospira sp.
GGGGCTCGGCGGTGAAGTGCGCGCGATCAGTCAGGCGGAAATGCGGATTCGTGAAGCGGCAAAAATGGGATTCACACGTTGTCTGTTGCCGGAACGGAACTTGGCCAAGCTGGAGCCTATCAATGGGATTGAATTGATCGGGATCAAGGAAGTGGGAGAGGCACTCGATGTGGTTCTGGCATAAAAGTGGAACAGATGGGCGAGCCGTTGTGCAAGCGCAACGAGTATGGTCTCACCCGCCGACTCCCGTTGCCCCAAGGCGTATCGATTACCTCGTCGGCTGTGCTCGTTGGACGAATCGCGTCGAGACTCGCCTGACAGGCCCATTCAGGCGAGGAGCCGGTGTCAGAGGAGAGAATCGTGGGCGTCGCTGGGCTCTCTTGCTGCTGTGTTGCCTCGTAGTCCCTCTGTTTTCCAACTGTGCGGCTGTCCCGCTGCGCGAGGAGGTTGGGCTCAAGCAGGCGACGGTGGAGGAGTTGACGGCGTTACTGAGTCAGCGGGAAGCCGCGATTCAGACGATGAAGGGTCTCTTCAGCGCGAAGGTGCGGGGCGGGATCATCCCGATCGCGTCACGGGTAGAGGGGGCTTTGTATTATCGTCGTCCTGACGCTATGCGCCTGCGCGGATTCACCGCAATCGGTAGCGAACTCTTCGAATTCATGCAGACGGGCGATCAGTTTACGTTGCGGTTGCCGACGATGGGCCGTGTTCTCTCCGGTAGCCCTTCCGACATGAGCGAGATGGGAAAGCTGGCCAGGCCCTTTCAATTGAGCGTCTGGGCGATGGGTGGTCTGTTGGGTACCGGCATGATCGCGAAGGACGAGACGGCGGTCCTTGTGACTGACGGGGATCGTGATCGCCTGGATGTGTCCGGGCCTTCTTCCAACGCCGCGCAAGTCGTACGCCGGCGCCTGTGGTTTGAGCGGCAGACATGGCTCGTCGTGCGGGAAGATCGGCTCACGGAGTCCGGTGCCGTGGAAGCGACGATTCAGTACGAGGACTTCCGTGCAATCGGCGAGGGTGAAGCGACGGGTACGGCAAGCGCAGGGCGGTTGTTGCGACCGTTTAAGATTTCGTTGGAAGATGGCAACGGGAAGGGAAGCGTGCAGGTCACGTTTCACGAGATGATTCCGAATCAACCACTTCTTGCCACCGACCTTCCGCAGGTTTCCCTCCGATGAAAGTCCTAGCAGTTGAAACAGCAACGTCGTGGCAGAGTGTGGCGATTCTCGAAGACTCGCGCGTGCTGGCCTGTCATGAGCAGGATGCGGCCGGGTCGCATGCCAAGCTGTTGCTGCCCACGATCGATCGGTTGTTTCGTGAGACGGGTCTCACGCTCAAGCAATTGGACGGTCTTGTCGTGTCGATCGGCCCGGGGTCCTTTACGGGACTTCGCGTCGGCCTGGCGACGCTCCTCGGGTTCCGGACGATCAGTCAGCTGCCGTTGGCAGTGGTGCCGACACTTGAAGGTCTGGCCTGGAATCTTCGGGGCACCTCGATGCTCCTCTGTCCCGTTCTCAACAGTCGGCGCGGGGAGCTCTACTGGGCACAGTTTCGCTGGACCGGCGAGGGTCGGTTGGAGCGAGTGGTCTCGGAGCAGGTGGGCACGCCCGTCATGTTGGGGAGCAGGCTCACAGAATCGGCTCTCCTATTTGGGGAAGGCTGGACGACGGAAGCCCTGGCTATTCGTGCCTCGATATCTCACACGATTACGGTGACCGAGGTGCCCGACTCTGCCATGAAGCCTTCAGCAGTCTCGGTCGGGTTGGCGGGTATAGAGCGGCTCCGGCGCGGTGAGCATGCAGGAATTGGCATCAGTCCGCTCTATGTGCAGCGCACCGCAGCAGAGCTGAAATATGAGGAGTCTGGTGGTATGTCACCCGTGGCTCTGCGTCAGGAACGCGTCGCAAAAAAAATGACTGCGCGTGCGGCGGCGGGTAGGACTCCGTCTGGGGGTACGCAGGCTACGCGAGGAAAAGGCAGGGGCGGGAAGCGAGACGGCGCATGAAGATTGGGGAGTGGATCATCGAGCCGGCGACCGTCGAGGCGCTGCCGGACATTCTGCAGATCGAAGAAGCTTGCTTCTCGTCTCCCTGGACGCGCAAAATGTTAGAAGCCGAACTGAGCGGCAATCCTTTCGCGCATTTTTTGTTGGCCAAGCAGGTCACGCCGGGCGAAAGTGGTGCCGTCCCAATTATCGGATATCTCTGTTTCTGGGTCGTCTTTGAGGAAGTACGGCTGATGAACCTGGCGGTCATCGAGTCGATGCGGCACAAGGGCATCGCAAAATCCTTGGTTTCACGGGCCTTAGAGGTAGGGGTTGTACAGACGGCCGTGCGCGCCCTGCTTGAAGTGCGGGCCTCGAACCAGGCCGCGCACGCACTCTACCGTAGTCTTGGATTTCGTGACGTGTCGACCCGACCAACCTACTACACCAATCCTATAGAAGATGCGTTACTGATGGAACTGAACCCGATTGTGTCGGAGTCTGCTCGATTGACAGAGGAAGTCGCTCTTGAGGGAGGACGTCTCGGCCCGCTGCAGTAATCTCATAACCAGGAGGTGCGACATGCTGACAGAGAGTGTGATTGCGGAACGGCTGCGCCAGTCCAGTCACCAATTCCGTGCACTGGAAGAGTCTCATCACCGTCTTGACCTGGAATTGATCCAATTGCAGAAGCGCCACGTCCTCACTTCGGACGAAGAGCAGTCGAAGAAGCAGTTGCACAAAGAGAAGTTGGCGAAGAAAGACAAGATGGCCGAGCTGATTCGTGTCTATCGAGACCAGGAACTGCAGGCCGCTCCACATTGAGGAGCATCGTTGTGGGGCTGAGGTCAGCCAGCAACCGGAACCGGAGTCATGGCACAGATCCTCAATCCCCTTGCCGCACATATCCAGACCATCAAGAAGCGTGTGATCATCATCGGGGCCACGATGCTCGTGGCCCTGATGGTGTCCTTTGCTTTTTCCAGCGAGATGGTCGCCTGGTTGAATCGTCCGTTTCCCAACCAATTGGTATTCTACGGACCAACGGAAGCCCTGTTCGCCTCGATCAAAGTGTCATTTTTGGCGGCGATCCTGGCGAGCCTGCCGGTCATCTTCTATCAATGTTGGAAGTTTATTGAGCCGGCGCTGCTTCCCAAGGAGCAGCGCTGGGGTTTTCCGTTGTTCGCGCTGGCCGGGGCGCTCTTTGCGCTCGGGTTGATCTTTTGCAATCTCGTCATTCTCCCGCTGGTCATTGATTTTTTCGTCAGCTTCGGCATGGATCACGACGTGACCCCGCTCTTGAGCGTCGGGACCTACATCGACTTCAACGTCAAATTTCTACTGATCTTCGGTTGCGCGTTTGAATTGCCGCTGGTGCTCACGATCCTGGCGCGGCTTGGCGTGGTGACCGGGGCGGCACTCGCGAAGTACCGGAAGCACGCGATCATGACCGCGTTGATTGTGTCGGCTATCGTGACGCCGGATGCGACACTCTTTACCATGCTCTTGATGGCCGTCCCCTTGATGGTGTTGTATGAGATAGGCATTCTTGGCGCACGGATCTTTGGCCGGGGAGGCCCGACCGACGTCAGCTTGCCGCTTGATCCCGATCTGCCGATCGGACCAGCCGGACAACGGGTCCGGTAGCAGGATGCTAAGGGGTAGAGGCAAGGGGGTAGGGGGGTAATGGGAGTCATGAAGATTTTGGCTTGGATGATACCGACAGCGCTTGCGCTGAGTATCTGGAGTGCAGGTGGGATATTGGGGGCTGCCACCCAGACGCTCTTGCCGGTCCCGCTATCTCCGCAGCAGGTTCAAGGCCATGGGGAAGGTCAGGCTCAAGACTATTCTTCCAGTCAGGAGCTGACCAGCATTCAGGCCCTGACGTCTGTCGGGAAGAATCTGGTCTATGCCGGCTCGTTCGGCCATGGCCTATTCCGCAGCGAGGATCGCGGCGCGACCTGGACGAGATCGGGTCAGGGCGTGACGGATCCGTTCATTCTGACGTTGACCACCGGGAAAGACGGCGCGATCTATGCCGGCACCTTCCGTGGCGGAGTCTTTCGCTCGCGCGATCATGGCAAGAGTTGGCAGGCCATCAACAGCGGGCTCAAGCATCTGGAAATCAAAGCGCTGCTCTCGGTGGGCGATGCACTGTATGCAGGAACGTCCGACGGGGTCTACCGACTGAGCGCGGCCAATGACCGCTGGTCGGTGGTTACCACCGGGTTAGACGACATCCTGGTGCATGCGTTGGCCCTCTCCTCCGACGGGACGCTGTTTGCCGGCACCTCCGGAAAAGGCATTATGCGGTTTAAGGCGCAGTCGACCGGTTGGGTGCGTCAGCAACAGGGACTCAAAGACCATGAAGGCATGATCGAGAACTTCATTCGCGTGCTGACGATCGACTCCGAGGGGAGTATCTATGCCGGCACGTTTGACGGAGGGGTCTTTCGCAGTGTCGACGGAGGCGTGACGTGGCGGTCCATCAGCCGGGCGTTGCCGAATGACTCGATCCGCGGGATTCTCTTCAATAGCCGTGGGCTCTTCGTGGCGACGGGCCATGGTATTTTTAAAACGGTTGATAAGGGGCGCCAGTGGGTGCCGCTCAACAAGGGGTTGACGAGCATGTCGGTCCAAGTACTGATCGAGTCCGGCGCAGGGTCACTCTATGCCGGGACGAGCGAGGGGGCCTTCCGGAGCGACGATGACGGACGAACGTGGAATCCCATTAATCAGGGTCTTGAGGGGGGGGAGGCTCCGGCACCCTTCCGTTTACGCTAACCAAGAAAGGGTAGAGACGATGTCAGAGCCGACAGAAAAGACGCGCGCCACCATTACCGTCAGCAGCAAGGGAGTCCAGCTGGGCGAGATCGTCCTGAAGTTTTTTCACGATGTGGCGCCAGGGCACGTGAAAAATTTCACGAAGTTAGCCCAAGAAGGCTTGTATCACAACACGACCTTTCATCGAGTCATTCCCGGCTTCATGATCCAGGGCGGCGATCCCAACAGCAAGAATCCAGACCGTGCGTCGCACGGGATGGGGGGACCGGGGTATCAGATCAAGGCCGAGTTCAACAGCAAGCCGCACAAGCGTGGGGTCGTGTCCATGGCGCGCTCGAACGAGCCGGACAGCGCCGGCTCGCAGTTTTTCATCTGCGTCGCGGACGCGAATTTTCTCGATTGGCAGTACACGGCATTTGGTGAAGTGGTCAGCGGAATGGACGTCGTGGATAAGGTCGTGGCCATGAAACGTGACGGCCGGGACAATCCGCTGGAGCGTGTGGAGATGACGGTTTTGATTAGCGAATAGCGATGAACGATGAACTGAAGATGTTGGGCCGGAGAGCATGATATATCGAGTAGGACCAGCGGTTCTGTATTCAGCGCTCATCGTTCTGACTTCATCGTTGCTGGCTAGCTGCGCCATTCCCATGGTGCCCTATCGCGCGGTCTATGAAGATCCGGTCAATTACGTTCGGCTCGAACGTGATGAGGCGGTCCTGCCGGAATGGCCACCCAGCGCCCATGACCATCCGAAGTCGATGCGTTACGAAGACGTGGCTCGCATCCTCGGCGGCATCTCGGTCAAAGAACATCGGATCTGGCTACAGAAATGGACGCAGGGCGAGGCGCCGCTGATGCCGGCGTTTCGTCCTGAGGAGCTGGCCCTCTTGTCCCGGCAGATCGCCGAGGCCCTCGCCGTCGCCCAACCGGACGAACGCGTGACGTTCTATCTCAGCCAACCGCAAACCTCCGTCAAGCGCATCGTCACGTCAGGCGGCCTTTATCTCCACGGTACGGAGTTGCATTTCATTTTGGGGAATTGGCAGGTCCTGTATGGCATTCCGACCTATGGGATGATCTACGATCGGCGCTATCCCATGCGGCCGACGGCCGCGAAGGGATTCGAACTCTTCTTCGATCCGAGTGAGGCGACGGTTGTCCAGCGCCACAGTTTCTTCGATACCTTGTTGGCCAACACCAAGGATGAATTCGTGATCGATCTGACGAAGGTCGTCTCCGGCCCCATCGCCTCTCTAGCCGGGCGTTGAAAAAGCCCTCCAGCTTCGTTCTCGCCTCGAACAGGTCCTCAACGTACCCAGAGGGTACGCCTCCGGTTTCGACTCGCCTGCGGCCTTGTTGGACGAACGTTTTGAGCAGCCTGCGAGAGAATTTTTTTGTCGGGTCGATGCGGACCATTGAAGCGCTAGTAGACCGTTGCTCGTATCTCGTGAAGCGCGGGACGTGCGAGAACAGCACGATGCGAAGTTCGAAGTTCTGGGTTCGACGTCTCGAAAACCTCGAACCTTGAACGCTCGCTTCTTCCGCCAGTCTCGCCTGTCCCGCTCGCGGCTACCGCATCGTTGAATCGGCTTCCAATTGGCCCCGGCCTCCCGCTGAATAGGCGAGCGTCACTTCGGCAATCTTGTAGTCATATTGGGATTCCGCCAGCCTGGTTTGTGCTGCCGTGACGGCGACCTCCGACTGGGTCACTTCCACCACCGTGCCGAGGCCGAGCTTGTAGCGCTGCTTCGCGAGTTGCAGGGATTCCTGCGCCGTCTTGACCTGTTCCTCTGCCAGCTTGATCTGCTGCACGAAGGTGATCGTATCCAGGTAGGCGTTGGTGACTTGCTGCGTGAGCGCCTGCTCGACGTTCAGGGTGGCCGCATCCGATGCGTTTTTCTGCGCTCTCGCCTCATGGATTTGGTTCTCGATCAGAAAACCGGTGAAGAGCGGCATCGACACTAAGGCTCCCGCCGTCCACCAGCCTCCAGTCTGCTGATTCTGTCTGGCGTCGAACGGCTCAAAGGTTCCCCCGCTCGCGATCGCCGAGATCGTCGGAAGGTACTGTTGCTTGGTGGCGCGCAATTTGGCGTCCGCCGAGGCCGTTTGTTCTTTGAGACGTTGGAGTTCCGGATGGGACAGGCTCTCGCTGATCAGCGAGTCCAACGGACGGGTTGGCTTCACGTCGATGGCCAGGTCTTCCAGCACGTAATCGTCTTGCCCCGCCACGCCCATCGCCCGATTGAGGTCCGCATAGCTGGACTTGAGATCGTTGCGGCTTCGAACCAGGAAGGACTCGGCATTGACGAGCTCGACACGCACGAGGTTCCAATCCAACTTGGATTTGAGTTGCTGGCGGTAGAGCGCCTCGATCTGGCCGGCGATGAGCCCTCGTTCGCGCACGGTTTCTTCCGCAATCTGCACGAGCTTGCGCCGTTTGAGGCTGTTCAAATAGGTGCGCTGCACGTTCAGGATCACGAGGGCGCGCCGCGCATTGACATCCTGCCCCTGGGCTCGTTCGGCCAGTTGTGAGGACTCGACCAGATTGCTCGTCACCCCGAAATCGTACACGCGCTGGTTGGCGATCACGCCCGCAACGAAGATACTTTGGTTCTGCTGCAGCAAGGCCCCCCCGACGAGGAAGCGAGGGTTGACGCGTCCCGCCCCGGCGGTGGTGTCGGCGTTCGCATAGACTTGGGGATAATAGAGCGAGCGCGTCTGTTGGGTTCTCGCTTCGGAGGCTTTCAAGTTGGCGTTGCCTTCTTGGACAGCCGGATGGTTCTGCACCGCCAATTCGACGGCGCTCTGCAAGGCGAGGAAGCTTCCGCGGGGGGGCGGCTCAGATGCGCGCGTCAGGGGCTGTGCCGAGACGGGAGCTGGTCCGCCGAGAGCGGCGAGGATCGTGAACGCGATCAAGCTGCGAGTGATCGTGCGATGCATGGGACCTCCTCTGGTCATGTCGATTGGTCTGTGTGAGTTATTTGGAGTTCGTAGGCAGAGCGGTGTCTGTATTCGTGGCCGTCGGGCCTGAAGCGCCCGGCGACCGTCGCTCGAATTTCTGCTGGGCTGGTTTCCCTTCCGGCAGGTTGAACGGCGCCGGAGAAACGAGCGAGAGATCGACCAGTTTGCGCTTACCGACGACGACGACCTCTTCGTCGCCGGACAGGCCGGAGGTAATCTCGATCCAGCGACCGTCGCTGATGCCGGTTTGCACCGGCACTGATTTCGCGCGGCTGGCTTCGACGATGAACACGGATTTCCCTTTGGGTCCGTTGATGACAGCTTGCGGCGGCAGCACGAGTGCATCGGGAATTTCGCGCAGTCCGAGAGCCACTTCTACGAAGGTGCCGGGGCGCAGGGCATGATCGGGATTCGGAAGGTCGATCTCGACGAGTAGGCTGCGCGTCGAAGGATCGAGCGCCAGGGTCGAACGGGTGACGGTGCCGGTGAACGATCGCCCCTCCAGCCCCTTGACGATCACGCTGGCCTTGGTGATGCCCGGCCGCACCCAGGGCGAATCGTCCTGCGGCACGTTCGTGTAAACACGCACGGTATCGAGATCCATGATCGTGAAGAGCGGAATCGCTCCGGCCGACGATGCCGTGGCAACCTGGATCAGCGCGCCGGGATCGGCAAAGCGGGCCGTGATGATCCCGGCATAGGGCGCGCGAACCTTGGTGTAGTCGCGAAGCGCCATCCGCTGATCCACCAGATGTTTGGCCCCCTGGGTCGCCGCCTCCGCGACATCGACATCCTGCTTGGCGATCACGTCCGGCGATTCCTTCCAGACCTTAGCCAGTCGCTCAAACGTCAGTTTCTTAATGTGGTAGTCGGACTGGGCCTGGTGGTACTGCTCCTCCACTTCCGGCGCATCGATAATGGCCAGGACCTGATCCTTCTTGACCGCGTCGCCCTTGTCCGGCCCGATCCATTTCAAATAGCCCGACACCTTCGCGTAGAGCGTCGTTTGATAGCGTGGCGAGACGTTCGCCGGCAGGGTGACGCTGTAGACCAATAGCTGTCTGGTCGGTTTCGTGACCTGCACATCCACCGGATGGTTGTCGCCTTGTGTCCCGGCCTCGGTCGAGTCCTGGCTGGAACCGGCTGGAGTTGCGGCGCCGGATGCGGCCTTCTTCGCAGGCTCCTCTTTATCACAGCCGGTCAGGACCAGCAGCAGGGCGGCGACGATGCAGACTGAACGGTTCGACATGGTCCTAGATCTCCTCAGCAGAAGCGGGCGGGGTCGTTGGCAATTCATGGATGTGCACACGTCGCCCCAAGACCAGCACATGCATCACCGGTACCACGAGCAGGGTCATGACGGTGGAGACGGCGAGGCCGCCGACGACCGCGCGGGCCAGGGGCACCATCGTCTCGTTCCCTTCGCCGAAGCCCAGCGCCAGCGGCAGCAGGCCGAGGATCGTGGCGAGGGCCGTCATCACAATCGGGCGAATGCGGCTGGTGCCGGCCTGGAACACGGCCTCCTCCGCAGTGGCGCCGGCGCGCACCCGCCGGTTGGCGGAGTCGACCAGTAGAATACTGTTGGAGACCACGATGCCCATCATCATGAGGGTGCCGATCATGGATTCTACGTTGACCGACGTGTCGGTCAGCAGCAATAACAGCACCGTGCCGATCCAGCCCAGCGGCACCGCCACCAGGATGATCAAGGGATCGACCAAGGAGCGGAAGAGTCCCACCATCACGAGATAGATCAGCAGCACGGCGAGCGGCAGCGCGAAGGCAAAGTTGTTGATAGCGCCCCGCATGTTGGCGACCTCGCCACGGAGCTGGATGGTCACGTCCTTCGGGAGCGTGACGGTCGCCAGGACGGCTTCAATGTCTTTCGCGACATGGCCCAGGTCGTTGCCGACGGGTGTGATCAAGACATCGATCAAACGAGACAGGTCGTAATGGTCCACGGAGTCCGGGCCGGTTTTGAAGGACAAGGACGCCACATCCCGGAGGAGCACGGGTGGTCCCCGCCGCTCGTCCCCGGTGGCATAGTAGCCGCTGGACATCTCCATCTGCCGCCCGGCGAAGGGGGTGTTCTGGAGTGCCATCGTCGAGCCGCTTGCACCGGTCGTAGTCAGCGAAGACGTGGAACGCAATTGCGTGCGGGCGCCGATGATCGGAATGTTGAGCAGGTCCTCAGTACTGGTCAGGGACTGTTCCGGATACTGCGCTAAGAGGTAATAACCGTTGGCGGTCTTTGGGTCGAGCCAGTAGTTGGGGCTGAGCGCGATATTCGAGCTGATGCCGGTGATCACGTCGATGATCACGCGATCCTGCGCAATGCCGTAGTAGGCCGCCTTGGTGCGATCCACGTTGATGTGCATCTCCGGGTAGCTCTTGCCCTGCTTGATCCGCACATCCACCGTGTTCGGCACGCGCGCGACTTTCTGCTGAATCTCTTCCGCCACCGATCGAATGATGTCGAGCGTCGGCCCTTTTACCTGAATGTCGATCGGCGCGCGCAGGCCGAAGTTCAGCACATCGCTGATGATGCCGCCGGTCTGAAAGGCGACTTCGACGCCGGGCAATTCTTGGTGGAGCTTGGTTCGTAGTTTGGCGATGTAGTCGTCCGTGCGCCCTTCGTGGCCGGTCACGAGGTTCACCAGTAGAAAGGCCGTGTGGTTGCCGGTGTTCGGCGCGAAGCGGGCCGCATCGCCGAAATAGAGCCCGGCGTTGGAAATGACCTCTTCAAGGTCACTGTTGGGGATGGTCTCCTGCACCAGCTTCTCAATCTGCGCCACAATCGCCGTCGTCTTTTCAATTCGCGACCCTTCCGGCGCCGAGATGTGCATGGTGAAATTGCCCGCATCGATCCTCGGGAAGAACTCCGTATGCAGGCGGGGGACCAGAAGGAGAGCGGTGCCGATGAGGGCCAGGAGGGCCAGGCCGATCACAACCGGCTTGAGGCGCAGGCTCGTCCGCAACAGCGGGACATAGAGCGCCAGGACATAGCGGAACCAGCCGGTGGAAGCCGAGCTCTCCTCCGTGCCGTCCCCGCCGTGGCCCTTCGAATAAAAGTACGCGAGGAGCACCGGCGTCACAGACATCGAGACGGCATAGTCGGCGAGCATGGCAAAGGCCACGGTCATGGCCAGCGGCACGAAGAGAAATTTGATGATGCCGGTGAAGAACAGAATGGGGAGATACACGATCAGGATGCAGATCGTGGCGACCAGAATTGGCAGCGTCAGCTCGGTCGCGCTGTCTTCGGCAGCGGAGCGGCCGTCTTTCCCCATCTCCAAATGGCGATGCAGGTTTTCCTGCACGACGATGTTGTTGTCCAGCAGGGTGCCGATCACCAGCGCCAACCCGCCGAGCGTCATGATGTTCACGCTCTGGCCGGTCAAATAGAGCGCGACGAGCGCCGCGGTGAGCGAGAGGGGAATCGCCAATCCCACGACGAGCGCCGCCTTGATGCTGCTGAGAAACAGGAAGATCATCAGCCCGGCCAGCACAGCGCCCAGCAGCCCTTCCTTCTGCAGATTGGCGATCGCCTGCCGGATATAGAGAGACTGGTCGTAGATGAATTTGACTGTCGTGCCGGCGGGAATCTCCGTCAGCTTCGAGAGCTTGGCGCGGATGCCGTCCGTCACTTCCAGCGTATTGGCCCCCTCCTGCCGCGTGATGGGGAGGTAGGTGGCCTCGCGTCCGTTCACCCGCACGACTGAGGTTTGAATCGCGGCGCTGTCCGCTGCCGTGCCGATATCTCGCACGAAGATCGGTGTGCCGTTCACGATTTTGATGGGGATGTCGTTGATTTTGCCGACCGCCTCAATGAGGCTGTTCGAGTAGACGTAGTAGTCCAAATCGCCGATCTTCATGTTGCCGGCCGGGATGATGGCGCTCTGGGAATTGACGGCTTTGACGACGTCGGATGGAGACACGTCGCGTGCCATCATCCGTTGCTGGTCCAGGAAGACCGTGATCTGGCGAACCTTGCCGCCGAGCGGGGGGCCGAACGAAATGCCGGGGATCGTGGCGATCTGCTGACGGATATTGAAGTAGGCGAGGTCGCGAATTTCCTTGGGATCTAAGGTGTCGCTACTCACGGATAACAGGCCCACCGGCAGGCTTGCCACGCCGAACTTATAGACGGAGGGGGGATAGACGCCGGGCGGGAGCAGCCGGATGATGCTGTAGGCCAGGCTGGTCAGTTCGGATTGGGCCGAGTCGATGCTGTATTCCGGCTGGAAGAAGACTTTGATGTAGCTCATGCCGGAGAGCGACTGGGATTCGATATGTTCGACGTAGCTCGCCTCGACAAACCGCTGTTCCATCCTGAGCGTAATCGCCCCTTCCATTTCGGTGGGGCTCAAGCCGCGGTAGAACGTCGTCACGAGAATGGTCGGGATCTTGATCTCAGGGAAGATGTCCACCCGCATCTTTTGATAAGACACGCCCCCGAGGACGAGCATGATCATGCAGAGCGCAAAGACGGCGTAGGGGTTCTTGAGAGAAGCGCGGGTCAGCATCGGGTTTCAACCATGAATAGAGATCGATTCCATGTGAGCCAGTAGCGGCAGAGGTCGGCCGTGCACTGGATGAGTTCGTTGAAGGTCCCAGGTTTTACCACATAACCGTTCGCGCCGCTGGCATAACAACGAGCGAGATCGCTCTGGTCGTCCGACGTGGTGAAGACGACGACGGGGATCGTGGTGAAGCGGGCATCGGATCGGAGGCGTTTTAACAGGTCGCAGCCGTTCTGGCCTGAGAGCTGTAGGTCGAGGAGGATGAGTGAAGGCAGGGATGGCGAGGCGGCCGGTATGGTCTCTGTGCTCGCGGAACGCGCACGATCAGCATGTGCTCGTTCGACGCGCGCAGTGGAGGCCACGCCAGCCGCCTCGCTTTGGGAGCGATCCTGATTTAACGAGTGTGATTGGGTCAATGCGGACGCTGGCCACTGACTTTCAATGAAATGGAAGGCAGCTACCGCGTCCTGTTTTATATGGAGGGCGACATCGAGGCCGGTTTGG
>JANOMG010000185.1:0-2905 GCA_031420175.1 Nitrospira sp.
ACAGCAGTACGATGTGATGGCCACAGGCCACAATCTCGATGACGAAGCAGCCCGGCTCCTGGGCAATGTGCTGCATTGGCAGGAAGAATATCTGGATAAGCAGGGTCCGTCGTTGCCGGCCTCGGTGGCAGGGTTTGCCAAGAAGGTGAAGCCCCTCTACCGGCTCTCGGAACGAGAACTCGCGGCCTATGCGGTGTTGAACCGGATCGATTACATCGTCGAGGAATGCCCCATGGCGAAGGGCTCCAAGATGCTCCAGTACAAGGAAGTCTTGAATCGCCTGGAGACCGAGTCGCCTGGTACGAAACAGACGTTCTATTGGGGCTTCCTCGAAAAGCAAAGCAAGAAGCAGCCCACTGCGGTCACCATGACGGAGAAAGACCGGGCCGTCCTCCACCCCTGCACTTCATGCAGCCAGCCCACCACCGCCGAGGTCTGCTCCTACTGCAAGATGATGGCACGAGCCAAGACCGTCGTTCCACGCTAACTGGCACAACCGTCAGCACGCCCTGCCCCTCATCAGTACTTGAAAAGCCCCCATCGACCCCGTAAGCTGCGTGCATCTCAGCTGCGACGACATCATTCGGACATATTCCTTTACTATGGCTACCACAGAGCGCGACTACTATCAGGTTCTCGGACTCCCTAAATCTGCCTCAGCAGATGACATTAAAAAAGCCTATCGCCGTCTCGCCCGTCAGGTCCATCCCGATCTCCACAGCGGTTCAAAGAAGTCCGAGATGGAGAAGAAGTTCAAAGAACTGAACGCGGCGCATGAAGTCCTGAGCGATTTGGATAAACGCAAAAAATACGATCAGCATGGCGCCAACTGGGAGCAAGCCGAGGCCTACGAGCAGGCGCGCCGCCAGGCCGGAGCCCAGGGGTACAGCCAGAACCAGGCGCCCGGCGGAGAAGGTTTTTCCGACATCTTCGAAAATCTGTTCAAGGGGCGAGGGCGAGGCGGCAATGGCCGCGGTGTTGCCATGCAGGGCGAAGACCTTGAGACGGAAGTGCAGCTCACGCTGGCCGAGGTGTTCACCGGCGTGACGAAACGCATGACCCTGCAAGAGCCCGTGCCCTGTACCACCTGTCACGGAAGCGGAGCCCTTCGTGGGCGAACCTGTCCGACCTGTCAGGGGCATGGCGCGACGCTGCAACCGAATACCATCGAAGTGCGCATCCCCGCCGGGGTCCAGGATGGCACGAGGGTTCGCGTGGCAGGCAAAGGACAAGCCGGCACCAATGGCGGCAAACCAGGCGATTTGTACCTGCGCGTGACGATCGCTCCGGATAATGTCTTTCGCCGACAAGGGAGCGACATTCATGTCTCCCTCCCTGTCTTCCCCTGGGAAGCAGCCTTGGGCGCTGAAGTGATGGCCCCCACATTGACGGAGCCGGTTCGGATGAAAGTTCCACCTGGCAGTCGAGCCGACAGCAAGCTTCGGCTCAAAGGCAAGGGCCTCCCTGCGGCAGCCGGCGGGCACGGCGATCTCTTCCTGACCATTCAAATCGTGATGCCGCCCTCCTTGACCGACGAGGAACGCACATTATATGGCCAACTCGGGGCCATTGAGCATCCGGATCCGCGAACCGAGCTGCTCGCTCAGGCCCGCCGCCGATCGCACCCATGACGCTCACGGAATACGCAGTCTTGTCGTTCAGCTCCCTCTTTGTCATCGTCGATCCCATCGCCACGGTCCCGGCATTTTTGGCCATGACGGCGCGCGATTCGATCGGCCACCGGCTTCATATGGCTCGCACCGCCTGCCTCGTGGCCGTCGGCATCTTGATGGGATTTGCGCTCATCGGCCAGCGGTTCTTTACCCTCTTGGGGATCACGCTCCCGGCCATCCAGGTGGCCGGGGCGCTCGTACTCTTATTGGTCGCCCTCGATATGTTGCGTGCACAGCGGTCTCCGGTCCAAGAAACGGCGGCAGAAACCGCCGAAGGCACGACGAAAGACGACATTGCCATTACGCCGCTGGCCGTCCCGATGTTGGCCGGCCCTGCCGCAATATCGACCGTGATTCTGTTGGAGGCGCAGGCGGTCTCCTGGGCTCAACGAGGGATGTTGTTGGCTTGCGTTGTCTTGGTCGGTCTGGCAAGCTACATCACCTTGGCCATCGGCGCCTCCAGTGCGAAATGGATGAGTCCTATCGTCGAGAAAATTATTACGCGCTTGATGGGACTGGTGCTGGCAGCCCTGGCGGTACAATTCCTGTTCAATGGACTGAAGGGCGAGTATGGGTTACTGGGACGATAGTCATGATGGAATTTCCACGTTTTCATATTGGTTCAACCTAAGGAGGCAGGCATGAAGCAGGGAACAAGAACAATCGTGACGCTGGGCGTCGCATCGGTATTCGCGCTGACTGTTGGGCTGTCTACGGCCTGGGCCAATGAGCCAGGCTACGGCAAGGAAGGATACGGAAACGGCGGGCATAGCTCGATGGGCGGACATGGCGCGGGCATGATGCATAACAGCACCGGCCACCTGATTCGGCATCTGCTCAAGCACGAGAAGGAAATCGGGTTGACGGCGGAGCAAGTGACGAAACTCAAGGACATGCAACTCAGCCTGGACAAGACCCGCATCAAGAGCGAGGCCGACATTCAGGTGGCGGAGCGCGAGTTGAAGGCCTTGACCGAGGATGAAAAGTCAGATTTGGGAGCGATCGAAGCCAAATTGAAACAGAGCGGGGATCTTCAGGCCGGCTTGCGCATGACCGCCATCAAAGCCAAGCGAGATGTGCTCGCCCTCTTGACTCAGGAACAGCGCACCAAGGAAAAAGCTGAGCACGACAAGGTGATGCAGCAGCACAAGGGTGACAGCAAGGGTCACGGCAACCCCCATGGCGGCGCGATGAAAGAAAATCCGCACAAGAGCGGCGATGCGGCTCATCCG
>JANOMG010000186.1:0-5139 GCA_031420175.1 Nitrospira sp.
GATTAATCACGACCTCCCTTGATAGCATACTTCTCTAGTCGATAGCGAAAGGAGCGCGTGTTGAGTTTGAGAAGCCGTGCGGCCTTTTTCTTCACCCACATCGTTCGTTCGAGCGCCTTTAAGAGCAAGTCTTTTTCAATGCCGTTGATGAGCCCCTCCAAATCCAACCCGTCTTCAGGCAAATCGGTGGGCACCCCCTGCTGCTGAGGGGTCACGACTCGATGGAGCCAGCCACGAATATCGTCATCCGACACAGGCGCACCGACGGAAAAGGCGACAACGCGCTCTATCAAGTTTTCAAGCTCGCGCACGTTGCCGCGCCACTCATGGCCTAACAGCACATGCATCGCCTCCGATGTCAATATGGGCGCCGGCTTGCCGCTTTCCTGTGAAAACTTCTCGAGGAAATGTTTCACGAGAAGCGGGATGTCGCCTGTTCGAAGCCGCAACGGTGGAAGCCGAATCGGGATCACGTCTAAGCGGTAGTACAAATCTTCGCGAAATGAGCCGTCGGCCACAGCCTTTTCAAGGTCTTTATTGGTCGCGGCTACGATGCGCACGTCCACCTTCACATCCTGGGTGCCGCCCACACGCCGGAACTCGCGTTCCTGAATGACGCGCAGCAATTTGACTTGAATTGTTGGGGTCGTATCGCCGATTTCATCCAGAAAAATCGTGCCGCCGTTGGCGACCTCGAACAACCCCGCCTTATTGGCCATCGCGCCGGTAAAAGACCCCTTCATGTGCCCGAAGAGCTCGCTTTCGAGCAACGTCTCCGGCACGGCGCTGCAATTCACCGCCACAAAGGGCATCGGACTCCGGGCACTGTTATAGTGAATCGCGCGCGCCACCAACTCTTTGCCTGTTCCGCTTTCCCCGAAAATCAGCACATTACTCTTGGCGTCTGCAACTTTGCGCACCACGTCGAACACTTTCTGCATGCTCTCGCTCTGGCCGACGATCTGCGCAAACGACGATTGGCTCGCCATTTCGCGCTTCAAGAGAATATTCTCCGTCGAGAGTCGCCGCTTCTCCAGGGCGTTGCGGATGATCAACTGCACTTCATCAACCTGGAACGGCTTGGTCAGGTAGTCGTACGCGCCCTGCTTCATCGCATCGACCGCCGAGTCCGCGGTCGCAAACGCCGTAAGGACCAGGACCACGGTTTCAGGAGACGAAGACTTCACCGCTTTCAGGACCGCCATGCCATCGGCTTTCGGCATACGGAGGTCGGTGATGACGAGATCGAAGATTTCCCTGTTCACATGACTGATGGCCTCTTCGCCATCCGAGGCTTCAGTCACGGCATAACCAGCGCGCGTGAGCATGATGCTCAGGACCTCGCGCAGACTTCTCTCATCATCAACAACTAGGATCTTTTCCACGGCGTTCGTCCCTCATGCCACAACCGCATCCCGGCATCTCCGGAACGCGGCATACATACAACAAACCGTGAGCCATGACGCTCCTGACTTTCGACCTTGATCCAGCCCCCGTGCAAATCGACGATGCGATGCACGGCTGCGAGACCCAGTCCTGACCCTTCTTTCTTCGTCGTGAAAAACGGGAGAAATATCTTGTCCAGGTTCTGTTTCGGAATGCCTTCACCCGTGTCCTGAAAGGCAATTTCGATGACATCCCCCTTGCGGCCGCCGGCATCGATGTGACGACAGCTTGTCGAGATCGTCAACTGCCCTCCCTCCGGCATCGCTTCAAACGCATTCGTCGCCATATTCCAGAAGACTTGCCGGAACTGATCTTCATCAACCAGGGCCGTGAGCAACCCAGTGGCCAGGGATGTCACAATTTTGATATTCGAACGTGTTCGCGCTTCATGTTGAACGAGATCAAGCGTCTCGGCAAGTACTTTATTGAGATCGTATTCTGCAAGATTGAGCGCCGGTGGACGGGCATATTGGAGGAATTCAGTGATGATGTTGTCGAGCCGCGTGGCCTCTCGAATCGCAATGTCCATCAGACGGCGATTGGTTTCATCTTCCGTCGCATCTTTCCGAAGCATTTGCATTGCACCGGCCAACGCGCCAAGCGGATTCCGAATTTCATGGGCCATCCCGGCAGACATCTCGCCCAAACTCGCCAACCAATCCTTGCGCCGCATCTCCTCTTCAAGATCCCGAATCTGTGTCAGGTCCTTGAACACACCAACTAGGCCTGTCTGCCTCCCCTGCTCGTGCAACGGGGAGAGCGTCATGCCGAGAATTAAGCGATTACCGTCAGCACGCTTACATTCCACCTCGAATCGCATTATAGTCGACACGACGCCACTGAGTGGCTCCTCTGATTCCTGGCCAGGGTGCCAGTTGAAGATCTCGCGCCAGGGACGCCCGGACACATGAGCAATTGAATACCCGGTCGCTTCCTGTGCCGCCGGGTTGAACGAGGTAATGCACCCCATGGCATCTGCCGTAAATACGCCGCTGCTAATGCTGTGAACGATATTCTCATGAAAGACTTGAAGCCGGGTCAGCCCCTGCTCCTTCTCGCGTAACGATTGGCCCGCCTGTTGAAGCTGGTCGGCTAACGTTCCGCCAAGAATTCCGACAACCAGCAGGGCAAGCGCATAGACGCCGAATGTTTGAAAAGTCTCAGGAGCAGTCAGCCGACTCGGCGGCAGCCACCCCCACCCTTCAACAAGACCGTACAGTTGGATGTTGGTTAAGAGCCCAAACAGAATGATGCAAAAGCAGGCGGCAAAAAGCCCCACTCGCCGACGAGGAACGAGACTGGCCACCGCCACCGTCATGACATACAACACCGCGAAGGGACTCTCGACCCCCCCTGTTCTAGCGACCAATACCGTTTCAAGAAGGAAGTCGATCCCTACCTGAGACCAGGAAAATATCGTGAGCGCGACTGATGAGGTAAGCGCACGGAGCAGGAGGGCGGAAGGAATCGTCAGTGCGTAGGTGATAATAATCAGCGTGTAGAATGTCTCAGCCCGCCCGCCCTTTGCGACTTGGAAGGCGAGAGACAAGCCAAGCATCAGGGTCACGAGGGCTATCCGAATCCCCATGAGCCAATATAGCCTTGTGCGAAAATCATTCATGAGTGGAATGCCACTGTGGCAGAAGGATGAGCCCTGAAGTGAGACGCGCCCCGTTCCTTCTTCACAAACAAGGGATCGGAAACCGAGTCATTACACCTTAGTCGAGGAGGGGAATGGTTCGTCCGATAAAGGCTAGGGCCTTTGGGCAGAGAACGATACCTCAACTTCGTGAGGGGAACGCAACCGCACACCGACCTCTAGCCGATCGCGTCCGACATTTTGAAGATTGGGAGGTACATCGCGATCACGATAAACCCAATCACAATCCCCAGGAACACCATCATGATGGGTTCCAATAATGACGTGAGCGAAGCGACTGCCTGATCGACCTCGTCCTCATAGAAGTCTGCAATTTTTCCCAGCATCGCGTCCAACGCGCCAGTTGATTCACCAACGGCGATCATGTGCGTGACCATCTTCGGAAAGATCCCGCTTGCTGCCAGAGGATCGGCGATGGTCTTTCCGCCACTGATACTGACGCGCGCATTGACCAACACCTCTTCAATAACCTTGTTCCCCGCAGTCTTGGCACAGATCGTCAAGCCGTCCAGCAGAGGCACTCCGCTCGCGAGGAGGGTTCCTAGAGTACGTGTAAACTTGGCTACCGATGCCTTCCTGATCAGATCCCCAAATATCGGCGTCTTGAGAAGGAGCTTGTCGATAGCCATTCGTCCCTGAGCGGTCGCATAGTATTTCTTGATGCCAAAGACGCCCCCTACAATGCTCCCTAACATCACGTACCAATAGGACGCAAACACATTGCTGACATCAATGACGAACTGCGTTGGGCCCGGCAGCCCCATCTTCCCGCCGGACAATTCACTGAACATTTTCGCGAAGATCGGAATGACCCAAATCATTAAGACACTGATCACAACCACCGCAACACCGAGAATCGCGGAAGGATAGATCATGGCAGACTTGATCTGTCCTTTGAGCTTCATCGCTTTCTCGATGTAGATGGCGAGACGCGTCAAGATCGTATCGAGCAGGCCACCCACCTCACCCGCATGCACCAAGTTGACGTAGAGATCGTCGAACACTTTGGGGTGGCGACGCAAGGCATCTGAAAAGGTCGAACCGGCTTCCACGTGAATCTTCACTTCTCCGATCGTCTCTCGCAGCACTTTATTCTCGGACTGGGTCGAGAGAATTTCGAGACATTGCACCAAGGGCAGGCCCGCATTAATCATCGTGCCAAATTGCCGCGTAAACACAACCAGATCTTTATCGGTGAGACCAGACCCAAGACTCAAGTTGAACCCACCCGCGCCACCCTTCTTTTCTTCGAGGCGGGTGACGACGACGCTTTGCTTGCGGAGTTGATCCACCGCCTCATCTCGGGTTTTTGCGCTCAGCTCACCCTTCTTGACGGCACCTGATCTGGTTCGTCCGACATACGCAAAGGTAGCCATACGCAACACTCACCCTTCGATGTGGCCATCACCATGGCCGGTTGTAGACTGAGGGGGATACCTATCAGGCGAGTCTACTAACCACCCCCAGACCTGTCAAACGAATGCACAATCTCTGCGCAGGCGATAGGGCACACAGGCTCAAGCTAAACAAAACCTTAGCTACTGACCGCACTCGTGTGCCGATAGCCTCGGTAGAGATAGTGCAGCCCAGACAATAGCGTGAAGGAGACCATGCCGAATAAGAGAGGCAGTATGACGGTGAGATCGATGTGACGAGAACTCAGGAATATCACCAACACGACATAGGACAGCTGGAGAAACGTGGTGCCCTTGCCCAAGAAGGTGGGGGTAAGATCCACGCGAGAATCTGTGAAGTGCGCCACAGCCGTTCCCAGCAACAGTATCAAGTCTCGGCTGACCACGAGGATGGTGACCCACAACGGAATCAAATGAATCATCGAGAGCGTAATGAACCCGGAGGTGAGGAGCAGCTTATCGGCCAGAGGGTCCAACACGGCCCCGAGCCGGGTATGCTGATTCGTTACACGGGCGTTCGCCCCATCGAGCGCATCGGTGAGTCCGGCCACGATAAGCACGATGAGCGCTTGACCAAATCTGCCGTAGACGAGCAACCCGATGTTGCAGGGAATCAGG
>JANOMG010000187.1:0-7792 GCA_031420175.1 Nitrospira sp.
CGGGAGAAGTTGGTGCCTAACAAGCCGATCGAGGAGACCGCTTTCAAGCGTCGCTGCGCGTTGCTTCGCCCCGCTTTCGCGGCTCCTCATCGGCGACGTTGGGCGAGTAAGAAGACCGAGTTTCCTCGCATCCTGCTAGAGGAATTTTGCTTTGACCAGGTCCAGGATCTGACGGGCTGCGTCGCCTGGAAGAGTGGCGGTGCTGTCGATCCGGAGGTCCGGATTGGTCGGCGCTTCGTAGGGCGATTGGAGTCCTGGAACCGTCAGAGATTCTTCCCGCTGGCCCTTTCGGTAGGTCCCTTTCAGGTCTCGCTCCATGCAGGTCGTGAGGGGACATTCCAAGGCGACCTCGATGAAACGAGGAATCAGGGACCTCGCAAAATCCCGATAGACCCGGCGGCTCGCCGTGGCATCGAAAACTACAGTCACATCATGTGCCACGAGCCGCTGCCCGGTGAATGCCAACGCGCGGTAGAAGAGATCTCGCTCCGCTTCTGAGTAGCTCGGCGTCGGCGTGATGATCCGCCGGACCTCATCGGATTCCAACACCTCGACCGCTAACCCCATCGCCTCAAGTTGAGGTTTTAATGCTGAGACGATCGTGCTCTTGCCCGAGGCCGGCAAGCCCGTGATCCAGATGGCGAAAGCCACACTGTGATGAGTGATGGGTGATGGGTGATCAGGAATGGATGGCTCTTTCATCGTATTCGCTCATCACCGATCACAGATCACTCATCACTCGCTGCCTTCACTCCCGGCAATATTCGTTCACACGAGAAGGATCGAACCGCGGCTCATCCAGCACATGTTCGATAAATCGGAAGATGGTCCGGCGCACCTCGATCGACAACTTGGGGTACCACACAGGACTCGCCAAGACCAACCCTCGAAACGCAAAGAAGGGGGCGGCTGACTCTGTGACTGCATCATCCTGGCTGGCTTCCATGTAGGTTTCCCAAAAGAGTCGGAACATCACTTCCAACGGCCCCTGCAAGGTACCCCAGCGGCAGAGCGAGAAAAACAGATAGTTGATCGTCATCGAGGTCACATCGTCCGCCGGTTCCCCCCACTCCCCTCGTGAGCGATCAAGCACTGAAAAATCCGTTCCTTTTCGGAACAAGACGTTCCAGGGATGAAAGTCTCCATGGACTTGCGACAGGCGCTGGGTCTCCCCGCGCAGGCGCCAGCGCCAGCGGTTGCAGGCTTCTTCGACCCCGCGCAAAAGATCCGCCGAGATGAACTCGTAGCGGTCGGGGTAACTGTCGGTCAGCCCCATAATACATTCGCCGTGGCCGATTAACTCCCGAAGCCGACGCCGATAGAGGGCGGGATCGCGCCGTTTCCTGGCATGGATCTCCGCCAGGTAGCGTGCCAGGGCCATCGTGCGCGCTCGATCCTGTTTCCGCAGCCTTCCGCCTTTGGCCAATCGCTCCAGGTCGAGATGATAACTGCTCCCATCCGCCCATTGGTTGAGGACAAAGAACTCCTGTGCCGGGGCTACCGACATGAGTGCTTGCTCAGCCGTAAAGGCACCGACGTCGAGCGCCTTCACGTGGCGCGGCAGCCGACCATAGGAATCATAATCCCAGAGGATCGCCTGCGCGCGATCGGCCATATGCTCATGGCCGAAGGGCCCCGGCTTCATCGTCTCCAGTACCGCAGACTGAATCTTCCGCCCGACTTGAAATGTCAACTTGACTGGTGTGCCATAGCCATATTGTTTGTAGGTGCCCTGCGAACTGTCTTTTCCAATGACTCCATAGGTCAGCAAGGTCGCCGTGGGACCGAACCGGCCACGAAGGTATCGTTCCAGGGACTGTTTCTTAAGCGTGGGCATCGTCATGTACTGAAAGTACGCAATTCATGTTCCACCACATAGGATCAGGTTCAGGGCACACGACGGAGCGCGGCAAGAGAGATATTCAATCATTCGCCTCAACGCGAACTGTCGCATTGAGCTTCACTGCCAAGAGTGCTACTGAGGAAAAATGCGCCACTTCGCGCCCAGGCGCGCAGCCAGGGGCCAGGGCCGAGAGGGAAAACTCTCAAGCCCATAGCCCCTTGTGTCATACCTCTCGCCTCCGGGAACGTGCGGCACATCGCTTGCTGATATCAACCACCAGCAGGCTGCGGAAAAACCAATTCGGCACAACAGGGTTTTGATGGCCTGCACGGTTTGGACAAGCTCGGTCTGTCTGGTTGATCTGGTTTGTTTTGTTTATCTGGTTGATTTGGTTCATCTGCTTAGTTTCGTTCAACCAAAAAACCAGACAAACCAGACAGACCAAATGAACAAGAAAGGAGGCAGCATGGAACTGGCAATTGAAAGTAGAAACATCGGAATGACTCTCCGCTGGAAGAGTGAGATTGAATCCCGCATGGCAGACCTCCATCAGAGGCATGACGATCTGATCCATGGGCGAGTCACCCTCACGAAAAACCTCCACCACAAAAAGTTGGCCAACATCGCCGAGGCGCTCATCGTCGTCACACTCCCTGGTCGCCAGACCATGACGGCCCGCAAGGAAGACAAGACGTTCGAAGAGGCCATCAGGACCGCCTTCGATGCCATCGCCATCGAACTCCGCAAGTACCGCGAGAAGCGGGGTCGCACCGAGGTGCGCACGTCTCCGATCCCGCCATTGCGAGGCGTAATCTGCAAACTGTTCCCGAAGGAGGGATACGGATTCATCCTCAAGGAAGGCGGCGGTGAGGTGTACTTCCACAAACACGCGCTGCAGGGTCTCACGTTCGATGAATTGAGTGACGGCACCGACGTCACCTTCAACCTTGAAGAGGGCGAGAAAGGCCCTCAGGCGACGACGGTCCATCGCCCGTCCGCTATCGTCCCGTAGGAGTCACGATGACCGTCGACAGACTCAAGATCCCCGTCTCCATGCTGTCGCCAGCCGTCGATCCGGCGCAGCTGGGATTCGACGATACCAGCGAACTGGAGCCCCTGAACGAAATCATCGGACAGGAGCGAGCGGTCGAGGCCTTGGAATTCGGCCTGCACATGAAGGGCCCCGGCTTCAATCTCTATGTGTCGGGTCCGGTCGGGACCGGCAAAGGGACGCTCGTCCGCCACATGGTGAAACGGATGGCCCAGGGTGCCACGGCCCCGGCTGATTGGTGCTATGTCAACAATTTTCAGGATGCGTCACGTCCGCTCTGCCTCTCGTTTCCAGCAGGGCAAGGCTGCGCCTTCAAGCGGGAGATGGCCGCGTTCATCGAAAACCTGCGGCGTGACATTCCCCTCGCCTTCGACAGCAAAAAGTATCTGGATGCCAAGGCCAAAATCATCGAGGACACGGAGTCGAAGAAGAAAGCGCTCTTTCAGGATCTGACGGAACTAAGCGGGGCCCGGGGGTTCGGATTCGAAGAAACCCCGGTCGGGTTCGGGCTCGCCCCCCTCAAAGACGGCCATCCGATGACAGACGAACAGATGGAGGCCCTGACCGAGCAGGAACAGCAAGAGCTGACGGAGCGGCGGAAACCGCTTGAGGGCGAGATCCGAGAATTTCGCGTTCGCATCCACAGCATCGAGAAAGAAGCCGAACACCAGCTACGCCTGCTGGATCACCAACTGGTGGCCAATCTCGTGGAAGGTCGCTATGAGACGATGCGCCGCGCCTACGCTGACTTGCCGGCGATCTCCGGCTACCTCGAACGAGTCCACCACGACATCATTCATCGCTACAAGGATTTCTTCCCACACGAAGGCCCGGCAGTCCACATTCCAGGGCTTAAACCCCGCCAGCCCGATATGACCCGGTACCTCGTCAATCTCATTGTCGAGCATGACCCAGCAGCGGGAGCACCAGTCATCGACGAATCCCACCCCATCTATACCAACCTGATCGGGAAGATCGAGCGGAAAGCCCAGATGGGAGTCATGTACACCGACTTTACTGAGATTCGGGCGGGCGCAGTCCTGCAGGCCAACGGCGGATATTTGATCGTCAATGCGATGGATGTCCTCCGCCAACCTTTTTCCTGGGATGCATTGAAGCGGGTGATCAAGACCGGAGCGGTCAAGATCGAAGACCCCGCCGAGTTCTATGGCTTTTCCACCGCAGGGCTCAGGCCGGAGCCGATTCCCGTCACGGTCAAAGTCATTATGGTCGGGCCTCCGATGCTGTACCACTTACTTCAATCCTACGAAGAAGACTTTGCGAAGCTCTTTAAGGTGAAGGCGGACTTCGATACCGAGGTGGTGCGGAGCGAACGGCAGGATCGCCAATATGCACACTTCATCGCCAAGCTCTGCCGGGAGGAAGGGCTCCCGCATTTCGGAGTCGATGCCGTGGCCGAGGTCATCCGGCAGGGGTTCCGATTTGCGGATCGGCACGACCGGCTCTCGCTGCGCTTCAGTCTGGTCAGCGACCTCATCCGGGAAGCCGGCTACTGGGCCAGGAAGGAGGGCCATGCGTTCGTCACACGCGCGGACGTCGAAGCGGCGGTCGCGCACAAGCGCTATCGGTCGAATCTGGCGGAGCAGTGGGTCCAGGATGAAATCAGAGAAGGCACCTTGATGGTGGACCTGGACAAGGAAGTCGTGGGTCAGGTCAACGGGCTCTCCGTACACCAACTCGGTGACTATGCCTTCGGCCGCCCGACCAGGATCACCGCGCGCACCTCCGTCGGCACCAAAGGGGTGATCGACATTCAACGCGAAGCGGAACTCGCAGGCAACATCCATAGCAAGGGCGTGATGACGCTCGTGGGCTACCTCTCCGGTAAGTTTGCCGGAGTACATCCCTTTGCGTTGAGCGCCTCACTGACGTTCGAGCAGACCTACTCTGAAGTCGAGGGTGACAGCGCCGCAGTGGCCGAGTTAGCCGCCATTCTCTCCAGCCTCGCAGATCTCCCTGTTCGTCAATGGCTGGCCGTGACCGGCTCGGTCAACCAGCTAGGCGAGGTACAGCCGATCGGCGGGGTGAATGAAAAGATCGAAGGATTCTTCGAGTCCTGTGTACGGCGGGGGCTGACCGGGAAACAAGGCGTCATTATTCCCGCCCGCAACACGAAACATCTCGCCCTGCGGCGCGACGTCGTCGAGGCGGTGGAAGCCGGTCGATTCACGATCTATGGGGTGAACAGGATAGAAGAGGCCATCGAATTGCTCACCGGCGTGCCGGCGGGCGAGCGTGGCCGTGATGGGGAGTACGCCACCGACACAGTCTACGGCCGCGCGGCGCAACGACTCGCGGAACTGGCTCAGGCCATCGCCGAATGGAGCGAGGGCGAAATGAAACCGGACGGACGCATCATCACAGAAGTCTAGGGGGAGGTACTTCATGCCCATGTACGACTATAATTGTCTGGACTGCGGGAAGGAATCGTTGGTGGTCTTGACGCTGAAGCAACATGAATCCACGAAAGTGACATGCCCGAAATGCGGCAGCACCAAGATGCAACAGCTCTATTCGCCGTTCGTGGCCCACACGACCAAGAAAAGCTGACAGCATGCGAAGATCGTTAGGCGTGAGCGTGAAAGGTGAAACGTGAAGTGAAAGATATCTGACGACCTGTTGATCTGATGAATTCCGAACATTCAAATAGGTCAACAGATCAACAGATTCCAGAATTGCTTCACGAACGACGGTCAAGTGGACATTTCAATGTTGGACATACCGCCATGGGTTTCCCGCAGCTGGATAGGAGGCCGTGATGCGAATTCCCCCTCTTAACGCGATGTCGGCACTCAGAGTCACCCTGACCATGGGATTCATCGGCCTCCTATTGGCTCCTCTCCTCCACGCGCAAGATTATCCCGCCGATACCACACGCGGCAAAGCTGTGTATGAGCGTAATTGCCAGGCCTGCCACGGTGTCGGAGGCTGGGGGGATGGACCGGACGCGAAGGCTCTCAAGGTGGCACCGGCCAATTTTCACCGCTTTATGTCCTTCCTGAAATCCGACGAAGAACTCTTGAGGACCATCGAATTCGGGGTCGTCTTCAGCCCCATGCATGCATGGCGAGGCCAGCTAACGGACGGGGAAATGCAGGACGTGGTAGCGTACATTCGCCTGTTGGCCCAACAGGCACATTGAGGCTGTCGACTCGCACACAGAACACACATATCATTTGGAGAGCATCAGCATGACACGACGCACCGCCTTCAGCACGATCCTGGCATCGATTTTTCTGGCCCTGCCGGTTATCACTCAAGCAACAGAGCCTGGTCAAGCTGGCAGCCCCACTCGTTGTGAGAGCCCGTACAAAAAGAAACCCGTTCCGCCCAAGCAGCTGCAGGCGATCGTGGCATCGCATGGACAATGGCTCGAACACCGTGAAAAGCCGGAATATCATCGCGCGGATCTCTGCCAGGCAGACTTGCGTCAGGCGAAACTTGCCGGGGCCAATCTGGAACGGGCGCGACTGGAAGGGGCCGTCCTCCGCCAGGCGAATCTGTACCACAGTAATTTGTCACAAGCGAATCTCGCGGGAGCCGATCTCACGAAAGCCGACTTGGAAGATAGCATCCTGGCGGGAGCCGATCTCCGGCATGCACGATTGTCGAACGCCAATCTGTTCCGTGCGATAGGCGATGAAGCGGCGCTCTACAACGCCGTCCTGACCGGGGCACAGCTGCATGAATCCACCTTCGAACGGGCCCATTTTGAGGGAGCGGACCTCGCATCAGCTGATCTGACGAACGCCTCCTTCATCGACACCTACTTCTATGGCGCCAATCTCGCCCGGGCCATCTTGGCAGGGACAGACCTAATGGGGGCCGACCTCCGCCGAACCGTCCTGACCAACGCAAACCTTCATCAGGCCAATTTGCAAGGAGCGCTCCTCGACGGTGCGCGGCTCGACGGAGCCCTGATGGTGGAAGCAGACTTAGAAAGCGCCTATCTCGACGACGCAAGCCTGGTGGGGGCAAACCTGCGTGAGGCCATCCTCCGCGGGGCGGACTTGCGATACGCGAACTTCCGTTCGTCCGGCTTGCAGCAAGCTGATCTGGAGGGGGCCAACCTGGAAGGAGCGCAGTTGATCAAGGCAAAGGTACAGTCAGGCAAACTTCGGATGGCGATTCTCTATAAGGCCGTCCTGGACCAGGCGGATTTCCGAGATGCCGAACTCTATCGAGCGGTGCTGATCGGCGCCAGGGGAACCGGCACCATCTTTACGAAGGCGGACCTCAGCGAGATTCATGCACCGAAAGCCCAATTTCATCACGCACAATTCAATGAGGCGGCCATGGAATCGGCCAATCTCGTCGCAGCGGACCTGAGCGGTTCGAACTTCACCCTTGCGAATCTCGCCTATGCCAACCTCCAAGAGGCGAATCTCCGAGGCGCCACGTTCTCCGGAGCCGATCTCACCGGTGCCCAACTCGACGCAGCAGATCTCCACCGCGCGACGTTGCATGGAGCCAACCTCGCTTCAGTTTCAGGCCTGACGCAGGCCCAGCTCGATACAGCCTGCATAGACGAGCAGACGAAACTGCCGTCCGATCTCAATCGCCCCGCGCCCTGCGCCGCGGCAAAGACCAAGCGCTAGCAGGATGCTGAAAAAGTCCGCCAGCTGCGTTCTCACCTTGAACGCATCCTCAACGTACCCCAAGGGTACGCCTCCGGTGCGTTCGTCGGCTGCGGCCTTGCTGGACGGTCTTTTTGATCATCCTGCAGGCTGTACAGACTATGGTGCCACTCAAAGCGTATCAGCCGAGCTTTTCGCATACATCCAGTTTTCCCGCAGCCTACTAGAGCTTTCAAGAAGGGCGGGGGCTGGCATTCTAGCGAAAGTCGAAGCGGAAAAACCGTTGAAGTCTACCGTCCA
>JANOMG010000188.1:0-2505 GCA_031420175.1 Nitrospira sp.
CCGTCTGGCCGCCGTCTCTGCCACTTCCACCTCCGGTATCACCACCGCTGCCGTGAGATTTTCCATCCACGCACTTCCTTGCTCCGCCCTCTACATTAAACTCTGGGGGGAGCAGTGTCTCACTCATGTTGGCAGAGAGGGTAACGAGTGAGATTCAGGAATTGACTCTCTAAATAGAGCGCCCTGGGGTACAGTGGAAACAGGGTAGGGACACTCCATGGAACAGCCACCATATCGATCTTCTGTCTTGAATAAGTTTCGCCGACATTCGCGAGTGCGCATCTCTGCTCCGTTCGCCTGTGCACTGTCTCGTTGTCGGGCTCGGCGTTGGTTGCGGCGGCCTCATATCGACTTGGGATTGGTCTACGATCTTTCGATACTCGGCGCTCGAGTCAGCACAGAGGCTGAGATCAAGCCTGGAGATGAAATCACAATGAGCCTGCGTCTTCCCAAGCAAATCAAGCCAGCCGAGATCGCCGTTGCCACAGTGCAGTGGACAAAGGATCAATTCTTCGGCCTGGCCTTCACCAAGTTGTCTCCGGCGGCACAGAGTCGTCTCGAAAAGTACGTGTCAGTCGTTTCAACGAGTGTCGCCTAGTTCCCCCTTCATCTATTACCAGACACGTCACGGCAGGGTGTTTCCCTCTGTCGTGAGAGTATGCGGATATATTCTGTTGGTTAGTGGCAGGCGAGTGGAACGTTTCGGATGAGAGGTTGGAATGATGACTGATTCGAGACGGCATCCGCGTCTTCGCATTCCGGCACCCTTCGCCTGTTCGTTTGCACGCATCGGCTTGCAACGATGGGCTGCGGCTGAGCGTGCGGGATTGGGCGTCGTGCTTGATGTGTCGTTGAACGGTGTGCGAGTCATGAGTCCGGCCTCCATGAACCAGGGAGATCAGCTCGCAATCAGTCTACGTTTGCCGGATCAGACTGCGACGATGAATGTCGATGCGATCGTGCGATGGGGTAATCGTCATACATTTGGGCTGGAATTTATCGCGCTTTCCCAACGTGCCGAAACTCGTCTGCGGAAATTTCTCTCCCGTCTTCCATCGTCACAGATAGAGGACCATTTGTTGCGATAATCCTCAGCGGGGCTTCTCTTTCTGAGGGGGCGACCGATGCCGCTATCTATCTGAGTTGTCAGCGGAGGAATGACCGGCATCCGATCACTTCGAGCAGGGGAGGCGTGCATGGTCGTGATGCAGTAGGGAGGGCCAGCGGAGGGCGGAGGCTGCTAGGGGCGGAAGCGGCTTCCGTGGGCGTAGTTCTTCACGTGCGACTACTTGATTGCCACTGCCTTCACTTCTTTGAACGTGGTGTGGCCAAGTAGAGCCTTGTGAACTCCGTCCTGCAGGAGGGTCGTCATGCCATCCTCAATGGCAGCCTTCACCATCTCTTCAGTTTTCGCCTTCGACTGAATCATGCGTTTGATTCGGTCCGATCCCAGAAGCAACTCGTGTAGGGCCACGCGTCCCTTAAAGCCAGTGCGATTGCAGGTTTCACATCCCTTCCCGCGGGCTAGGAGGAACGTGTTGTCTTGTGGGATTCCCAGCTTGTCCCAATGCTCAGGTCCATAACCCTGGCGGATTTCCTCATATTCAACAGGTGTCCCGACGTACTGTTCCTTACAGTCCTTGCAAATCCGGCGGGTGAGGCGCTGGGCAAGGACTCCTAACATCGCATCGGCAAAGCTAAATGAGTCGCAGCCCATATCGAGAAGTCGAGTGACGGTTTCTACTGCGCTGTTTGTGTGGAGTGTGCTCATGACGAGGTGTCCGGTCAATGAGGCTTCAATGCCGATTTCAGCCGTTTCTTTATCTCGCATTTCTCCGACCATGATCACGTCTGGGTCGGCCCGAAGAAACGCGCGCATGGCGGCGGCAAATGTGAAGTTGATCTTTGGCTGAACTTGGACCTGCCGGAGCCCATACTGTGTGATTTCGACGGGGTCCTCGGCAGTCCAGATTTTGATGTCGGGCGTGTTGATGAAGCCGAGGACCGAGTGTAGGGTCGTGGTTTTTCCTGACCCGGTTGGTCCGACGCAAAGAATGATGCCGTAGGGCTTTGCTGCGATCTCCTTGATCGCGGCGAGATTCCTGTCTGAAAACCCCATCTTATCGAGAGGCAAGGGCTCGCTGGCCGCGAGCAGACGCATGACCACGTCTTCATTATATCCAGCGGTCGGAATCGTTGCGACGCGCAACTCGATTTCCTTGTTCTCAGATAGTTTGAATTTGATCTTACCGTCCTGGGGCTTGCGCCGTTCTGCAATGTCGAGGCTGGCCATAATCTTCAGGCGCGAGACGATAGCACGGCGATAGCTCTGTGGAATCTTCATGTATTCGAAGCAATCGCCGTCAACCCGGAAGCGGACAAGAGTTTCACGCTTTTCGCCATAGGGTTCGACATGAATATCTGAGGCACCTTGTCGATAGGCATCGGCGATGATCTGATTAGCTAGCCGCACGATGGCATTGTCGTTTTCGTCGAGCCCGCCTC
>JANOMG010000189.1:0-2686 GCA_031420175.1 Nitrospira sp.
GCCTGAGACGGAAGAGGAGTTAACGGTGAGCATCTATAAACAGACTGTCCGGGCAACCGTCTTTCTCTCTTCGTCCTATGTGGCGGGTCCCGCCAAGAATACGACTAGCGGCACGGGATTCATCCTCGACGAGTCCGGCACGGTGGTGACGAACGCCCACGTGATCGACGGAGCGCATCACGTGATGGCCCAGCTGTACGACGGGCAGCGGGTCCCCGTGGAAGTGCTCGGCATCGACCACTACACCGATGTCGCGGTCCTTAAGCTCACAGGGTTCACAGGCAAGCTCCCGACCGTTCGGCTGGGATCGTCGGAGAAGTTGCGTGTCGGGCAGCGGACGCTCGTCATCGGGAACCCTTACGGCCTCGGATTCGGATTGAGCACGGGTATCATCAGCGGCATCGATCGGACGCCGCCGACCCTAGACTTTATGGTGCCGCGCGTCCCGCTGCTGCAAACGACGGCGCCGATCAATCCCGGCGACAGTGGCGGACCGCTGCTGGATTCGGACGGCCATGTCATCGGCCTCACGACCGCCCTGCTTGCAGGCACTCAGAACATCGGGTTCGCCATCCCGATCAACCTCGTGAAAGAGGTCGTGACGGAACTGAAGGCGACCGGGCGGATTCAACGTCCCTGGATCGGCGTAGCCGGAAAATTCATCACCCAGGAGATTCGCGAGTTGTTCGTGCTGCCCTTCACTGATGGCATGCTTGTGGAAACTGTGGTGAGGGACAGTCCGGCGTCCCACGCCGGACTCCTCGCCGGAGACATAGACGTGGTGGTCTCGGGCCAGCCCTGGATGATGGGAGGCGATATCATCGTGGCCATCAAGGGCACTCCCGTGCACGCCGTGCAGGACTTCCTGATGGTCTTGAAGCTGCTGCGGATCGGTGAAACTGTCGACATCGAGTTCCTCCGGAATCGCGAACGGCAGAAGATTTCTCTGACCGTGAGCGAACGGCCGCACGAACCGCTCACTCCGTCCACTCGGTTCTCGGATCTGCAACATCCGGTACGGCAGCATCCGGGCAGACCCGGACGGCTGTCATTCGAAGCCGGTCGGGTTGAACACCCCGCCTCTACCAGGGACACGAATGAAAGGAGGGACGACCGATGATGGACCTCGTCGAGGACATGCCGTGTGAGGTGAAGCATATTTTTCATCCGACAGATTTTTCTCCGGCCAGCATGGCGGCATTTGGGTACGCGCTGAAACTCAGCCTGGGCATGAGGAGCGATCTCACGATCATGCATGTGGATCCCGCGCGAGCCGACCCGGACTTTGAAGAATTTCCGCGGGTGCGGGCCACGCTCAGCCGATGGGGGGTGCTCAAAGATGGAGCGACCAAGGAAGATCTCTTAGCGCTTGACCTCGGCGTGCGCAAGATTCGCGCGATGGCGGAAGCTCCTGTCCCGTCGATTCTCCAACTGCTCTGGCGTAGGCCCGCCGACCTGATGGTGTTGGCGACGCATCCGCATGACCGGCTCGCTCAATGGCTGTCTGAACCGATCGGCGAATCTCTGGCCCGCAAATCACGCACCATGAGCTTGTTCGTGCCGGATCAAAGCCGGGGGCTCGTCTCTCTGGACACTGGAGCCGTTCGATTGCAACGGATCCTTATCCCCGTCGATCATCGCCCGCTGGCGCAAGCCGCGGTGGACGCCGCCTGCATGATAACTGCCGCGCTTGGCGTTCAGGTTGCGAGCTTCGACCTCTTGTATGTGGGAGCGAAGGCGAACCTGCCGAATCTGCAGCTGCCACGGCAAGAGGGATGGACTTGGCATCAGAACGTCACCACGGGCGTCGTGGTGGACGAAATTTTCGACGTTGCCACATGGCTCCAGCCGGATCTGATCGTGATGGCGACTGAATGGAGACACGGATTTCTCGATGCCCTGCGCGGCAGCACGACCGTGCGGGTCCTGCGCCGGACCACCTGTCCGCTTCTGACGGTGCCGGTTCATGGACTGCTCACGTCGCCACGCATGCCTGAGGTCGCATAGGCCGGATGAGAGAGAAACATGCAAGCATTACTGATCGGCGTCTTCATGATGGTGGTGTCCGGTTGCCAGTCGAGACAGCCGGCGCCTTGGGAGCAGACAGGGAAAACCGGTGATGAAACCCAGGCGGACTATGCGGACTGCGCGAAGCAGGCCAGGCAACATTCCGAGGCGCGGCGCGCGGACGATTCGTCGGCACTAGCCCTTGCGGACTGCATGGAGCGCAAGGGGTATTACCGGAACAACTGGGATCGGTTTGTGTGCTGCCGAAGATTGTTGGGAAGCTGACGCTGTGAGGAGCGATAGCGTTTGAACGAACATCGATAGGGCAGTGATATTTTGGAGGGATGACGATGACGGATCTTCTCGCAGCCCGGTTGTTGTTCGCGATGTCGCTGGGCTTCCACATCATCTTTGCCGTGGTGGGCATCGGCCTGCCGCTCATGATGGTCATCGCCGAATGGCGTTGGCTGCGAACCGGGGAAGAGGTCTATCTGACGCTGACAAAACGGTGGGCGAAGGGGACGGCGGTCCTGTTTGCGGTCGGAGCGATCTCCGGCACCGTGTTGTCATTTCAACTCGGACTGCTCTGGCCCGGATTCATGGCCTGGGCCGGCCCAATTGTCGGCCTCGCCTTTTCGCTGGAAGGCTTCGCGTTCTTCGCCGAGGCCATCTTTCTCGG
>JANOMG010000190.1:0-5238 GCA_031420175.1 Nitrospira sp.
GGGCGGATTGTGGTCGGATGGATTGCGCTCGCGGTGTTCATCCTGACGTTTGCGCCCGTTCCTTTCTCCTTCCACTGACCGTGACGCGCGAGACAGGCGGGACGGGCGGGAAAGGCGAGACACTCGGAATCATAGCTTGCACGTCGCGCCTTTCTCGCCAGTCTCGCGCTTCACGCGCTACCGTCTGGATCAATCCAGAGATTTTCTTGTCCGATCGCAGGCTCGGCCCTACCATGTCGATATGACATCCCCTACCATTCCCATAACCCTCTGTCCCAAGTGTCAGGCTGATCAGCCTGATGGAGCAACAGAATGTGTGAAGTGCGGAATCATTTTTGCGAAGTATCGGCCGCTTGCTCCATTGCAGCGACAGCCTGCGTTGCGGGATCGCGCTCGCTGGGTGGCCTTGGCCAAAGAATGGCTCATTGAGTCGGATACGCCGACCGACTCGATCACGTTCGCCGGACGAGTTGCGGTATTTCTGTTGTTGCTCTGGTGGGGCCGGACGTTTATCCTCACGCCGCTCGAAACCAACTACACAGGAGAATCGTTTCTCCATCTGATCAATCTGCCGTTCCACGAAGCGGGCCATCTTCTGTTTATCCCGTTGGGCCGCTTCATGATGATTCTAGGCGGGACTCTTGGTCAGATCCTGATGCCGCTCGTCTGCCTGATTACCTTTCTTGTCAAGACGCGCGATCCCTTCGGCGGGGCAGTGGCGCTCTGGTGGACGGCGGAAAGTTGTATGGATATTGCCCCCTATATCAACGATGCGCGGGCCCTGGATCTCATGCTACTTGGCGGAGTGACTGGAAAGGAAACGGATGGGCATGACTGGAACAATATCCTGACCATGTTGGGTTGGCTGGAGCACGACCATCGCCTGGCTCACCTCGCCTACAACGTCGGCATTCTTCTGATGCTGGTCTCGTTCGCATGGGGCGGGCTGCTGCTCCTGAAGCATTACCGACGGCTCTCACCGTAACCAGCTTGCGCGACCGCAGAAACTCTCTTACCATAGACCTCGATCAGGAGGTACGAACATGCGAAGTCTGCGAGCCGTTCGAGCTTGTCTCATCGTATTTGGCATGATGGTGTTGGCCAGTCACGTCATCGCAGCCGACTCCACTGTTTCTTCTCGATTCAGGTTGGTCTTAAACGGTGCGGCCGTCAAGGACAACAGCACCGGTCTGATTTGGGAACAGGAGCCGGATCGGGAGCACGATGTGTGGGGTGCGTCGGTGGCTCGTTGTGCGACGAAAGAAGTCGGTGGGCAGAAGGGATGGCGCGCACCGGCAGTGGACGAGCTCAAGACCTTGATCGATGTCTCACAACATGACCCAGCGTTAACGGCAGGCCATCCCTTCTCCAACATCAAGTCGGAGATCTATTGGACGGCGACGCCGCACCCCACCGACGATATGGTGGCCTGGCAGATCAGCTTCTTCAGCGGCGAACCGGTGACGGATCAAAAGTCAGGAACTAGGCGCCTGTGGTGTCTGTTGGGCGCGACAGGAAAATAAAGTCCGCAGCGACCTCCTTTTGAATCGGCAGGGTCCTTGGGTGTTCGACATTCGACTCTGTTCGGCTAATCTCTATTTCCTATCTCCTCTCATCTATGTGTGCCCTAGTGGCATGATCGTGGATCATGTTTCTTTGGCGCTAGCGATTTCCGTTCGGCGTTGCGTAGAATGTGCTCTTCGCCGAAAGGAGCCGAGTGACGGTTCATACGATCAGAGGCCGCATCGTACTGGCCATCGTGGTGGTCGGCTGCATTCCGCTGCTGACCTGTCTTATCCTCGCCTACGTGTCGGGCATGCGATCGCTCCGTGACGTGATTGGAGGGAACTTTCAGACGATTGCGGCTCAGGCAGCGGATCGCGTGACGATGTTGGTGCAAGGAGAAATCCAGAGGGTGCGTCTCTTGGCCTCGGCGCCCTTGCGTGTCCGCCAACCTGTAGAACTTGCCAATCGTTCCTATCCCGGGGAGCCCTCCAAGGTCATCGCGCTGAACCAAGATCGTGCCCGAGTCTGGGAACAAGGCACTGACGCGGCCGCGCGCCTCTTGAACACCGAGCTCTCACGATTTCTCTTGGAAACGAAAGTGCGAGATGGAGATAAGATGGTCGGGATCCTCATCACGGATCGCTATGGAGCGCTTGTTGCGGCGACGTCGGAACCAGATCACTATTTCTTTGGGGATGAGCCTTGGTGGAAGGCGATTCAGGACGGAGGCGGTGAACAGGTCTATCTGAGCGGACTCACGGCCGGGCGTGGGGGTTCCTTTCGGACTCCGGACGAGACGATCGATGTGGCGGTGCCCATCTTGGACGACCACCAGCGCATCGTGATCGGTGCGATCAAGGTCTCGTACCGGTTCGATACGCTCTTCGGGATGATCAATCAAATTCGGATCGGTCAGACCGGCCACGCGATGTTGTTCAGCGCTGATGGTCAGCCGCTCATCTGTCCGATTCTTCCCCGTCAGGCCCATCGTATTCCTGCGCCCCTCATGACCATGATCGTATCCGATGACCCAGGGTGGGGGATTGCCGAGGATGATGGACATGGTGCTCGAGACACCGTTGTCGGCTTTGCGCCGGTACCAGGTCTGGGCGTTCCTGGCAATACCTGGCATGTCTTTGTCCGGCAACAACCCGCCGAAAGTTACGCGCCGATTCGGGATCAGCTCCGCAATCTCGCCATCATTGGATTCGTCATGATCGGACTCTTGTGGGCCATCGGACGCTATGTGGCGACCAGAATTGCCCGCCCGATTCACACGTTGCAAGCAGGGGTGGAAGCGATCAGCCGTGGAACCTATGGGGGGCCGCTCGATATTCGGACGGGAGACGAGCTCGAAGAATTGGCGACGGCCGTGCATCGGATGGCGGACAAGCTCAACGCGTCCCATGCCGAGATGGAGGCGTTGAACAACGACTTGACGAGGCGGGTCGAGGAAAAGACCATCGAGGTCACGCGCCACATGAAACAGCTCCATCTCTCCGAGCGCCTGGCGACATTGGGTAAAGTGGCCAGTGGGATTGCCCATGAGATTAACAATCCGTTGGGCATCATGCTCAACCGCATCGAATGCATCGAAGCAGAAGCGGCTGAGCTGCATTTGCCTGCCGAGGTGCAGCGCGATCTGCTGGCGATCCGGTCGCAAGCAGATCGGATCAGTCGGATCACCAAGAGCATGTTGGCCCTCTCGCATGGCTCCGCCACCACGCTGAAGCCGATCGATCTGAACTGCGTGCTCCGCTCCTGTGCGGACATCGCGCGGGAACGGGCGGCCGCCCAAGGTGTCCGCATTGAATCTGCCTTGTCCCCCGATGTGCCGGCGATCATGGGTGATCGTGATCGTTTGGAAACGGTCGTCCTCAACCTCATCAATAATGCCATTGATGCCGTGCGGGGATGCGGCCATGAAGGGGTGGTGACGGTTCAGTCGGGTCGGCTGCGGCGCGATGGGGAAGCGTGGGCCACGATCAGGGTGATCGATAATGGACCAGGTATCCCCGAAGAGATCCTCGGTCGCATCTTCGATCCCTTCTTTACGACGAAGGATGTCGGCCAAGGGACGGGGCTGGGGCTATTTTTGAGCTATGGTATTGTGTCTGATCATCGGGGGCGCTTGGAGGTTGCGAATGGAGAGGTGGGAGCCGTGGCGACGGTGATCTTCCCCGCACTCCCTATCGTGTCCGAAACATCTCAGGAGGCCGGATGGGGCATGCAGGCAAAATACTGATCGTCGATGACGAAGTTGAAGCGCTCGAGAACTGTCGTCGCATTTTGAGCCGGCTCGGCCATGAATGTTTGACAGAGCATGATCCGGTCCGTGCGCTGACTGTCATTCAACAGGAACGGCCAGGTCTTGTGCTCACCGATTTGCGCATGCCGGGTCTGAGCGGTATCGATGTGCTCAACGCGACGAAACGGTTCGATCCGACCATCAAGGTGGTCCTGATGACGGCTTTTGCGACCGTGCAAACCGCGGTGTCTTCCATGCGGCAAGGGGCGCTGGATTACATCCTGAAACCCTATACGAGCAAGGATCTTGAAGAAGTCGCGCACCGGGCTTTTGAGGAATCGCCTCGGCAGAATCTGCCTCCGGTCCTCGCGCGAGCGAAGCACCCGCTGCGACAGATTGTGGGCAAGAGTTCGGCCATTCAAGCCGTCTTGAATCTGGTCAATAAGGTGGCCGGGACGGATGCCAACATTTTGATTTATGGGGAAAGCGGCACAGGGAAGGAACTGGTGGCCCGCGCGATCCATGACCATAGTCAGCGAGCGAGTAAGCCTTTTGTGCCGGTGGACTGTGTCTCCATGCCGGATGCCTTGTTAGAGTCTGAGCTATTCGGGCATGAACGGGGCGCGTTTACCGGAGCGCATGCGGCCAAATCCGGTCTGTTCGAAACGGCCCATGGCGGTACGGTATTCCTGGACGAAGTCAGCGGGATGAGCCAGACGCTGCAATCGCGCCTGCTCAGAGTGTTGCAAGAACGCCAGTTCCGCCGGGTCGGAGGGACACGCTATATCGATATCGACGTGCGAGTGATTGCGGCCTCAAACCGGGATCTGGCGGAGGCACAGAAGAAGGGCGAGTTTCGAGAAGATCTCTATTATCGTCTCAACGTCATTCCCATCGTCCTTCCTCCCTTGCGAGAGCGGGAGGGGGATGTCGAGGTGCTGGCGCGCGAATTTCTTCAGCGCTTTATGCAGCAACACCGAACGGACACCGGCATCATGGCCACGTTCGAGCCTGCTGCAATCGCGGCCTTGACGAGCTATACCTGGCCAGGCAATGTTCGGGAACTCCAGAACGTGATCGAGCGGGCTGCCGCGCTGGCCGACGGTCCGGTGATCCGTCTGGAGCATTTGCCGTCCAGCCTTCGGCTTGCTTCTTCCGGCGATTCTTCTTCTGTGGAAGGAGGGTCCTATAAGCAGGTCAAACAAGAAGTGGTTCGCTCGTTCGAGCGCAGCTTTCTGCTCGAACTCCTTCAGCGCCACCGTTGGCATATGGGTCATGCCGCGCAAGAGGCCGGCGTGGATCGGAAGACGATCGAGCGTATGGTAAAGCGCCATGGTCTTCGTGAAGACCGCTAGCGGGCCTGACCCTTCTTCAGTCCAGCCTGTTCCATTGTCCCCTCGCAGAATGGGGCGATAACGCCCCATCACACGTCATCTTCAGGCAAATCAGAATCGTCACTGCCCACAGCAGTTCCAAATGATCTG
>JANOMG010000191.1:0-5950 GCA_031420175.1 Nitrospira sp.
TCGCAGGCTGGCTGCTCGCCCCATCTCCCGCATTGCCCACGGTATCGCGCGACACCAGAATAGTTTGATTGGTTTGAGTATCGCGAAGAAATATCTGAGAACCACTCCCCCCGACAATCGGCGCAAGATTCGTGGCCGCCGAGGTAAAGGCCACATACCGACCGTCGGCGCTGATCGTCGGCTGATTGCTGGCTCCATTACCCGCATTTCCAAGGTTGACCCTGGAGACTAAACTAGGCAGGCCTGTTTGGCGATCATGCATGAAAATCTGCGAGCCGCTGCCTCCCGGGAGAGCCGTCACATTCGTGGCCAATGACGCAAACGCGATGACGCGTCCATCTGTGTTGTTGATAGCCGCCTCCGGGCTTGCCCCGTTGCCCGATGCCCCTGAACCATCAACCGACACACGATCCGTTCTCGGATGAATTGCGAATAGGACCGAACCTGTCGCCGTCTTCCCCGCACTATCCCTCACCGTGAAAGTCGTGGTGACATTCCCAGCGGGTGCAGCCGGTGTGCCAGTGACAACCCCAGTCGTCGCATTCAGCGTCAACCCAACTGGCAAAACCCCACCGGATACTGTCCAGGTGAACGGCGCTGTCCCCCCTGTGGCAGCCACTGTCGAGGAATAGGCATTCCCGACTACGCCATACGTTGCCGCGGTCGTCGATACCGCAAAGGCCTGAGCATTGCCTCCTCCCCCACCGCTCCCACCGCCTGAACAGCTGAAGAGACTGAACCCCAGGATCATGACCGACAATATTGAGGCGATGTGTTTCATATCGGAAATCCTCCTGCGCATTTTTTAAAGCAACGGTTGTGCCATCTTACCCGACTGTGAAAATATGGGACAACCTTACGAATGGGGGGTTATTAAGTGGGCCGACCGTCGACTTCGCCGCTCGTAGTGCTGGGCTCCGGCTATACGGGGCATGTATTGTACACCATGGGATCCGCTCAAGGGCGGACGGTCCTGGCCACGAGCAGAAATCCTCTTCGCAATCTCGCCGAGATGCCTTCGGGACAACGTGTGATGTTCGACCTGGAACAGCCCTCAACCTGGATGAATATCCCTACAGGCGCCGACATTATCTGGTGCTTTCCACCCACTCCGCTCAATCACGTAGAGGCCTTCGCGGGTTGGCTCAACGCCTCAGCTAGACGCCTGGTCGTACTCGGCAGCACCTCGGCCTATGAGATCGGCAAATCTCAGGACTATCCGCCGCAATGGATCGATGAAACCGCCCCAATCGATCTGACCAAACCCCGCGTTCAGGGAGAGGAGCTCTTACGACACCACTATGGGGCGATCGTCTTACGCGTCGCGGGCATCTATGGATCCGGGAGAAATCCGCTGAATTGGATCCAGCAAGGCCGCGTCGGCCCATCACGGAAGTATGTGAACTTGATTCACGTCGAAGACCTGGCCGCCATCTGCCTCGCCGCGATCGAAAAAGGAACCCCTGGCGAAACCTACAACGTCAGCGATGGCACACCACACACGTGGAGCGAAATCTGCACCACGGCGCAACAGCGATGGGGTGTAGCAGGGACACCGACAAAAGAAGACCACTCAACAGGCAAACGAATCAGCAACGCTAAACTTCGAGCAGAGCTCGGCTACACATTGAGGCACCCAGACCTATACGAAGCTTTAGCATTGATCTAATCAGCGCCCGTGGTACAGGCGCAGGCTTGTCAAAACGGTCATCCAACTAGGCCGCAGGAGAGCCACAACCGGAGGCGTACCCTCTGGGGTAGTTGAGGATTGTGGAAAGCCGGGAACGACGTTGGGGACCGTTTTCACAAGCCTGCTAACGGAGGAGGGCCATGACGGCCAAACACACCAGCAGATTATTGATGGCATGCGCCAAGATCCCAGGCAAGAGACTCCCCGTTTTTTCATACATCCAAGCCCAGAGGACGCCACTCCACAGGACGCTGATGAAGCCGATCAATCCATAGCCATGGGCGATGGCGAAGATGCTCGCGCTGATGAGCGCGGCAGGCAGGAAGCGGAACCTCCGGCGCAGGATGGCGAACAGGAGCCCGCGAAACGCGAGTTCTTCAAAGACCGGTGCAAAGATCACGTACTCGACTAAACTGATCGCCGTCAGCGCGGGCGAGGCCCACACAAGATCCGCGTCAAACCATTCGGCCCAGTGACTTGTCAGATGGAGCGGCTCCGACAACCAACCCATCACCCACTCGCCCCACAAACCGGCAGCTACCACCGCCAAGACCACGGTAACCAGACGTCCGGCACGAGCCCATCCGACTTCCAACCCAAATCCTTCATCGAACGTCATGCCAGCCGGCCGAAAGAGATGCCGATGGGCCAAGAAGAGCAACGGCACATTCGTCATTGGAATGGCCAACGCCCGGAGCGAGACATTGTCCGGCGGTGCATAGAGCAAAAACAGCGCCGTGAGCATCGCACCGATCGCGCCACCACGCAGCAACACCGCCGCGCCAACGCCACCTGGCCAGGGCGGCGGCACGCCCGGTTCATGGAGCCTGACGGAGCTGGACGCCTCGTTTCGCCTAAACCACAGCAACACACACACCACGGTGCCGGCGGCCATCGCTCCGAGTTCAACAAGCATCACGCGATGCGACCGGACAAACTGACGGTCGACGCGTACCGCGGCCTGTTCCTGAATTCTGACCACGAGCGCGGCATCGTTGGCACGGCGCGCCAACCTCTCAGCCAGGCGATCGTAAAACCAGCCGGCAGGCAACAGCTCTGCCACCTCTGCTTGCCACAAGACATATCGGTCCGCGTCATGAACCGGTCCTTCAGCATATGCAGCCATCACCAGATCGGCAAACTGAGGCAGCGGGTCTTCTGCCCCGGCCCACTCATGCGCGGAGAGAAGCGCCTGGGACACATGGCCGGCCTCGGCTTGGAGAATCGCCAACTGAAGCGACACCAACGGATCGGCAGAGACTCCCGCAAGTTCTCGATACCATTCAATCGCGTGGGCCTGCTCAGTCTCATTATCGCCGGAGGCCCAGGTAAAGAGCCGTTGCTCCCACTGTGGCGCGCGCTTGAGTCCTTCGTGAACGTCCATCGTCCGACTGACCATCAGACTGAGCGCGTGCTCGGGTGCCTCGATCCGCTCCAGCTTAGATGATGATGCGGACAGCCACACCACCAGCGCCAGCGCCCCAACGAGAAACATGGCCGCCAACACCGTGACCCTGGGCGAAAAACGTCCGGGATAGATCCCGACCGGCGGCGGCGCGTCCGTGGCTCGCCACCAGGACGTAGACTGCTTCGACTCGTTGAGAGACGCGGTGGCTGATTCCATCATGGTTCGAACTATAACATGCTGTTTTTCCGACTCGAAACCCCTCAAAGTGACTAGGCGACGCAGGAGACCGTTCAGAATACCCGTGGCCGAAGACGATTGAACTCCGCTATACTAGCCTCTCGTGTGAGGCGTGAGCGAGACACGCAAGACGTGCGCGACAGGCGCGACGCGCAACGATACAACTTCCGCCCAGTCGCGTTTTTCTCGCAAGTCACGCGAGTCTCGCATTTTTGGAGTGTTATGCCCGTTCCGAACTTCATCCCCCCGCGCCGACTGCTCCTTGGTCCAGGACCCAGCATGGTGCATCCGCGAGTCCTCCGCGCACTCTCGACTCCCCTAGTTGGCCACCTGGACCCGGCCTTTCTTGGGGTCATGAACGATATCCAAGCCCTGTTGCGCGGCGTCTTTCAGACCAACAACCGCTTCACCATCGCGGTTTCCGGCACCGGCTCAGCCGGGATGGAAGCGTCGATCGTGAATATCGTTGAGCCGGGCGATGCCGTGATCGTCGGGGTCAATGGCGTGTTTGGCACAAGATGGGCCACCATCGTCGAACGTTGCGGCGGCAAAGCCATTCGCGTGGAAGCCCCGTGGGGACAGATCATAGAACCTGAGGCCATTGAGCAGGCACTACGCCAATCCGGCCCGGTGAAAGCCGTGGCCATCGTCCATGCCGAAACCTCGACCGGCGTCTGGCAGCCTCTGGAGCCCATCGCCCGCCTCTGCCGCGAGCATGACACCCTGTTCCTCGTCGATGCCGTAACCTCGTTGGGAGGCGCACCGGTCGAGGTTGATCGTTGGGGCATCGATGTCTGCTATAGCGGCACACAGAAATGTCTGAGTTGTCCACCCGGGTTGTCTCCCTTCACCCTCAGCGAACGCGCATTGGCCGCGATCAAAGCCAGGCGAACGCCCTGCCAGAGTTGGTACTTGGATCTGTCGTTGATCGCGGGCTACTGGACTGAAGGCACGAGGGCCTACCACCACACGGCCCCGACCTCCATGCTCTATGCGCTACGGGAAGCGTTGCGGCTCGTCGACGAGGAAGGATTGCCCTCCCGCTTCGCTCGCCATCAGCTCAATAGCGACGCCTTGATCGCGGGCTTGATCGAACTTGGACTTCAGCCCCTTCCCCCCACAGGATATCGACTCCCGATGTTGACCTGTGTCACAGTCCCCTCCCATATTCCTGAAGCGGAGATACGGACGGATCTGCTCTCGATGTATGGCATTGACATCGGCGGCGGGATCGGCCCTCTCACAGGAAAGGTCTGGCGTATCGGCTTCATGGGCGAATCATCGACCGAAGCACACGTCTTAACCCTGCTCAATGCGTTGGAAGAGATCTGTATTCGCGGCGGGTGGTTGTCCACTCCGGGGGTTGCGCTCCGGGCTGCGGCAAGGGTCTATAGCCGCACTGTAGCCTAACGACATAAGGACATCGATCACATGGATAACAAACCATTACTCTGGGTACTCGGTGGCGGGTCCTTTGCCTTTGTCGCCGTCATCACCTACTGGATCTTTGCCCTGACATTGGCCAATCAGATGAAGGCCGATCTCGTTCCGCCGGAAAAGGCCGCATCTTATATCCATGCCTTGATCGAAGCCAACCGGAAAAACTACACGGAAAACGTCGTGGATAAACTCCACAAGGCAGGACTCGCGGTCGCGATCGAACATTGGCGAGACGAAAAAGGCGTGCCCCTTCCTGCGCAATTTCTCTTGGAGTCCGGGCGGCTGGTCGCACAAAAGGACCTCAAGTTCTCATTCCGGCTCGCCAGCGTGACGCCGATCTACGTCTGGAATGGTGCGACGACAGACTTCGAACGAAAAGGACTCGACGCCGTCACCAAAGATCCCTCAAAGCCATTCGGGGGGTTCATCAGGCTCGACGGTGGCCGGTACTATCAAACCGTCTACCCGGACCTCGCGGTCGCCCAGTCCTGCGCGACCTGTCACAACGAACATCCCAACAGCCCGCGCCGGGACTACAAAGTCGGCGATGTGATGGGCGGTATCATCATCACTATTCCCATCGATGTACCATGATGCCATCCTTTGCCATTCGCTCAGTGCGTGTCATCGACGGGACCGGTCGAACGATCGAACGGGCCACGGTGGTTATTCGAGGGAAGACCATTGCCGCAGTCGGATCGGATCGAGAGCTCTCCATCCCACGTGGCGCGATCAAGATCGATGGCCGGGGACTGACCCTGTTGCCAGGATTGATCGACTGTCACGTGCACTTCTGCCTTGGAGCCGAGCCGGATGTCGTCGAGGCGATCGCGAAGGAGACGCCTGCACTGACATTGCTCAAGTCGAGCCGGGCGGCGCACCAGACCTTGGAGGCAGGCGTGACCACCGTGCGCGACGTAGGGTCGCGAGACCATGCCATCTTTACGTTGAAACAGGCCATCGATACGGGTCTCGTGCCAGGGCCTCGCATCGTCGGAGCGGGCCTGGCGATTTGCATGATCGGCGGCCATGCCAGATTTATCGGACAGGAAGTGGAGGGGGCCGAGCAAGTCCGTTCTGTCGTGCGCGCACAAATCGCCGCCGGAGCCGGTGTCATTAAAGTCATTGCCTCGGGCGGCGTCCTCACACCGGGCACCTCGCCGGACCAGGCGCAA
>JANOMG010000192.1:0-2980 GCA_031420175.1 Nitrospira sp.
CCAATTCCTCGTCTCTTTTTCAAGGGTAACCTGGTCGATCCTCGTGTGCGTGCATCGAACGATATACATGCTCCCTCCAAGCTTGCTCACTTTCTCTTCAGGGATGGGGGCTGATTGATCTTCCACTGCGCGCGTCCAACGAGGGGAGTCCACGACCGCGCGTTGCGCGAGCACAGAAGATCATCAGCCCCCATCCCCTCTTTTTCAGCATCCTGCTAGATTGAATACTGAAAGGTCGGCTTGGCCCCGATCGCCTGTGCCAAGACTCCACGGCGCTTCAGTTCCTCAAGAATTCGTCGAGTCGCGGCATCAAAGTCTGTCGGGCCTGACAACACGATATCCGTATTTGGCGGAGCTTCTTCAGGCGCCTTGCTCATGTGAATCGCGATGACCGGAACCGGGTGGACGAGCGTCCGAATAGCTTGTGCCGCTTCGACATAGGCCAAGCCGAATGGATTGGTCGTCGAGACCACGATCAACCCAGTATCCACCAGCAACCTCGCCACTTCGCCATAACGGCGAGCCATCTCGGTCGCCTGTCCTCGTTCTCCTTCCGAGAGGTCTGCGTCAAGCCCGCGTCGGAGATTGCCTCCGTCGAGCAAGTACGCATGTCGGCCATCTGCCACAAGCCGGGCCTCGATGGTCCTGGCCAAGAATGACTTTCCTGTATGCCGCCCGCCTGTCACCAGCACAATGGCGGCTCGGTGACCATATTGCTGTGCACGGTCCTCGACGCCGACCTCACCCTTCACCCAGGCAAAATCGCGCTGCCGAGCTTCTTCGCGGAGAAACTCCTGATCGTCATGGACCAGTTCTGTCACGATGCCGCCGCCGGCAATGTCATACTCATCCACGAGGACAAACCGGCCTGTCGCCTCAAACGAGGCCGAAAGGTCGAACGCCACCGGTGCCTTGGCCCGAATGGTGATCTCTGCAACCTGATTCTTGTTCACGACACTGCTACCTTGCTGTTGAGCGAGATCCATCGTGTCGATGATCCGGTGAATGGTGGCCACTTCACAATCCACTTCCTTCGTTGCCACTCTGAGCTGATACCGTCGTCCGCGCTCCAACGGCTTCCGGCCCAGCCAGAATACATTCGCTCGAAAGGCCGTCGATACGAGCGGAAGTTGCTCCTGATGCGAAGCAACCTCTCCTCGCTCGACAAAGATCTGCTCATCAAGTGTGATCCCGACTGATTGGCCAGCAAGGCCTTCTATCGGCAGAGGCTCAACATTAAATGCTTCAATAGATTTGACCGTCGCCCGCTTGTTCGACGGCGAGAACACTAGCGAATCGCCGACCTTCAATTGCCCTGCCGTCACACGTCCCACGATGATGCGACGGGCATCGAACTTGTACACGTCCTGAACCGGCAGACGAAGCGGCTGTTCAGATCGTCCAGGCTCCTTCCGAAAGGCACCGAGCGCGTCCAGCACGGTGGGGCCGCTGTACCAGGGCATCTGCTCGCTCCGGTTGGCGATATTATCTCCGAGCTTGGCACTGACTGGAATGACCTGCTGCGGAACCGCCTTGAATTGTCCAAGGAACTCTCGATATTCCTTTTCGATCCCGTCGAACACATCCTGCCGATAGCCGACCAGATCCATCTTGTTCACCACGACGGCAAACTGGCGTACGCCCAGGAGCGACAAAAGATAGCCATGCTTCTTGGATTGTTCCTGCACACCCTCTAAGGCATCGATCAGCAACAACGCCCCTTCAGCCCGGGCCGCCCCGGAAATCATGTTCTTGAGAAATTCCTTGTGCCCCGGCGCATCGATGATGATGTATTGTCGGCCCTTCCAGCCGAAGAACGTCCGCGCCGTATCGATGGTGATCCCCTGCTCCTGCTCTTCCAGGAAGGCGTCGAACAGGAACGCGTACTCAAATTCCTTCCCCTGTTGCCGACAGATGGCTTGAACCTTTTCGAGCTTGCCATCCGGCAACGATCCCGTATCGGCATAGAGCCGCCCCAGCAAGGTGGACTTCCCATGATCCACATGCCCGACGATGACGATATTCAAATTATCAGATGGTTTCGAGATTGCTTCTGCCATTTTTAGACTCCAGAATGTTCAAACAGGCAGCCTAGCAAGGCCGCAGGGGAGGAAAAACCGCAGGCGTACCCTCTAGGGTGCGTTGAGGATTTTGATGAGCCGAGAACGAAGTTGGGGGTCATTTTTCATCATCCTCACTACATGTAGCCGTCTTTGCGCAAGAGCTCCATCCCGCGCCCTTCATCCTGCGCGCGGCCCGATCGCTCCGCCACCGTGGTATGTCGCAATTCGTCAATAATCTCATCGACGGACTTCGCCGTCGATTTAATCGGCGTCGTACAGGGCGCGCAGCCGAGACTGCGATAACGAGTCCCATCCCCCTTGTCGAGATAGAGATCGATGAAGGGAATGTTCTCGGACTTGATGTATTCCCAAATATTGATCTCCGTCCAATCCAACAGGGGGTGGATCCGGATGTGCGTTCCAGGAGGAAAAGTCGTCTTAAATTGATCCCAGAGTTCCGGCGGTTGATCGCGAAAATCCCAATCGCCATGTTTGTCACGCGGCGAGAAGTAGCGCTCCTTGGCTCTCGTCCCTTCCTCGTCTGCCCGCACGCCCAGAATAATGCCCGTATAGCCCTTTTGTTCGATCAATTGCTTGAGCCCATTGGTTTTCAACGCGGTACAGCAATTGAAGCGGCCCAACGTATGATTCATCCCGGCCGCGAGCGCTTCCTTGTTTTGCCCCACGACCAATTTAAGGCCCCACTCGCGGGCCACTCGATCTCGATATTCGATCATGGCCGGAATTTTGTAGCTCGTGTCGACATGTAGAAGTGGAAGCGGGACATGGCCGAAAAAGGCTTTTCTGGCCAGCCACAGCAGGACGGTCGAATCCTTCCCCATCGACCACAACATGGCCAGGTTGTCGAAATGTTTATAGGCTTCCCGGAGAATGTAGACGCTCTGGTCTTCTAATTG
>JANOMG010000193.1:0-7638 GCA_031420175.1 Nitrospira sp.
TCGGATCTGTGGGTCGAGCGGTGCGGTCGAGGCCACGGCAAGATCCAGATCACTATCATTGCGGCTTCGGTTTGTCGCGAGTGAGCCGAAGAGGATCGCAACGGCGATGGACGGGTGGCGTGCCAAGACTTGTCTAATCGCAGCCTGAACCGGGGCGTTTCCCTCAGAGGTCATGTGGTGGGTATCGCTCATATCTCTTCAGTTATCACGAATGGTCTGCAGGCGCAAGGACATGTATGCGAAGGGGGCAGCGATCATCCGGTACCTCGTGAGGAGGGGGATAACGGTTCTTACTCGGGGTATGAGGAGAGGGAGGGGATGGGCAGCCTGTTCGTCCCGTTGCTCGCGGAACGCGCACGATGAAAGGGGTGGAATGACACCCGTGCCGATCCCTTGCTCCCGGAGCGCGCACGATCAGAATGTGCTCGCTCGACGGCCGCAGTGGGACCGACACGGGTGCCATTCCAAGAAAGAGATGCACGCGAGCTTGGAAGGATCATTTGGAAAGATGAGAGGCGTCCGATGCGCGCAGTGAAGGACCGTCTGGCCACTCACCTATTAAAGCAGGTGGGCAGGCTGAAGGATAGACTAGGCGGATTGCTGGTCTCCGGTGCTCTCGGAGCGCGCGGCTTCAGAAGGGAGATGAGTGGGCGGGCTGGTGGTCTCCTTTACTCGTGCAACGCGCGGTCTAAGAAGACCCTCGTTGGACACGCGCAGTGGGAGACCCCCTAACCCGCTCTGAAGGGAGATGGAAACTTGAGGATCAGCCTTGACGTTTTTTAGAGACATAGGCAAGCGAGTTTGGAGGAGCTATCGGTAGTGGGGTTCGTTCAATAGGTGAGGTGGCCCTTGTAGCTATAACAAAACTATGCCGATCTGTATGGCACACGGACGCGGCCTATGGAGGACGTTGACAAGTGATTGAACACGCGCAAGAATCACGCACAAATTTATAGACAGCCGGGACGTACTATGATGCTCAATACATGCAATAAATAGGTTTATTATGATCACCTCGGAACTAATACAACGCATCAAGTCGGCAGGTCTCTATCCCATCCCTGTTGAGGGAGGTGCTACCCGTGATGAGCCGACGGATTTGATGTTCTCCGGCTCGTTGGAGGAGTTTTTTGAGGCGGCAAAGGCGTTGGGGGTGACGGTGATTTTTTTCTTCGTCTCGAAGCTCGGCGAAGAAGATTTTAATTATGATTTGGATTACGACGTCAAGGATGGTGGTGAAGACTTCGATGAGGAAGTATTGAGTTCGGATGAGTTTGCGGGAGATGCAGAGAGTTTTGATTTGACGGTTGCATTGCCGTCATTGGCAGACTTCAGAAAGTATATCGGAGAGGAGTGTCAGTTTTTATTGATCGCAAAGAGTCAGTTGGCCGCACTTAGATTTTCTTTATCTGAGGTTTGGTGGGATTCATTTGATGAGCAACAACAAAAGGCTATCGAGAAGGTTGCTGAAGACCGGGAGGCGATTCGCGAGAAGATGGATGCGCAGCGGTTGAAGCAGGAGGAGCGCGTGCTTGCCAAGACCCGGAGTCTTTTGGACGACTCAGAGTTTTGTCGCATCCCCACGCAACGCGGTATGCGGGCATATGCCCTTGAAAAGTTCCCTGAGTTAGATGAGGTGGACGATTCCCGTCTCACACAGGAGATTCAGAAGCTGAGCGATAAAGCTAAAGCGATAAAAAAAAGGTGATGAGAAAGACTGGAGTTGAACCCAAGCCTCAACCATTCGCTTAAGCTAGCCGCCTCCCAGACTTTCGAGCGCGGCGCGCTAGCTCAGATGTATTATTATGCCGCCAAACTGGAGGTAAGATGCCATGACCGATCCGCATCGAGAATTCTGTCGAAATCAACACCGCATCATTGGCCACTATCTTGCCGTCCAAGCGTGGCTACGGGGACTGGATTGCATTGTGTTGGTGCGTGGAGATCTTCAGACATTTCTCGCTTTGGAGCGTTTTAAAGGTACTCGAGTTGATTGGCTTCAGGAAGACTTGAAGCCTTGGTTTCCGCACCAGGAGGCGTACTACAAGACGGGTGCACCATCATCCATGCACTCCCTTTTTCTTTCGCGTGTTCCGATCAAAAAGCATTTGCCGACGGATTCGATGACCACAGAAGAACGAATACGTCGGATGGCGGAAGGTTGTCCGCGAACAGAGCGCTTTACAAATAAATCCGACGGCAGTCAAGTACCTTCCCGCGCTAAGATGGTTTCTGAATTGAGCGTTCTCGCTGCCGGTTTGGATACGCCTCGTCGTTATCGAAAGAGGTCAAAAGCTTAAGAGACCGGGCACCGAATATGGCTACAGAAACCATCAATTGCGCATTACCGGTCGCTTAACAGCGAGTACATCAAGCTTGAACATAGACCGACTTGCGAGCATTGCAACAGGGCGCTGTCGCTTGATTCGTTTGGGCCGAAATAAAGGAGTCTGACCCTTAAATCTCGCATATATAATTAGGCGCAATCGAAGACACGCTATGCAGCAGACCGTCATCCCTCAGCTCCGCGTCAGCAGCGCAGTCCATAGCTTGAAGTTCTATGTTGACGGTGTTGGATTTTCTGTCGACTGGGACCATCAGTTCGAGTCAGGCTATCCACTGTTCATTCAGGTTACCCGAGCGGGTCAGACCATCTTTCTCGCTGAGCACAGCGGAGACTGTCGGGTTGGTGGCGCGGTATACTTCATTGTTACAGACGCGGACGCGTGCTTTTCCGAGTTCATGGGCCGCGGCATCACAGCAATCGATCCGCCAAGCAATACTCCCTGGGGAACACGAGAGTTCGTGGTGACCGATCCGGACGGGAATCGCCTGCGCTTCGCGAGCGATCTTGCCAAAGAGCGTATATCGTGAACAGTTGGTGTTCTGTGTTTATCGCGACAAGTCTCGATGGCTTCATTTCTCGAAGCGACGGTGGTATCGATTGGCTGAACGAAGCCAATGCGCTGCTTCCACCAGGTGAGAGTTGTGGGTTTGCGGAATTCTCCTCTACCGTCGATGGTCTTATGATGGGTCGCAATACCTTTGATCCAGTGTTGTTGTTCCCGGAGTGGCCGTACGGCTCCAAGTTTGTCGCTGTACTCAGCCATTCCCTGCGGTCGTTGTCTGCTCGGGTGCCCGCAACCGCCACCCTGTCGGTTGAGCCGCCGGCACCTTGGTCGAACGTCTTTCTGCTGAAGGTGTGGGCCATCTCTACGTTGACGGTGGCCTTACGATCCAACGTTTCCTTCTGGCCAATCTCGTTGGCGACATGACCATCACAGTTATTCCGGTTCTACTTAAAAGTGGAAAGCCGCTTTTCGGGTTGTTGCAGGGTGACGTGAACCTGCAGCTACTCGCGAGTAGAGCCTATGACTTCGGGTTTGTTCAGAACAAATACCGTGTTTGCACAGGTGTCTGCTGAAAAATATTCCAGGAATCATTGATTGCCCATGGTAGACCCACTAGTGAGGTTTAGTTGGGGAGGAACTGCATGACCCTTAGCATTCAACAAGCGACAATCCTCGATGTAGATCAACTCGTTCCGCTGTTTGACGGATATCGTCAGTTCTACGGTACGTCATCCGATGTGGTCCTCGCTCGTCAGTTTTTGGCCGACCGAATGTCTCAGAATCAGTCTGTGGTATTGCTTGCTCGTGGTGCCGATGGCGCTGCGGTGGGATTTGCTCAGTTGTTTCCGAGCTTTTCTTCGGTGCGAGCGGCTCCCATCTATGTGCTCAACGATCTGTTTGTCGTGCCATCGGCGCGTCGCCGGGGCGTAGGGACTCTGCTACTGCAGGCGGCAGCCGACATGGCCCGCGCGTCCGGCGCCGTTCGGGCGAAGTTATCGACTGCAATCACGAACGTGGCAGCTCAGAGACTCTATGAAGCAATGAACTGGAAACGGGAAGAAGATTTCCAGGTGTACAACGTATCGCTGTAGGTCAACGAGGCGCTGGAAACGCTCCAGGGACCATTGATTGCCCGTTATAAGGAGCGGTGTGTTTCGCGCAATGGCTGAGCGAGCATGCGGTGCTAGATCTGGTCTGAGTGAAAGGTCAGGCGTAGCCGACGGCCGATGATTAGAGCGGAATGAGGTGTGCCGCGGGATGCCACTACAATTTTGGAATGCGCAACGTTTTGCTGATCATCAAGGTTCCGGATAGGACGAACAGCAGGACCAACGGGTGCAGATCCCATGGCCCGATGGTCCATGAGCCCCAGTACAGGTTTTCGCCTAGCCGACCCTGCCATGCGGCCAGGGCCAATATGCCGGAGAGTAGCACGCTCGTGGGAATAGGTGTGCCTTCAAAGTAGGCCACCGCGTCCCTGCCCTCCGAGAGGCTCTCGGCGGTTACATTGTACCGGGCCAATCGGCTTACTCCGCAGCAGACAAAATAGAGCAGCGCGATCCAGTCCCATCCTCCCCGCAAGCCTGCGGCGAATCCCAGCGTCGCAGGAGCGACCCCGAACGAGATGATGTCCGCGAGCGAATCCAGTTCGCGCCCGAGCGCAGAATGCTTGCGCCGCCATCGTGCGATGCGGCCGTCGAGCGCATCGAAGACCAGGGCTACCGGCACCAAGGCCGCGGCCGCGAAGAAATGATTCACCGACCGGCTCCCCATATAGACCATGCTGAACAACACGGCTCCCATCCCGCAGGCTGCATTAGCCAGGGTGAAAAAGTCGGCCAAGTGAAACTCCCGAATCATCGAGAAGTGTTTAGGAGAAGAGGGGTTAATCATTGTGGGGAGACGCGTCTGTTCTTCGAATAGCTGCCGGGCTTTTGAGGAATTGTTCTCTCTTCGCCGGGGTTGCCAACATCAACGAGTTCCTCTAGCCTGGACTAGCTACTAGGAGGAATGCAATCCCTTAATCTCGAAGCGTATCTGTTCAGATTCAATCTGTCCCGCTTGTCGGTGTCGAAGAAGGTTGCTCGCAGTGCGGGTCCCGCAGAGTAGGGTGAACTCTATGAGGAAACTTCCGATGCTAGGCAAGAAGAGAGGAGCACTGGCGACGCTTCTGATTGCGGTGCTCTTTTCCGGAGTCCTCTCGCAGGCGACTGCGGCATCGGGTGTTAACGAGGAGATTACACAGCTTCTCGATTACGTAGAGCGTTCCGGTTGTGCGCTGTACCGCAATGGAAGCTGGTATAGCGCGTCGGACGCACGTGCTCATCTGGAGAGGAAGTATCGCGATCTCCTCGATAAGGGAGGGGCGGGCACGACAGAAGACTTCATTGATCGCGCGGCTATGGCGAGCAGCCTAAGCGGGAAGCCCTATCAAGTAAAATGCGAGGGACGTGAACAGGTGTCGAGTGCGGAATGGCTTACAGTCGAAATGCTTCGGCTACGAGGAGTCTCCGCTGCGACCACACCATGAGGCTTCTATTTCGCATGGTCGCCGGAAGCATGTGAGGGACATTCTAGTTTTGGCCTGTCAGTGGGCGTCACTTGGATGAAGTGAGCATAATGTTGGATGAGCCACACGTTCGAACGCATGACACGATGTCCCGGGTAAAGCCGCTCACACGCTACATCTACGGTGCGCTGTTTATCGCGGCCGGAGCGAACCATTTCCTTCATTCGCCGTTCTACCTGAGCATCATGCCCCCGTATCTGCCGTGGCCGTTGGCGCTTGTGTACATCAGCGGGATTGCGGAAATCGGCTTGGGGGGACTTCTGCTGTTCGAACGGTGGGCTCGGTTGGCGGCGTGGGGACTGATCGCATTGTTGATCGCGGTCTTTCCGGCGAATGTGCATATGGCCTTGCACCCTGAACTGTACCAGTGGGCGTCTTCTCTGGGCCTGTGGCTTCGGCTTTCCCTTCAAGGCCTGTTGATCGCCTGGGCCTATTGGTACAGCAGACCACAATACGTGACGGCGCAGCCGCACGATCGCTGATCATGCGCATCCAGGGAGATAGAAAATGTTTCAGGGGTCATTGATTGCTCAGGCCTGCTTGCTCAATACTGAATTCTACCGTGGGGGAAGGCATGGCATGTAGCATTCAACAAGCAACAATTCTCGATGTAGAGCAACTTATCCCGCTGTTTGACGGATACCGTCAGTTCTACGGTACGTCATCTGACTTGGCTCTCGCCCGTCAGTTCCTGGTCGACTGAATGACCCGGAATGAGTCTGTGGTATTGCTTGCGCGAGGAGACGATGGCGCTACGTTGGGTTTTGCGCAGCTATTCCCCAGCTTTTCTTCGGTGCGAGCCGCTCCCATCTATGTGCTCAACGACCTGTTTGTCGTGCCAGTGGCGCGGCGCCAGGGCGTAGGGACTCTGCTACTGCAGGCGGCAGCCGACATGGCCCGCGCGACCGGTGCTATTCGGCTGAAGCTCTCAACGGCAATCACCAACGTGGCAGCGCAGAGACTTTATGAAGTGATGAAGTGGACACGAGAAAAAGACTTTCAGGTGTACAATTTATCGTGGTAGATCAAAAGAGAGCTGGTGGGGTCATCGGCTGAGATGGAAGAGGTTCCTGAAACCATTGATTCGTGAGTGAAGCGAAAAAGGCGTCAGTAACCGATGAATGTCCCCATCCCCCAACCTTGACCAGGAGGAAATCGTGAAGCAGGGAATTCTCGCATTCTCAGCGGTCGTCATCATGTCCGTTGTCCTATCCGCATCACCTCTGTACGCCGATATCAAGGTGACACCGCCGGTCAAGCCGTGGCATGTCACCCAAATCGCCACCGATGCCCCCCGATGCGACTCGCCGACCACGTATTCGTACAACGTCACATGGAAGCCCGTGTATGAGACCTGGAACAAGCTGCGAGCGCCGTCGGTCTGGACGCGCTACGTGGTCAAGACCTATAACTGCGCCGAAACCAGCATCCCCATTTGTGATGCCTTGTGCATGGCACGGGCTTCCGGTTGCTCGATCAACCAAGCGACTTCCTGGATGCGGATATCCACCATTCTCACGGATAAGGAAGCACCGATAGGCTCTTATATGCAGATTAGCGGCATACCCAGGCCCTCCTTGACGGTGGTCGGCAAAGCCAAGCAGTGCGTCAATTAATCGCCTCGTGCATCACGGTCTGAAAATGGTCGAGAATCATTCAGTCCAACGACGGTACCTATGAGCTAAGGAGCGATATGGAAGCACCGAGACCACCACTGCCGCCATTCGATGCGAAAACTGCCGCTCAAAAAGTTCGCATGGCCGAAGACGCCTGGAATACCCGTGACCCGCAGCGGGTTGCGTTGGCGTACACGCCGGACAGTGTCTGGCGCAATCGCGCGGAGTTCCTTGCCGGACGTGACGCCATCGCGCAGTTTTTGACTAAAAAATGGAGCAAGGAGTTGGACTATCGCCTCATCAAGGAGCTATGGGCGTTCTCCGGGACTCGTATTGCGGTGAGATTTGCCTATGAATGGCATGACGATGCCGGCAGATGGTTCAGGTCATACGGCAATGAAAACTGGGAATTCGACGAGCAGGGGTACATGCGTCGCCGCATTGCCAGCATCAACGACCTGCCGATCAGCGCGGCGGAGCGCAAGTATCACTGGACGCTGGGGCGTCGCCCGGATGATCATCCAGGGCTCTCAGACCTGGGCCTCTAGCCCGCACGAGGTCGATCGGTTCGGAGTGTCATCCGGTTTCGTGGTCTGGCGTT
>JANOMG010000194.1:0-2418 GCA_031420175.1 Nitrospira sp.
GAAGGCCAGATTGATCGAGCCCTGCTTGACGACGGAGTAGATGTAGTACCCCCAGGGATTGTTATCGACCAAGACATAGGCCGGAATTCACTCGCCGCCCGCTCGCGCCGGCGGAGAAAAAGCCCGAGTCGCCGCCCGCATTCGCGGAGCGCCAAGGTGATCTCCTTGTGAATCTCGTCGTACACCGCGATCGCTTCTTTGGACTCACTCGTAAAGGGGGCCCATACGGAGGCGATGTGTACGAAAATGACCATCGGCCCAGCCGGCAGGGCTCCGCGTGATTGGGCGATCCCATAATTGCGCCAGGTCGTAGCGAGCACTGCCTTGAAGGTTGCGCAGGACGACTGCTGATAGAGCAGCGGAACCCGGTTGGCGTAGCGGATCACGCGGGCGAGTTCTGAATCTCCTTCCTCCTGCTCTCCCTCTGCCAACGGCCTCGCCGGCTTTTCAGGTTGTGCCGCACAGTCCGGTGCTTTTCCGAAGGCCAACCCCGCTTCGATGATGAAGGGATTGCCACGATACACGGAAGGAGGCCGACTCACTGCCGTATAGAACTCCCCTTTGATCTGCTTGTAGAGGCCTGAGAGGATCGCCTTCTCCCCGATCGGCGACAGGCAATTGGTCGGCGGCGCCATGATCTTCGTCGCTTGAATAGTGTGATAGAGGGCTTCGGCCATCGCGCCGCAAATGTCCCGGGGCTTCGCCTTGGGTGAGACCTTCGCCGCCTTACACATCTCATCCGCGAGCGCAGGCGTGACTCGACCGAAATCGCTCGCGAGAAAGCTCGAAAGGGTTTGGCTCTTGGCATCCTGCAGCATCTTGAGGAGCATCCCGAATTCGATGCCGTAGGGATGCGGCTTGATCTCTTTTGGCGAGGGCGGCAGTTCGTGATAGCTGCGGGGGTCTTGCTTCGTCTCGCCTTCCGGCGTGCGATAGATGAGGCTCACGTGCGGATTGGCAATAAACGTCTACTCGAGATACTCGTCCACCGAGGCGCGGCCTTTCTGATAGCGGCCTTCGACTTCGATCGCCATCTGCGTGCCTTGCGGCCGGTCCCACTCAATCTGCTTGCTCTCATGGACCAGCGGTTCGTTCTTCTTCGTATCGATCTGCACTTCAAAGTAATGAGCCGGGGCCTTCGACCCGGTACGCGAGATAATCTTCACCGGTTTGCCCGTCGTCAGTTGGCCAGACATCCCTGCCGCTGAAATGCCGATCCCCTGCTGGCCGCGGCTCATGCGTAGGCGATGGAACTTGGAGCCGTACAAGAGCTTTGCGAAAAATTTTGGAATCTGCTGACGGACGATCCCTGGCCCGCTGTCTGTGACGGTGATCCTGAACCGGGTCGCCTAACTCGCGGACAGCGTAGCCGAAGATCCGGCCGCCATGACCTCCAGTTGTACCGTGACCTCAGGAAGAATCCCAGCTTCCTCACAGGCATCCAACGCGTTAGCAACCGCTTCCTTGACGCAGGTCAGCAGAGCATTGCGCGGATTGTCGAAACCGAGCAGATGCCGGTTTTTCGTGAAGAACTCGGAGACGGAAATCTCCCGCTGCGGGCGCCCATTTCAACCGCCGTGACGGCTGGGGCCACACGAGAATCGGGTTTCTTGGATGCGGGAGATTGAGGCGGTTTCTTCGATGAAGATATCGGCTTCGTTGCAGATGCAGTTCCCTTGTGCTTGGCCATTCATCCTCTCGAAACGTGTACGTCATGAAATCGGGCGGCATTGTATACAGATTGTCCGGAACAGCAAACCCGCTGTACGTCAGCCATGATGCGATCGCACACATAAATACTGTGCTTAGCAGGCTGCTCAAAAAGGCTGTCAGCAAGGCCGCAGCAAGTGAAGGCCCGAGGCGTACTCTCTGGGGTACGTTGAGGGTCTGAACGATGCGAGAACGAAGCTGGCGGACTTTTTCAGCAGCCTGTTTAGGGTGGGAGGAGCGCGCACCTACCGAGGACAGTTAGGTACGGCGGAAATCTTGGCGGGATTTCAGGCTTCCCAGTCAAGCTGGGCTTGCACACCATCCCAACGCTCGATCCCCTGATGAACCATATTCCCTCGGGGCGTTAAGCTCCCCCCACAGCGATACGATATTCCTCAGATGGAGGTGAGTCAAGCGTTGGGTAATGGGTCAGTTTGAAAATGAAAAAGGACTAACTGGAAGGTGATTTCCTGAAAAGCCGCCCAACGACAAAGACAGAAACAAGACCAACTATCGTAGACCCGCCTAACCAAGCAGCCGCCTCCGCATAACCAAGTGAAAACCCATATGCGCATGTGGCGAGGCTTGCCAATCCGATTACTAGACCAAATATTTGTCCCCTTGATCGTTCCCCATAGGCGGCACTCAATGCCATTTTATCCATTGTCTGGAAATGCCTATTATTATGGGTCTGCCATGGCGATAATT
>JANOMG010000195.1:0-11511 GCA_031420175.1 Nitrospira sp.
GCAACTCGAAGAACAACGGAAACTCGAAAAGACTCTTCTTGTCGAACGGGTTCGTGGAACGAAGGAAGGGTTGGAGTCGGTCTTCAGCGACATCAAGAGTCGTGTGGCGGTGCTGGAGAAGCTGAACGGGTCGGCGAGTGCTAGCTGCATTGCGCCGATCGGCTGGAGCAAGCTGATCTTTACCGGAGCGGATAGTGTCTCGGCGCCGAATACCATCGGATTTGGCGATCGGGATGAAACGCTATGCAGGCTCGATCAGATTAAATACCTCGAAGACACGCATTATCTCCGTCTTGCTGCGAATCCCCATTACGTGGAGCAGGTGCTCCCGAATAAATCGCTCCAGGCTCGCGTCGGCGCGAATCCTTCGTTCTGGGATACGTTCGGCTATGTCCACGCAGGGTATCAGACCCAGTTGCAGATTCCCGCCTCGTTGGAACCGACGACGGTGTCGATCATGTCACGGGTGAACACTCTGTTTAATTGGGTTGAAAGTAACGCGGTCGGAGACGAGTGGTATGCCCATGTGTCGGCCACTGCGCGACTGTGGGTGGCCTACGATGGCGAGTTTCGCCAGGCGCCGCCCGCTCAGTTCGTGAATCTTCTCGCCTCGCCAACACAATTGCGGACGCATCAGGACATTGCGTCATGCGCGCCGAGCGCGGCCCTCACGATGCAAGTCTCGGCCTCAGCCGGCAGCGGCACGACGATCAACGTGTACGAATCCATCGAGCTCGTGGCCACCACGCCGAACGGCCATGCCTACCTGGATGGCATCTTTTCCTGGGAGCCTTTGGCGGTGCAACTCAGGGAAGGGTGAAGATGGTTACTGTTGAGGTGGGTATCGCCCGCATAGTCATCGCATCGGAGAATCTTGACTCTCTTTATGGTGAGGCCTAGACTTTGGGCGAAGGATAGAAAGACGTACATGCCGACCGCAAAGAAACAGGCATTGGAGATGGTGAAGAAGTTGCCGGAGAAGGCGACGTGGGATGACATCATGTACGAAATCTACGTCCGCAAGAAGATTGCGGCCGGCATCCAGGCCGCCGATGAAGGGCGAGTCGTCCCGCACGAAACTGTGAAGAAGCGTTTCATCAAGAAATGACCCGCCTCGAGTGGACCGAGCCCGCCGTCGCCGATCTCGAAAATATCCAAGATTACATCGCGAGAGACTCCGCCGAGTATGCCGATGCTCTGACCGAACGGCTCATTCTGTCCGTCGACCAGCTTGAGTCATTTCCTGAAAGTGGTCGGCGTGTGCCGGAAGCTGCGGATCCAAAAGTTCGGGAGCTACTCGTTGAAGGCTATCGTGTGATGTATCGGGTGAAGAAGGGGACGGTCCAGATCCTCGCGGTGACTCATGGCGCGCGGAATCTTGCCGAGATGAAGCCACGGCCATGGGCCAAGCGATGAGCGCCTGTTATTGGGAAGAGTAGAGCGCCTCGGCAATGACGTTGGTGTTGAAGAGCATCGTGTCGAGGCGCGTATAGACTGCGTGGCCGAAGTAATGGTCGCGCACATTCGTTGACCCGGTGGAATCTTTGTAGTCGGCGAGAATCCCCAGTCCCTCACTCGGGATACGGACTGCGCGGCGGGCACATTCGAGCCATCGTTCGAATCCGTCGAACGGTTCGACCATTTCCCACACAGCTTTGTTCGCGGCTTCCGCCGGCTCGGACGTCGGCACGGCATCGCTGCTGGCCACGGCCAACTCCTGGACATAATCTCCGCCCCAGGCGATCGGCATTTCCATCGTGATCTGGGGCAACTCCATCTTCGCGAGCCAGGTCTTGCCATCGGTCCGAAGGTTTCGATGGTTGACGATGTGCAGCAATGTGCCCAACCCGGATGGATCCCACCCGTAGCGTACCGGCATGCCAAACGTGACGACGTCCAGCGTCGCGCCATTCAGGAGGGTGCCGTTCGAGAGCAAGGGAGTGATCCGTTGAATGGTTGCGGTGATGTCCGGTCGATTGACCTGAGCGGCGAAAGCAGACAGGAGGTCGAGCAGTCTTGTCCTGCTGCTCGACGCGGCCACACATAAGAGGTTCGAGACGAGGGCGAGGACTAATCCGGCCTGCCCATGAGCCTGCACAAGGATTCGATCTCCTTGGCCCAGCTTGTGGGTTTCGCTCCCGTCGCGAAGACGTCCGAGCATCGAGATGGCTGCCATGGCACGGCCCAGGTGATGGTGTTCACAGGCCCAGAGTTCGCGGACACAATGGATCGGACGATCCAGGCCCCGGTTGAGAGACTGTTTCATCAGCTCCACGTAGGCGTTCGTGAAATTGCCGGCATCCCCGATCTGCTCGTCGAGCAGCCGCTTGGTGGCGTCATCGTTCGTGAGTGGCGGCTTCAACCCGCCTGGTAGTGGTGAGATGCCATTACTGCTGTCGCGCATCAGAGCTAAGAGGCCATCGAGTCCTGTCACGCCGCGTGAGTAACCCCGTTTGAGCCCGCCCAATTCATCCAGCCGTTGTGCCCCGAAGACATCGGTTCCCATGATGGAGCCGTGTAGTAAGACAATGAGGCGGACGCCCGATTGCGACAGGCGCTTGCCGGCGCTGGCCATCGCCTCCTGCCCGGAAGGCGATTCTGGCAGGGCGGTCGGCGTGACCTCACGAACGGAGAGTCGCTCGCCAGGATTTTTCCGGGACATCTCGTCGTGCTGGAAACTGTTTTCGATCGGCATGGGAGTTACATACCCGATGTAGGCGACAGACTGCAACGGAAGATCGGCAGGATGTTGAAAAAGGCCGCCAGCATCGTTCTCGCTTCGCTCAGCGGCTCAACGTACCACAAGGGTACGCCTCGCCTCTTCGCTCGCTGCGGCCTTGCTGGACGGACTTTTTGAGTATCCTGCGATGGCCACTTCGAGTAGTGTTGGTAGCCAATTTGGAGAAAAATTTGTTTATCGAATGACCGTCGGGGTGGGGTCGAGGCGATCCGGGGCCGGTTTGGGCTGGATCTGGCTCTTCGGCATGACGGCGGTCGCGCTGCAGATCTTACCCTCTTCGTCGATTTGGCGGTCCACGATCTTTACGCCTTGGAGATATTCCTGGACGATTTCTTCCCTGGTCAGCTCGATGTCCTGTTCCGCCTCTCGGCCAGTCCGCTCGCGAACGCGGTCGACCATGTGTTCCTTCACCATCACGCGAATTTGTTTCGCAAGATCGGTCCGCGCCGACAGCTCCGACACCCGTTGGCAGACCATCTTGCCTTTATTCAGATCTCCCTGGCCTGTTCCAATGAGGTACTGGTCCGTGGGGTAGTGGCCTCCGTGCTCCTCAACGGTGGTTCTAGTACCTGCGCGCTCGTTCGTCTTGCTACCTCGTTCGGCCTGTTGCAGTTGTTGGAATGACTGCTCGGCATGTTGGCTAACCAGAGGCGATCCGTTGCCTGATTCAGCCAATGTGATACCCGATTGCCACAGGCAGGCTATGGCGACCAGGCCACAATATAGGGTTATGAAGGTCATTCTGTTGTGCACGAATTACTTTCCTTTCCCTCTTCTGCCGCCCCCATGCCCGCCCCCTCCGCTTTGGCCTCCCCCTCCCTGCATTCGAGGCGCAATCTGACAGGAGGCTCGTGGGACCTGGTGCGGGGTTGGCGGATGGATCTGGTTGATAGTCGGAGGAAGCCGACTCGTCATTGGAGGCTGTCCGGTTTGTGACTGGTGCTGCATAAATTGCTGAAGCGCACGCGCTGATCGTGAATCCGGCGGTGCGGCGTTGGGTGGAGGCAGGTATGGATGTACCTGGTGGATGTCCGTCAAGGTTCGTGAGCCAGGCTGATGCGCCGGCTGACCTGACTGGGGTTGATTGCCAATCTGCGGCGGCCCCGTCGGCGTGCTGTGAGAAATCTCATTGAGCGTTCGCGGGACGGCCTGCGAGCCAGGTCCCGGCACGATCTGATAGCTCGGCATGGTCGGCTGCCTTGTTCCCGGTGCGGGGGGAATTGGTGGTTGTGGGGGTGCTGGCGGCTGTCTGGTGGTAATGATTTGCTGTGCGACTTGGACATGCGGGCTTGCGGGATAGAGGCCGCGTGCGACGTTCAGGAGTGCCTGGGTCTGGGCCAGTCCCACCCAGGGAGAGGGGTAAATTGCTGGCGAAACGAGCACCCAATCCGTCCAGGCCTGTGAGACCATGGCGTTGGATTGCACCCGATTCAAGATGTCTTGGCGCTGCTGGGACGCTTGTAGCGCCTGCTCTACGGTCGAGGCTTTTGCTAGTGCTTGATTCGCCGCGTCCAGGTCCTGCTGCAGTTGCGCATTTTCCTGTAGCAGGGCGATGAGTTGAGGACGGGCGTCCTCATTCTCCCGCAAGGCCGCGATGGCATGGCCGACTTCCGCCGTATCGATCTGGGCCACCAGATCCGTTCTGACTACGATGGTGCCGCCATCAATCGTGGTGTTGGTGTCTTGCTCCAGGACAAGGACTAACCCGGCGGTATAGGTTCGAATTTCGTCTTTCGTGACATCCAGACCGTCCACGACCGTGATGCTTTCGAGGTAGACGGCGACCTGTTCCAGGGCATTTCGTTTGGCGGCTTCGGTGGCCAGTCGGATGGCGTCTTCTCTGGTGTCACGGTCTCCCATCCGATATTCACCCTGGGCGGTCACGATTCGGCGCTCCGCCAGAGTGACTGATGGCCAGACAGACAGGATGATACAGAGGGCGAAGAGGCTGAGGCTCGACGATGTGAGGTGAGGGAGCGCCACGCGGGTGGGTGCCTGTGGAGTAAGGAACATGTTCGGCATCGCCCTCACCATCTGGATAGGACTGAGGCGCCCGGCGCCGACTCGTGACAGCCACGAGGTTGAACCTAAGCATAGCACCGACATCGACTCTTCTGCCAGGAGTCGTCCCTCGCCGCATGACCCTGATGAGTCATCATATTGGGTGAGGCCCGTGCCTCCCTTGCCTTGGCGGAAAACGCCATGATAGCTTAGAAGTTCCCTGGAAAAGAAAGGACTGATCTGTGAGCATGTCATCCTGCCGCCCACGCGGATGGTCGATTCAGATATTGGCCGTATCCCTTTTCTTTTTCTGTCTGGTCCTTCCGAGAGACGCGACGGTTGCCGCTGCATCGGCGACGGTGGCGGCTCCTGCCTCAACGACTTCGACCGAATACGTGATTCTCTTTGTCCTCGAAGGATTCGGCCAGGATTCCCTGAAAGGCGGCACGATGCCGACCCTCAGCCGGTTGATCACGGAAGGCTCTGTCACCTGGTCTGCCACGGCGGTCAAGCCCGCGTTACGGCTACCGACGATGGCATCGTTGATTACGGGGATGCCGGTGGAGAAACACGGCATTACCTGGAACACCTTTGAATTCAGCCGCGGCTATCCACGCGCCCCGAGCGTGTTCGACTATCTCGATTTAAGCGGGGGGCGCGACAGCGCGATTTTCCTCATGGACGAGTCGCTCTATCAGTTGGCGAGACCCGAGCCCTACACGGATTACCAGATGTGCGGGCCTCTGAAGCCTGAGTGCAGCACGGATCGGATCGTGTCCTACATCCGTCAATACTTCAAGAAAGCGACCAGCGGCCATGGTTATGGGCATGCCATCCTTGCGCTGCCGCATTTCCTGGTCGTGCATCTTCCTGAGGCGGGTCGGGTGGGCACGTCCCGAGGCTGGACCTCAAAGGCGCACCGCGAAGCCCTTCGCACGGTGGATAAGGGCATACACTCTGTGTTGGACATCTACCAAGAGCAGGGACTGACCAAACGGACGACCCTGTTCGTGACATCGCTCAGCGCCGAAGGCAGAGATGCGGGCCAGGAGCAGGCTGACGGAGCCGTTCCGATGGTTCCGTGGATTGCCTCGGGGGTGGGGATTAAACATGGTTACGCGATTCACCAGCCGGTCTCCATTTTAGACACTGGCGCGACGGTGCTGCGGACGTTGGGCTTACAGACCCATACCGAATGGGACAGTCATGCCGTGGAAGAAATCTTTCAGGCGGCCTTTGTTGCGGCCCCACGGGGATCCTTGGAATAGGTCACATGATGCAGAATGTGACACGGTACATGATCTGTTGTCTGGCAGGGGGGTTGTTGGGCTCCGTGACGGTCATCTCGGCGCTCGCGGTTGGTCCGCCGGCTGCCTATACCCAGGAGCATGCCATTACCATCGACGCCACCACCATTAATCCTCAGACGTGGTGGCACGTACCAGGCGTGACGCCCTCTATCCAGGCCTCGGATCCCGAGTCCATGGATGCCTACAGGACGACCGAGCCCCGTACGCTCAAATTGAAGCCGGGAAAATATAAGTTCATCAGCTTCACGTTTGATTTTCCGTTCGCCGTAAATTTAGAGGGAAAGTTGGAGGTTGCCCAGTCGCTCGACCAATGTGTGGAGGGGCGAGGGACCCAAACCTTAATCATCCGTTGCAGCCGAACCTATCCGCATGGCGGCCAGCGCGATCAGTATTATCAGTAGAGGAGCGGTACCCATGGCCCAGGCGCTTGATGATCTGTTAGAAGCACTCGAGGATGTCGACGACGCGACCCGCGAGGAGGCGTCCAAGGCACTCGCCGAGCTTGCCGACCCGACCACATTGGATGCGCTGGTCGGCGCCTGCGGAGACGAGTATTGGGCTGTGCGGGCCCATGCGGGCAGGGCTGTGGCCAAGATCGGCGGAGCCAAAGCCGTAGAAGCACTCATCGGGTTGTTTAACGATTCCATCATGGATGTGCGGAACGATGTCGTGGTCGCTGTCGCCTCGATGGGTGCGGCAGTCGTCGATCGCCTGATTGTCGCGTTGAAGGACGAGCGGTGGCGTATCCGTGAGCATGCCGCGAAAGCGAGTGGCGAAATAAAGGATCGGAAAGCGGTCGAGGCCCTCATGCTTGTCTGCCGAGATCGCGACGGCGCTGTGAAGAGTGCAGCCGCAGAGGCGCTGGGCAAGATCGGCGATCCGAGGGCGATTCCAGTTCTGATCAAACTCTTTCGTGACCCTTCAAAAACGGTGCGAGAAACAGCCGGGACCGCCCTCATCTGTATCGGCCAGCCTTCCGTCGATCCGCTGCTGGAGTGTCTCAAGGACAAGGATTTTGTGGTCCGGTGCCACGCCGCCCGTGCACTCGGTGGGATGACCACCGACTATCAAATCGGCCGAACGTGGGTACGGGACGCCAAGGTCGTCGACGCCCTGATTGCCGCGCTGAAGGATCCGGATCGGGCCGTGCGCGAAGATGCCACGATCGCTCTGGGTCAGATCGGCGATCCGCGGGCCATTGATGCCTTGATCGAGGCGATGAAGGATGGCGTGGTGAAGCGGCATGCCATTGCGTCACTCGGCATGATCGGCGATCCTCGCGCCTTGCCTCCGGTGCTGGATGCGTTGAAGGGCAAGGGTATTCGGCAGGATGGGACCCCGACGCCAGGCTGTATTGTCAGCGAAGACGCCTTTATCAAGGAAGCGGCGGCGACGGCGCTCGGCCAGTTCCGTGATCCGCGCGTCATTCCCGACCTGATCATGCTATTGAAGGACGGCGTCTTACGTGAAAAGGCCAGTGCTGCCTTAGCGACCATCGGTGATACGGCGATCGAGCCGTTGATTGCTTTTCTGTATGACCCGAAAGCGTCCGAAGTCATCGCAGAAGGAGAGCGGGTGCTTTCCTATGCGTCGGTTCGACTCACGGCGAAAGACGCATTACGGCTACTGGCGCTTGAAACGCTGGAAAAGTTGGGGTGGATGCCGGCGCCGGAGGACATCACCGTCAATTCGAGCGTGGTCGATAATGCCCGAGTGGACATGCCCCTTGGCGACACAGGCCGATTCGGCCCTTCGGGAGATTTTGCCAGAAACGGCTAGCAGGCTGCGAAACAACATGGCAGATGCGGTAGCTGAACAGATTGCGGCTCTCAAGGATGAGGATTGGGCGATTCGCGAAGAGGCCGCCACCATGCTGGGCACGCTTCGGGATCCGAGGGCCGTGGTGCCGTTGGTCTCCGTGCTTCGTGACGGCGATCGTGCGGTTCGCGATGCGGCGATCGGCGCCCTTTTAGCCATCGGAGAGCCGGCGGTGACGACCCTAGGCGTCTGCCTCTCCGATCCGGTGCTCACGGTTCAGGAATTGGCCTCGTCGGTGTTGGCCTCCATTGCCGATGCACGAGTCCTCACCCCGCTGATGGCCGCGCTGAAGAGCCCCGACTGGATCGTGCGGATGCATGCGGCCAAGGCGCTGGGTCGGATTAAAGACCCTGGAGCGGTGGCGCCGTTGGTGCCGCTGTTACAGGATAAGGTAAAAGCGGTGCGCGAGGAGACGTCGACAGCCCTCGCGGCGATTGGAGAGGCAGCGTTGTCGTCGCTGCTCGCTGCGCTGACCCATGCTGAATGGTTGGTGCGGCTGCATGCGGTAGAGGCGTTGGGGAAAACGCGGTCGCCTGAGGCGGTGGACCCTCTGTTGTCGGTGCTCTTCAACGATCGGGACAGGGCGGTTCGCGAGGACGCAGTCCGCGCACTGGGTCAGATCGGCGATGCGCGCGCGGTGGAATTTCTCGTGACGGCGATGAAAGAGTCGGGGCTCCGGCCGCTGGCGGTCGAGGCGCTGGGTCGGATCGGCGATCGGTGCGCCGTGCCGGTGCTGATCGCGGTCCTTGAAGGAGTGGACCGACCGGAGATCTCGCGACCGATCGACGGCTGCGGCGACCAGTGGGATGAAGAAAGACTCACGTTGGGCGAGGCTGTCCGGGCCTTGGGCGCGATCCGAGACGAGGCGGCCATTCCCTCGCTCATGAAGGCGCTTCGTTATACGGTGACGCGAGCGGAAGCCGCCGACGCGCTGACTCGATTCGGCTCCGCCGTGATTGCGCCATTGTTGGCTGTGCTGGCACGCGAGTCGGATGACAATATTCGCTACCATGTCAAAGATACGTTAGCCAAAGTGGGCTGGCGGGCGGGACGTGTGTAGTAGGCTGCGGAATAAAATATGTCGAAAGAAAGTATTGAAACGCTAGTCTCCGAGCTCGTCCATGAAGAGGACTGGCGCCGGATGCGAGCGACGGCAGCTTGCGTGTCTGGCGGACCCCGCGCGGTGCAGGCGCTCATTCACGCGCTGCAGACCGGCTCGCCGGCGTTGAAAGCTGCGACGGCGGCCATGTTGGCGCGCGTGAACGATCCTCAGGCCGGTGTGCCCTTGGTCGGCTTGCTCCGCGATGAGGATGAGGCCGTCCGCAAGGCTGGCGCCTCAGCCTTGGAACATATGGCAGGGGTGCTGGACGAGACGACCGCGGCGGAGTTGACCGCACTGCTCTATGCGTCGAAGGATGAGGGGATTCGCGTGGCGGCCTCGCAGTTGTTAGGGGTCATCCCGAATGCAATCGCACCACTGAGCCAGATGTTGACCCATCCGGACCCGGAAGCGCAGATCATGGCCGCGAAGATGCTGGAGCATTTGCTCGATCCCCGCTCATCCGACGCGTTCATCAATGCCATGGGGCAGCCGTCGGTTCGCGACATTGCCGTGCGGACGCTCAAAAAACTGAGTGCCATTCGTGCACGCATCAACGAGGTATTTGACGAACTTCGAGAGATTGAGGAGTTGAGCGAACGGGAAGAGGCTCGCATGAGCACCGTGATTAATCTTCTGGCCATCGGGCGTCCGAGCGTGGAGATCTTGATCGAGTATCTGGAGGATGACGATTGGGTGATCCGTGAAGCCGCCGCCGACTTGCTGGGCAAGATCGGCGATGTGCGGGCAGTCGAGCCCTTGATGCAACGGTTGCGGGTCGATAAAGATACGGGCGTCAAGGAATTGGCCATGAAATCATTGGGCTTGATCGGCGATGCTAGGCCTGCCCAACTCTATATCGAGGCCATTCCGATTCGACCTCTGCGGGTCTATGCCATGGAAGCCTTGGCCAAAGTGAAGGATGTGGAGGTGTTGCGGCCGTACAAGGAGTTGTTCGATCGGTTAAGGACGGACCGAGACGGCCTGGTCGCGTACAATTCCGGCTTGATCGCCGACAAACTGGAGGCGCTCGACGGGACTCCTGTCGGGAGTCAGGGAGGGCAGGACGACGATGAGTGACGAGATGCAGGCGGAACGGATCGAGCAGCTGATCGGGGCCCTTCGGGATGACAATGAAGCGCTCCGCAATCACGCGATTGCCAGTTTGAGTCAGGTGGGTGAGGACGCAGTGGGGCCGTTGATCGGGCTCATGGCGGACGAAGATGTCCTGATTCGGGAAGCGGCGACCAGCGCCATTGTGCGGATCGGTCCGTCCGTCGTCGATCCCTTGATCGAGGCGTTGGCGGACGATGAATGGGCGATTCGCGAGCAGGCTGCCGCGGGATTAGGGAAGCTGAAGGACCCCCGGGGTATCGATCCTCTCGTGAAGGCGCTCAAGGACAAAGATGGTGCGGTGCGGACCGCTGCCGTGTGGGCCCTTGAACGTATCGGTGATGCGCGGGCCGTGCCCGGGTTGATCGAGGCGCTGACCGATAATACGGTGCGTGAGGACGTGGCGCGTGTGTTGAAAAAGATCGGTGATGCACGGGCGGTGGATGCCTTGATCGAAGGGCTGCTGGGCAACAATTGGATGGTGCGGCGCCATGCGGCGGAAGCCTTGGGTAAGATCGGCGATGCTCACGGGGTTGATCCCTTGATCGAATCGCTGAAGGATGAAGACTGGCTCGTGCGGCGGAATGCTGCGGAGTCGCTCGCGCGGCTCGGGGCGAAGCAGGCGATCGATCCCTTGCTTCCGCTGCTCGAAGATGAGAATACGATGGTGCAAGAGACGGTAGAAGGTGTGTTGGCAAGTCTCGGGTGGAAAGCGAAGCCGTAATCTTTATTCCGACGTAAAGGATACACATCATGGCGGATGAAGCTCCTCCAAAGCTTATTCAGATCGGTCCGAAGGGCGGCGCGAAGAAGGACGGGTTCAATCTCGTCACGGAACGAGTCGTCGCGGTGAACCTTGAGGCGAAACAGCTCGAAGTCGAGCTGTTGGCCTACGACGGGAAGACGGTCGTGTTGGACGTGGATGACGAGGCACTTGAAGAGCTGAAGAAGCTCAAGGTGGGAGATGGTGCCACGATCCGCGTCGTTGAAGAAGGCGGGAAGCGGATCGCCAAGAGCTTTCGGATTCGTGCAAAGGATCCCAATGCGGCGCGCGCTGACGCGATGCTCTTGGACCTCAAGGACAGCCATTGGCTCAATCGAAAGTATGCGGCTGAAGTGCTGGGTGAACTCAAAGAAATTCGCGCCGTGCGGCCATTGGTCGATGCGTTGGCGGATGAAGTGGGCGATGTCCGGCAGCGCGCCTATGATTCGCTGATTAAGATCGGCGGGCCGGCGGTGTCGTCGCTCGTGCCCTTGCTGGTGTCGGAGGAAGATGAGGTCAGACAATCCGTGACGGAAATCATCCGCAAGATCGGGAAGCCCGCCGTCGAGCCGTTGGCCACGGCGCTTGCCGAGGCCGACGACCGTCTGAAAGCACGGGTGATGAAGGTATTAGACCGGATGGGCTACAAGCCGAAAGTCAAAGAGGA
>JANOMG010000196.1:0-13718 GCA_031420175.1 Nitrospira sp.
TGGTGAGCGAGCGGATTTGTGATTTTCAGGGGGTGAGTAGCGATCTATGTGTCGACGGGTATCGCTGTCTCCTTTGTGGAAATCTTGTCGATACGGTGATTCTCGAGAACCGATCGCACTCGACTGACGCGGTCGAGCCGATGACGCTCAGGAGCCCTCGCATGCAGCGGCTCGTAGCGGTGTAAGTCAGCGTGATCGCCGATATGGTCACGCGTCGTCGACACATACGGAACCGATCGAGAAGGAGAGATGTCATGACAATCCAAGACGACCCGGTAATGGCGTTACGCATCCACCTCCAGCAACTGCCCTGTCCGACCTGCGGAACCCACGAATTGAGACCGAGGCTTCAGTGCGATTACTATCCTGACGGATGTCTCTGGTTGGTGTACTGCGGGAACTGTCAGGCGCAATACCATCTCGATCATCGGACTGTGCCTGCCTAGGAACAGCACCCGGGCGGCGCGGTCATCGGAAGCCATGCAACGCATCCCGACCCTTGACCGACACGAAGGGAGGCTCCCATGCAAATCCATGATGTGATGTCCACGGGCGTCGTGACAGCGGCAACCACTGACAGTGTGCGTGATGTCGTCATCAAAATGTTGAACCGGCATTGTGGCGCGATTCCGATCGTGAATGGCAGCCATGAGCTGCTCGGCATCGTGACGCTTCGCGACGTGATGCTGCCGATGTATCCCAACTATGGCGACTACATGCACGACAGCGTGCACAGCCGTGCCTTCCTGGACATGGAGGAGCACTATTCCGAGGTGCTTGAAAAGAAGGCCGAGGAAATCATGGTGCGCAATCCACTGACGGTCGCGCCGGAAACGCCTATCCTCGAAGCAGCCTCGTACATGGGGCTGAAGAACTTTCGCCGTCTTCCGGTCACGGACCATGGCATGCTCGTCGGCATGGTCAGCATCGGTGACATCCATCGCGGCCTCTTCTTTACGCGCGGAGGTTGTGACGCAGAGCGAGAGTCGTGAGGGGTTCTGTTGTAGGTCTGTGGAATCATCTGTAACTGAGAGGGGGGAAGAAGGAGATCCTGCCGCTCGCAGAATTAAAAGGGCTCAGCGGATTTCTGACCGCGGAGCAGAAAGGCGAACTGATCCGGAAAGTGACGGACGCGATCGTCTCGGTCGAAGGAGAAGGGTTGCGGTCCGTGACCTGGGTCATCATCGAAGAGGTTCCGTCAGGGATTTGGGGCGTCGGCGGCACACCCGTTACGACCGACGCGCTGAAGAAAATGGCCGCACAAGGGAAGTAACGAAGGCTCATCACACAGGACACGAAGGAGGACAAACATGCAGTTCCAGATTCATACGAAAGAGACGGCTCCGGAGGCGTCTCGGACGACGCTCGACGCCACCGCAAAGAAATACGGGTTTGTGCCCAATTTATATGGGGTGCTTGCGGAATCGCCGACGGCGGTGCACGCCTATGCGGGCATCAACAAGGCCCTGGAACAGAGTGCGCTCACTCCAGTGGAGCAGCAGGTGGTGACGTTGACGGTCAGTGCCACCAACGACTGTGCCTACTGCATGGGGGCCCATTCCATGGTGGCGCAGATGGTGCACATGCCCGAGGACGTGCTCACGGCCTTACGGGAGCAGAAACCGCTGTCGGACCACAAGCTCAATGCGCTGCGCGTACTGGTGCTGTCCGTCCTGCGCCATCGCGGGTGGGTGCCGGAAGCGGATCTGGAGCACGTGGTTACGGCGGGTTACACCCAGCGGCACGTGTTGGATGTGCTCACGATCGTGGCGCTTAAGACCCTGAGCAACTATGTGAATCACATCGCGCATACCCCGCTCGATCCCCAGTTTGCACCGCAAGCGTGGAAGGCCCAGGCCTCCACCGTGGCCTGACGGGAAGGAAATCTGGCTGGGATCGTTCGATGATCCCAGCCGGTGTGCGGTGCGTTGACGTCGGCTGATTCAGCCAGACAACTGTAAGGCAGCTCACAGTCCCATCAGCAGGAAGATGATACCGTCGGCAGAGTTAATATATAGAAATGTCAATGTCTGTATGCACGATGATTCGCCGATGTTGCGCGCTCGTCGAGCATCAGATCTCGTTCGGTATCACCACCACACTAAGGAGGGCAAGACCATGTCGATGATGTGTAGCATGCAGGGATGCACGCAGAAACACGGAATGTGCGGTCACGAAAAGATGATGATTGTCATGATGGTGATGGCGATGGTCGGTGGAGCGGCCTACTGGATTCTCGGGTAAACGGCGAGCGGCTTTCTCGCACGATTGAATGAGGCCGGGGCGACGCCTGGAGCCAGGTTGCTAAGTGTAAGCTGCCTCACAGCGGCTAGGCCGCGAAGACGGTACCATGTGACAGTAGTGAGCAGTTCTAGGACGGTATCCCTCACCGTACTGAAAGGAGGATCACATGTGATCGAGGCCTGAATCCGTCGCAATGTGCCCATGTTTAGTAACGAGCGTCCGTCCCAAGATCAATAAACCTAACGAAGGAGATTCAGATGAACGCCAAGACGAAGAAGAATGCCATGACGAAGAAGAATGCCATGATCCATTCCGCTCTCTTAGTGGCCTTGAGTTTTGCAGGCGCCGAAGCCGCGAGCGCCGCCCCGAAGATGGCGGAAATGCCTAGCGGCTGGGAAGCCTGCGGAGGCGTGGCCAAGGCCGGAATGAATGATTGCGCGGTCAAGACCAGCCTCCATTCCTGTGTGGGCCAGTCCAAGACCGACAATGAGGCCGATTCCTATGTGTTCCTGCCGAAGGGGCTCTGCGGGAAGATCGCCAAAGGCACCGTCCTCGCCATCACGAAAGACGATCTGGCGAAGATGAAAGAGATGATGATGAAAAAGATGTAGGACGACCAGCGATGTCTGTTCAACATCCCGCCCCGATCCCGGCACAAGCCGGGATCGGACTGCGGGCACATCATTTTCGCGAGATCCTGGACGCGCCGCCGCCGGTCGCCTGGATGGAAACCCATCCGGAGAATTATTTCGGGGACGGCGGCGCACCGCTCCGTGTGCTTGAGCGGATCAGGAGCCAGTACCCCCTGAGCTTTCACGGGGTCGGCTTGTCGTTAGGCTCCACCGATCCGATCGACCATGCCCATCTCCACAAACTGAAAGCCCTGATCGATCGCTTCGAGCCGGCATTCGTATCAGAACATCTGTCCTGGAGTTCCGTCGGCGGTCGTTTCTTCAACGATCTCCTGCCACTTCCCTATACCACGGAGAGTCTCAACCATATTTGCGCTAGGATCGACGAAGTTCAGAATCTGTTGAAGCGCCCCCTGCTGATCGAGAATATCACCCGGTATCTAACCTGGCAGGATTCCCCGATTCCGGAAGGTTCCTTCATGGCTGAGGCGGTCAAGAGAACTGGCTGCGGCATTCTGCTCGATCTGAACAACGCCTACGTCAACGCCGTGAACTTCGGCCTGGACCCGCTTGAGTTTCTGGGCGCGATTCCAGTCGAGGCTGTGCAGGAGATCCACCTGGCAGGCTTCGATCGCTTCGGGAGCATGCTGATCGATACTCATGGCCAGCCCGTGTATCCGGAAGTCTGGCGCCTGTACGAATGGGCGATCCACCACTTCGGCCCGCGCCCGACGTTGATTGAATGGGACACCAATCTTCCGCCACTGTCGGTGCTGGTCGAACAAGCCGCACAAGCGGATGCCATTCTTGAAGGCTGCCATGCCACGGCTCTGTGACCTGCAACAGGCCTTTGCCGAGGCCATCGTCGAAGGGAAGTACCAGGCGGTCACGGCAGCGATGGCGACGGATGGATCGGCTCTGCGAAGCGTCGCGCTCTACCGCCGCTTGATTCGAAATAACTTTGTGCAGGTGCTGAAGATCACCTACCCGGTGCTGCATCGGTTTGTCGGCGACGGCTATTTCGGTGTGCTTGCACGGGGACACCTCACGCGCTATCCCTCGACCAGCGGCGATTTATTTCTCTATGGACGCCATCTCCCGGCCTTGCTACAACGGCTCGATGCACCGGCACTCCTCGTCGAGCTGGCACGGCTCGAATGGGCCTGTCACGAGGTGTATCAGGCGGCGGATTCGCCGCCGCTGTCGCCTGACCGATTTCAGGCCATGGTCTCGGCGGATCCCTCACGCGTCACGGTCCAGTTCCATCAGACTGCGCGGTTCCTGTCCTTTCCCGTTCCGGTCCATCGAGTCTGGTTCGCACTGCAACCGGACGCATCGCTGGACGATGTCGTCGACTTGCCGCTTCCTGAGGAGCAGACCGGCGTCATCGTGACGCGAAGCGACGGGAAGGTGCAGGTGACGCCGCTGGCCTGGCTGGACTATCGGTTGGTGGAAGCCTTGTCGCAAGGAGCCGATGTGGCCTCAATCGAGCAGATGGCGCTGGAGTCCGCGCCCGAATTTGATTTCACCCGGTTGATGACCACCTTGCTGAGACTACAGGTGATTGCCGGATGTTCCGTAGCAGGATGCTGAAAAAGTCCGCCAGCGGCGTTCTCGCTTCACGAAGAGGCTCAACGTACCGAAGCGTACGTCTCGCCTCCTCGCTCGCTGCGGCCTTGCTGGACGACCTTTTTGAGCATCCTGAGGTGATTCAGGCCCCCACATCAGCCGGAATAGGTTCGCCGTATTTTTCGCGCATGCCGAGTTTTTCCGCAGCCTGCTAGAGGAGGACCTATGATGCACCACCCGAGTCTGTCAAGACGCGCGGTTAATTGTGCCGTGCCAGCTTATCTGCGGCTGGTCCAGGGGCTGGAGGCGTTGCTTCCGCTGTTCGACCTGTCCGTCCGCCTGTACCTGGCGCACATCTTTTGGAAAGGTGGCATGGTCAAGCTTTCCAGTTGGATGTCCACCGTGATGCTCTTCACCATGGTCTACGATGTGCCGGTCCTGCCGCCCGAGATTGCGGCCTATCTGTCCACTGCCGTCGAATTAGGCGGCTCGTTCCTGCTGGCGATCGGTCTGGGCGGACGATGGGCGGCCCTCTCGCTCTTCGGGCTCAACATCGTCGCCGCAATCTCGTATGGACAGTTGTCCGAGGCCGCGCTGCAAGAGGCGTTCTATTGGGGCGTGCTGTTTCTGTACCTCGTTCTGCACGGACCGGGGCTGATCTCGGTGGACGCCCTGCTGGATCGCGTCTATCGACGAAGGCAAGCCATGAGCAGTGCCGATGACGCTCTGTCCAAACACACTGTCCTTCACAGCGCGTAGGGTGGACATGCAGGTACGTGCAACGCTTCGGTTTCGAAGCTCTTGCTCAGCACAGCCAAAGGGGTCACACTGCTCGGTACGACGACGGTGACTTACTCAGGGGACCTATGAGCTCACCCGATCAGGAGAAGCCTGTTTCCTCGGAGCAAAAAACGATTGAGAAACAATATATTGGTCGCCGCGTATGGCTGGTCAGCGCGGTCTCCGCGATGGGCGCCACCGCCGCTGGCTTGATCGCTCCGTCGCTGCTACCGGCCGCAGAACAGGACTACACTGATCCCACCCGCGTGCCAGGTCACGCTCCCAGTCCTTATGGATCACGCGCGCGCGGAGAAACCGCCCAGCGCCTGACGACGGCCACCCATTCTCTGACGCCGCACCAATTCTTGCATGGCATCATCACCCCCTCCGCACTGCACTTCGAGCGCCACCACAACGGCGTGCCGGCCATCGATTCCGATCGCCACCGGCTTCTGATCCATGGCCTGGTCGAACGGCCGCTCACGTTTTCGATGAACGATCTGGCACGATTTCCTTCCGTCACGCGCACGCTGTTCATCGAATGCTCCGGCAATTCAGGGAAAGAGTGGAACGGTCCGACGGGGGAAACCGTCCAAGACACGCATGGGCTCATGAGCACCAGCGAGTGGACGGGCGTGCCGCTTGCGACGGTGTTGACTGAAGCCGGCATCAAGCTGGACGCGGCCTGGGTACTGGCCGAAGGCAGCGATGCCGCGGCCATGACCCGTAGCCTGCCGTTGGCAGAGGTCATGAAAGAGGCGCTCCTTTGCTACGCGCAAAACGGCGAGACCCTCAGACCGGAACAAGGCTACCCACTTCGCCTGGTGATTCCCGGCTGGGAAGGCAACACCTGCATCAAGTGGCTCAGGCGGCTCAAGCTCGGCACCGCGCCCTTCATGACCCGCGAAGAAACGTCGCGTTATACCGATCTGATGCCGGATGGCACCGCCCGGCAATTTACCTTCGCCATGGAGGCCAAGTCGGTCATCACGAGTCCGTCAGGTGGCCAACGGATCGAGCCAGGTTTCGTCGAGATTCGCGGGCTCGCCTGGAGCGGACGCGGTTTGGTGAAAGCGGTTGAAGTCAGCACGGACGGAGGACAGACCTGGCAACCGGCGCAACTACAAGAACCGGTACTCCCGCACTGTCACACACGCTTCCGGTTCGGCTGGCGTTGGAATGGAGAAGCGACAGTCATCCAAAGCCGCTGCATCGATGACACCGGCTATGTCCAGCCGACCAGGGCGGCGCTGGTTGCCGCGAGAGGAGCCCACTCGTTGTATCACTACAATGCGATTCAGAGTTGGAAGGTGGCGGCAGATGGAAAGGTGACGAATGTTCAAGTCTAGCCGATCGTCTCGTGCCGTCATCTTCATTGCACTCATCGGGGTGTGTGGATGGGCGGCCACCATGCAGGCCGGAGAGGGAGATCGATACGGCTTCGGCCTGCCTGCTACCGAGGCGGAGATCGCAGCCTGGAACATCGACATCAATCCAACCGGAGCAGGATTGCCGCCTGGTCGAGGGACCGTACAACAGGGGGCAGTGATCTATGCGAACAAGTGCAACGCCTGCCATGGAACAACTGGAACTGAAGGGCCGCAGAGTCGATTGGTGGGAGGCCAAGGTTCGCTTGCGACGAGCCAGCCGGTCAAAACCATCGGTAGCTACTGGCCCTACGCGGCGACGCTGTACGACTATATTCATCGCGCGATGCCGCTGAATGCGCCACAATCACTGACGCCGGACGAGATCTATTCGGTCGTCGCGTGGCTGCTCCATCAAAACGGCCTCATCCACGCCGACGCCGTGATCGACGCGCAGACCCTCCCACACGTCAAGATGCCCAATCGCGAGGGGTTCGTTCCAGACCCTCGACCAGACATTCCGTTTCGCTGATGGCTCAAATGTCCACTCTGTTTCTGCCCTGACTACTCCACCCTCTTCTTAAAGACGATATCCCCATAGTAGGCCTCGGCTGACTCGCCGGTATTGTCCGTATCAGTCATGATCGCCACACCGGAAATCATCGGCGGGTCTTGGCCAAACGCCCGCTTGTAGTCTTCATAGACGTTGCGTTCCTCCGTGATCCAGGTATTGAGCTTGGTTGAGCCGCTTTCCACCACAATCATGTGGACTTGATCGGTATAGGGATTCGGCACGGCGGTCCCTACCGGCGCACGGCTTTCCCAGATATAGTTGATGGCACCGAGCGGCGGATATTGGCCGTATATCAGCTTGGCTGCCTCGTATTTCGCCTTGCCGAAGAGCCCAACTTTCTGACTGTCGTATTGGAAGGTGACGTAGATGCGGGCGGGATAGTCATCGCCCTCTTTCTTGGCCACATCGCCGCCTTTCAAGACATTCGAAACCTTCCACTGCCATTGAATGATCGGATATTCCTTCGGCGCGATCAGGATTTCTTTCGTCAGTCCTGAAGAAGAGGCCTGACTGGCTGCTTTGACGGCGACGCGGTCGCCGTCTTTCACGAGGCGGTACGTCGTATGCTGGGGAATTTTTGGAAACGTGAGCGGCTTCCAGCCGTTGGGCCAGGGGCCATCAGGGGTTGCAGCAGAAAACGTGCCGATTTCTACTATCGCTGGAGATTCAGCTTGCAGCCGGTTCGGCTCGCCGAGGCTCACCGTGACGAGAAGGAATACAGCCATACCGATGATCAAGAGAGGAATGCGGTGTCTCATGCCGTGTGTCCTTTGGAGTCTGTGTCGTGAGAGATGCACGATCGAAGAAGAGAAACTATTTCCGCGTCCATGCATACCACTTGCTTAGGATGCTCTTCTGGCGTGAGGTGAAGGTGGTCTTCCGCCACGCATTGGCGACCTTCTTCACGACCTCACCTTGCGTGGGATACGGATGGATCGTCGACGCCAGGGTCTTCAAACCCAGACCGGCTTTCATGGCGAGGGTGAACTCATTGATCAAATCGCCGGCATGGGCCGCGACGATCGTGGCCCCTAGAATGCGATCCGTGCCCGCCTCCACATGGACCCGCGCGAAGCCTTCCGCTTCGCCGTCGAGCACGGCCCGATCCACCTCGTCTAAGCGATGCGTGAACGTCTCCACCTTGTACCCCTTGTCCTTCGCTTCGGCTTCGTACAGGCCCACATGGGCGATCTCCGGATCGGTGTAGGTCGCCCACGGAATGACCAGCGAACTGACCCGTGCGGTACCGAGCCCGAAGGGATGGGGAAAGAGCGCGTTCTGAATGACGATCTGGGCCATGGCGTCCGCCGCATGCGTGAATTTGTAGCGGGAGCAAATATCGCCGGCCGCATAGATATTCGGATTGGTCGTGCGGAGTTGGTCGTTGACCGTGACGCCAGTCTTGTCATATTCGACACCGGCGGCCTCCAATCCAAGACCGTCGACGTTCGGTTGACGCCCGGCACCCACTAATATTTTGTCGACCGTGATATCGTACGCCCGGCCATGCGATCCACCTGTCAGCCGCTTGCCGGTCTCCGTCTTCCGGATGCTCAACTCCTTGCCGCAACAGAACAATGTCACACCCTCGCGAATCATGACCTGCTCGACCATCTCTGCAGCATCGCGGTCTTCGTTCGGCATGATGCCGTGCATGGCCTCAATGAGGTACACCTGACTGCCAAACCGGGCGAATGCTTGTGCCAGCTCACAACCGATGGGTCCTGCTCCGATGATCGCCAGCCTCGCCGGCAGCTCGGTCAACGAAAAGATAGTTTCGTTAGTCAGATAGCCCGCCTCCTGTAACCCTGGTATGGGTGGAGCGGAGGCACGCGCGCCGGTGCAGACGACGGCCTTGGCAAACGCTAACGTGGCGCCGCCGACCTGAACCGTCTGCGCACTGGTGAAGTGCGCTTGCCCCAGGAAAACATCGACTCCGAGACTCGTAAACCGCTGAGCCGAATCCGTCCGGCTGAGTTGGGCGCGCAGTGTCCGCATGCGCGTCATGACGGCGGGGAAATCCTCCTTCACTTCGCCGGAGAAGTGGATACCGAACTCCTCACCTCGCCGAACATCAGCCCAGGCACGCGAGGCCCGGATCAAGGCTTTGGAGGGCACACAGCCGACGTTCAAGCAGTCGCCGCCCATGAGGTGCCGTTCGATCAGCGCGACTTTCGCGCCAAGCCCTGCCGCAATCGCTGCCGTTACCAAGCCGGCCGTGCCGGCTCCGATCACCACGAGGTTATAGCGGCCGACCGGTGCTGGATTCACCCAGTCAGGCGGATGGACATAATTGATCAAGCGTTGATTGTGTTCGTCATCGGGGACCATCACGTTGGAGGCAACAGGCGTCTCAGGCGCGCTCATGAGCAGGGTCCTTTCGGTTGGTGAGGGTGCATCGAGCATCGTTCACGGGTGAGAGGAAGCCTCTATGCGATTCACCGGTTCAGCCGGTTTGTCGGCGAATCGTCGATATAGAATCGGCACCAGAGCGAGCAGTCCCAGCAGGGTGAACGCCAGGATCACGTGGGGCGAGGCAATTTCTTTGAGTGAATTGATCGTGCCCAACTGACGCCCGGCGTAGGCATAGACGAAGCTGCCCGGAATAATGCCCAGGGCCGTCGCGAGCACATAGGTGCCGAGGCGGACCCGGGTCAAGCCCGACACCAAATTGACCAGGAAAAACGGGAACAATGGAACAAGCCGGAGCGTCACGAGATAGCTGAACGCATTCTTCGCAAACCCCTCTTGAATAGGACCCAGCTTCTGGCCGAACGTCTGCTCGACCCACCCGCGTAATAGATATCGTGCCGTCAGGAACGCGAGCGTCGCCCCGCTAGTGGCCCCGAGATTGACGAAGACTGTTCCCCACAGACTCCCGAACAGAAACCCTCCCACGAGTGTCAGAATCGTGGCGCCGGGAAGGGATAATCCAGTGACCAGGCAGTAGGTGACGATGAAGCTCACCACGGCTGAGGCACGATGCTCGTCAGTGAAGGCCAGGAGCCGGTCACGGTTCGCCTTCATGGTCTCCAGTGTCAGGTAGGCATCCAGGTCAAACCAGAAGAATGCGCCGATGGCGAGCCCTATCACTGTGGCGATGATGAATTTGCCGGAACGCGGCCCGTTCGCCGATTCGAAAGGCAACGAGTCCTGATGAGATGGTTGTGTCGGATGTGCCATCTCGCACGTGCCCGAATGTTCTACGGCACACGGTATTTCCTTCATGAGGCTCCCTTCGATTGGCAGATTGAGGCCGGGCATCTGTGCTGTTTCAAATCGGTTCCTTCAGATAGTTTTTCTCTCATCATGGCTACAGGGTAACTCAGTCCCAGATTGCGGTCTGTGAGCCAGTTCACATTGTGTATTGTGTAATGAGAGGGGGCAGGAGGACTGTGTCTGTGACGGGCAGGATTACCATCGTCATTGTAGGGGCTTCATGAAGGGGACGTTCCTGAAGATGCGCTAGTTCAGCGCCCAGCAGACCGATGACGACGAGCCCTCACAGTCGGATCCTCGCCTGGCTATTCACCCCGCACGCGCATGATTCGTTTCCCATGTTCACACACGAGAAGACCTTGCCCTTCTGGGATACTGGCACTGTAAGCGGCTTTACAGTGTTGTGACTGTTATTTGCATAGACTACGATCGATGTCCCCTTGGGAAATCAAAAGAAGTAAACCCCAGCCCAAGAGTCATAACCATTGCCTTGGAGTGGATAATTGAGTAGGCTTCAGCCTCAATCGTGAGTTGACTCTATGGACCATCCACAAGCCGCCCCCAACAAACTCTGGTTCCTGAAGCATATTCGACTGTTCGACGGCATCTCTCCAGTGGATATGCAGGAGATGGAGAAGATTACTCGCATGGAAGAGGTCAAGAAGCGGCAGCCCTTGTACCTTACGGGCGACCCAAGCCGCAATGTGTACCTTCTCAAACGCGGGCGCGTCAAAATTGCCAACACGGCGCCCAGCGGGAAAGAAGTCACCTTCGACATCTTAGAGCCGGGAGAAGTCTTTGGAGAGCTCGACGCGATGGAAGATGCCCCTCGTTCGACCTCAGCCGAAGCCCTGGATGACGCGCTCATTTGTGTGATTCCACGGAAGGAGTTCGATCAGTACTTGGCCATGCATCCCACCGTGATGTTCAAACTGACTAAACTCATCGGCCTGCGGATCAAAAAAATCCAGAGCCGTGTCGAGGACCTGGTCTTCCGCGACGTGCCAGCTCGCCTGGCCCACCTGCTCTCAGAGCTGGGCAAGACCGAAGGGGTTGCGGACAAGAGCGGTATTCGACTTAAAGTGAAGTTAACCCACCAGGAAATGGCTAACCTGATCGGTTGCAGCCGCGAAACTGTGAGCACCACCATGGGGCAGTTCCGGGACAACGGCCTCATTCAGATGGATGGCCGGACGATCACCATCGTGAACGAGAAGGGGTTGTCCAAACTCCTCGGTTGATACCGAGTTGCCTGGGCTGCGCTCTTCCTAGCCTACTTGTCATTTCCTGCCTTTAGCGCACCATGCTCTCGCCATCAGTGCCCAGTCGTCACGCAGTGCGTGCTACGGATGCCATGAGGCTATCCGGCTGTCGAGCGCCTTTCTTGATGCCGTTCGAGCACCCGACGTTCTGCCTCGGCCCAGTGCTCGGGGTCATGCCCATGCTCATAGCCGCACTCGCAATAGAGCTGATAGGCCAGCTGCTGGATTTCCGCTCGCAACTGCTCCAGGGGCGAATGCTCCGGTTCGGCTGGTTGAGCCCCGCGTTTATTGTGATGCTTCTGCGTCATGGCATCCTCCTTTGTGTCAACAGAGATTTAGGGATTCTGCGCACCTCATGGCAACGGTCCTCCACATGAGGAACAAGGGACGGCGGAAGTTGTCCCCATGGCTCTCGGTGGAAGGGCGACCGGAGTTCCTCCTCGAATGAGCTGTACCCAACGTGCTGTCGGGTATCGGACCACCAATTTCGGAAGGAGAAGTAACAAGGCCACCATGGCGAAGCCGAGGACGATCAACACCCATTCTCCTGATACCACTTGGCTCCCAGCGTAGGTGAGCAGAAAGGTGGGGCCGATCATCCCCAGCAATGTCGCCACAGCGAACGCTCGAAGGGACATGTTAGTCAGTCCTGCTCCATAACTGACGAGGTCGAAGGAAAAGATAGGGAGCAGGCGAGACACGAAGACAACGATAGCCAAGTGCCGGTCTGAGCAACGTTCGCAAAAAGAGATGTCTGTCCGGAGAATTCTGGTCAGAGCGGCTCGCCCCAGAGACCGGCCTATCAGAAAGCTGAGGACGGCTCCGATTTCCGCGCCGATGACGGCATAGGTGGTTCCCAACGTCACGCCGAATGTCGCTCCTGCCGCCAAATCCAGTGGGAGGCTTGGAATGGGACTGATGACGACGGCGGTTGCCATGAGCACCATAAACAGGATCGGCCCGAAGAGACCGGCTGCGCGTAGCTGATCGGCCACTCGATCAGGCTTCAGCAGTTCCTCTATATCTAGCCAGGACACTGCAGCGAATGTGCCCGCAACCAAGACCAGAAGACCTCCGAGCTTGAGCCAACGGGTTCTGATCGTCACGGTATCGACCTCCCGAGCGTCAAAAAAAACCCGGTGTGAAGAATGAGACACCGACATACGGCAGCACCCCGTTGATCCCGGTATTTCGTTCGCCAAGGTTGGCATTGGAGATATGGTGGAGCCGCACACCCATCGTCCAGGTGATCCGGTCCGTCACAAAATACTGCACGCCGGGACCCGTTTCCAAACCAAATTCGAACTGTGTGCTCTGTTCTGAGATCCGCGGCGCCAAGTTGGTCCAAAAGATACCGGCGCCGGCATCCCAGAAGGGCATCCATCGACCGAACGAGAGGAAGTTATATTTCACAACGAACGAACCTCCAGCTCCATCGGCCGCAAACGGTTTGGTGAATCGGGCATACACCGGTTCCACCAACAGCTCGACATTGCCCTGGTACCACCCGGATCCCAGGGGATCGGTCAGCACCATCCCAATGCGCGGCAGCACAAAGACCGCAGCCCGGTTGGCCGATGTACCAGCGCCGATCGCCGTTGTGGCTTGGGCGTATCCCACGGCCCCTCCGAGTTCGATGGCACCGCGCTTCACGACGTCCCGAGCCGCAAAAGACGATTCCGCCATCGCTACCCCGCCATCGATCCAGAGCGTTGCGCCCATGACCAGTGATGCGAACAGAGAGGCACGACTTCGACGTCGCCGCTCGCCTGTCACTTTTTTTAGATTTTCCTGTGCAGCTAGTCTGTCACGTCGACCGTCTCGCTCTTTCGTTGTTCGCATGGCCTTGCATCCCCACCTTTCTAGCAATCATTGGATGATGCCATGCTACGCACGTTCATGCCGCGGGTCTGTGACCTAATCTTACAGTGGTGAAGAAATACGTCGGCAGGGGGATCGAACGTGGTGAACTCGCGCGAACATTCTACGCAATCAGGGAGCGTTGAAGATCTCCGTCTTCGGATGGAAGGTATACCAGGCGAACCAATAGGCCATCACGGAAGGCAGTGGC
>JANOMG010000197.1:0-3315 GCA_031420175.1 Nitrospira sp.
TCGAAGACGAGACACTCAAAGATTCAGCCAAGCTCATCCTCCGCCGGCATATGCTGGAAGAGGTCATCGCTTCCCACTTCGACTATGCAGAAATGTCGAAGCGCGCCCTCGCATCTCATTGGACTCCCCTCACGGCCGGTGAACGGACCGAATTCGTTACACTCTTCAAGAGTTTTCTCTCCGACCGCTATGCCGAAAAAATTGAAGGGTATTCAGGCGAACAAGTACGCTATCTCTCTGAACGGATCGAGGGGAACTATGCGGAGGTGCGGACCGAACTGCGGTCGAGCAAAGTCGAAATCCTGATGGATTACCGGCTGCACATGAAAGACGGGACGTGGCATGCCTACGACCTCATCGTGGACGGGGTCAGCCTGGTGAAGAATTACCGCAGTCAGTTCGAGAAGATCATCCGCACGTCGTCCTACCAGGAGTTAGTCCGCAGGCTGCGCGAGCGCACGGTCGGCGAGGACAAGAAAAAGAAGGCGGCTCTCACAGTAGGACCCCACGGCCTCGCAGCCTGACCATTGACCTCTCCCGAAGTACGGTTATCTTATAAGTGAGCGGAGGCCCCGGTGAGAGGAACAGTCAAGGGAATCGAGGTCGAGCGCAGGGGTGGTGAGCAAGCCTACCGACGAGTGGGAAGCCTAAAGCTCCTCCAAGACCTCTACAATACACACAGAGCTCTCTGACCCGTCTCCGCTTCGATTTTTTCACGATCTCACCCGCTGACTCCTCCTCTAACCAACTCCGAGCTGATGTGGTGTTGATTTTATGAGACCTGCCAGCCGTAACGTGAATAGCGCGGGCTAATTCAACCGAGCGTGGCCTGAGCTGGCAAAAGCCGGTTCGGTTTCTTGTCGCGCTTCCTGCTGTTGACGGTGGGCCAGAATCACCTGATCAACCCGGTCACCGCACGTCACACAGTGCCATTCCACTCCCCTGGTCTCAAGAACGAACTCCGATACCATGAATCCGCCACATCGGTGGCAGCAATCGCGCGCCCGTTTTTTGGCTTCTTTCGTTTGTATCGTCGCGGCTCCTTTCATACATGTCTCCTTCTTTGATTGTGTGAGAGGCAACCGGCGCGAAAAGGATTCATCTCCTTTTCGCGTTGAGAATAATCCCCTGCAATACATCCTTGAAACCGAACGTCCCCTGTTCTCCAAGGCGATATGTCACCCGGCATGTTGGCTGTTTGATAGAGATGATTCGTCCTAAGTCAACCGGTGTCGCGATCAGGACGACATCGCACGGAACTCGCTTGATCATGTCCTCCAACTCCCGGATCTGCGTCGCACCGTAGCCCATGGCTGGAAGCAGGTTGCCGATATGCGGGTACTGGGCGAAGGTCTGTTGGATCGTCCCGACGGCATAGGGCCTGGGGTCGACTAACTCACTGGCCCCTTGCTGGTTGGCGGCAAGAACACCCGCGCCGAAACTCATGCCTCCGTGGGTGAGCGTCGGGCCATCCTCGATGACGAGCACCCGTCTCCCCTTGATTAGATGGGGATGATCGACCGTGACCGGCATTGCCGTTTCAAGTACCACCGCCTTCGGATTGAGCTGCCGGATGTTCGCCCGCACCTCGTGAATTTGTTCCTGGCTCGCCGTGTCCATCTTGATGAGACCAGGACATCGGCGCGGAGGAGGTTGACCTCGCCCGGGAAATAGGTCCGCTCATGACCGGCCGGTGTGGATCGACTAGGACAATCTCCAGATCGGATACGAAAAATGGCACATCGTTATTGCCGCCGTCCCACACGAGCACGTCTGCTTCTCGTTCTGCGTCCCGCAGGATTCGTTCATAATCCACGCCCGCAAAGACTACGTGCCCCTCCCGAATATGCGGCTCGTATTCCTCCATCTCCTCGATCGTGCAGTCGGCCGCGAGGAAATCGTCGAGACAGGCGAAGCGCTGCACCGCCTGTTTGGCCAAATTCCCGTAAGGCATAGGATGTCGGATGACCGCAACGCGGAGCCCTTCCTCACGCAGCAGCGATGCAATCCTTCGAGTCGCCGGACTCTTTCCCGCTCCGGTCCTGACGGCGCAGACCGACACGACGGGCTTCTTCGCCGAAACCATGGTGCGGTGCCCGCCCGAAAAGCTGAAGTCCGCCCCCGCAGCCAATACCCATGACGCCTGATGCATGACGTCGTCGTGGGATATATCGCTGTAGGCGAAAATAACCTGATTGACCTTATAGGTCGCGATCAGAGACTCGAGTTCATCCTCGGGATGAATAGGGATGCCCTCCGGATACAAGGAACCGGCTAGCTCAGGAGGGTAGCGACGCCCTGCAATGTTGGGAATCTGCGCCGCGGTGAAGGCGACGACTCGATACTCAGGACGGTCGCGAAACACCACGTTGAAATTGTGGAAATCGCGGCCAGCCGCTCCCATGATCAGCACAGTAGTGACAGGCATAGCAGTGCCCTCAATCAACCAAGACCATCGTCGGGCCGACACTCCTCCAATAACAAAGCAACAGTGATGCCTCCTTCACGGGAAGGTGCCCTACTTGGTCTTCCACTGCGCGCAACTTTCTCACCCGCCCACCCACTGGCACGCCGAGACGTGCCATTACCCCCGGGCGAGGCCTTCAGATTTCCCCACTTTGCCCCAAGGGGAGTGGCCAAGCTGCCCTTTACTGCGCGCATCGAACGAGCACCTTCTGAGCGTGCGCGTTCTGCGAGCAAGAAGGGCACTTGGCCGCTCCCCGCCCAACTGTAGCCATTTACCGCAACCTGCATCCCCGGCGATGTGGCGCGTCGCCCCTTCCGGATGTTCTGTGTGCGCAGCGGTCGTGCAGGCTGATCTATCCTCTTGATTCCTTCCTCGATATACAGAAGGTCCTCTGCTCTCCAACAGCGCTATGCTGGCTCGCCATATGCATTTACTAAGTGATAAGCTCACATCATTCATGAATGATCTTGGCGCACACGGGTGATCGACGCGCAGCAGGAAGGCCGCATGTTGTCTCACAAAGAAAGGGAACGTCTATGACTGTACGGTCAGGAGGCACGGTCGGGGATTTCATGCACCGATACTTGGAAGTCGTCCCGCCCGAGACCACGATCGTGGAGGCCGCCGAGCGTATGCGGGAGAAAAGCCTTGGCTCCCTGTTGGTAGAGTCGACCGATGCAGAAGGGCGCATGTCCTGCAAGTCCGGAATCGTGACTGAGACGGACCTGATTCGGAAGGTGCTCGCCAAAGGAATCGATCCTTCCCTTACCATGGTGGATCAGATCATGACCAGTCCGCTGTTGACGATCACGCCGGATCGCCCGATGCTGGACGCGAGTCATCTCATG
>JANOMG010000198.1:0-31984 GCA_031420175.1 Nitrospira sp.
CAAAAACGTTCAGTGTGACCGGCTGGCGTATCGGCTACAGTGTCGCAGCAACGCGGTGGGCACAGGCGATTGGAGCCATGAACGACCTGCTCTATGTCTGTGCTCCGACGCCGTTACAGGCGGGAGTGGCGGTGGGCATCCTGGAACTTCCGGACTCGTTCTACCGCAACCTGGCGCGCGACTATCAACGGAAGCGTGATCGGTTCTGCCAGGCCTTGGTGAAGGCCGGCCTGACGCCGTCGATTCCGCAGGGCGCCTACTATGTGTTGGCCGATACGTCTCGCCTACTAGGCACAACGGGTAAAGAGCGGGCGATGTGTCTCTTGGAGAGGATCGGCCTGGCCGGCGTACCTGGTGAAGCGTTCTTTTCCGGGGCTGACGGAAAACAGTTTCTTCGCTTCAGCTATGCCAAGACCGATGCTGACATTGACGAGGCCTGCAGCCGGATCGCGAAGCTTGGGTAGGAACTGACTGCCGGACTTTTCATCCTGTACCCATTTCGTTCGATCGCTTGTCTGTCCATTTGCCAAATGGTAAGAAGGAATATGCGATACGAGAAAATGAGCAACATGCGCTCACGATACATCGTTGCCCCGCTCCTTCTCGCCTGCACCGTATTCACTGCAGCTTGCGATAAGCCGGCGGTTCATCAGGCCGTGTCCCTGGATTCCCTTCCTCCGTCGAAGGTCTCGCAGTCCGAAGACCGCCATGTCCTCACCGGTGAATGGGAATATGTAGACGGAGCCGTGGTGCGGCTGATATTGGACGAGCAGGGCAATGGTCGCTATGAGTGGAAGGGTGGGCGATTCGAGACACAAACGCTTGTCGGTCATACCTGGCACGGTATGTGGTCTCAGGACGAGAATGACCGAGATGGCGGATTTACCGTGGAGTTCTCTCTGGATTTTTCAGAAGGGGAGGGCAACTGGTGGTATAGCCGGATCGGCATCGACCGTGCACCGACTCAAAAAGGGGGGACATTCCATCTCAGCAAAAAAGATTCGTGGACAAGCTTGAGTGATACGCCTCCTGCACCGTAGTCACAGGAAAATACATTGCTCCGCATCCTGCTAGGTTTTTGGATTGACCGTTTCGTACAGCGATGCGTAGTCGGCCTCGCCTAGTCCATGCGCAATGGTCTGCTCCAGCACCGGCCTGATCCCTTCCACACTACTCGTGGTCAACCCATAACCAGCGGCTTCCTTCAGGAAGAGTTCCACATCCTTCATGAGATGACGCGTGGAAAAATTTGGATGCTGATAGTCCCGCGACAGGAGTCGTGGCAGTTTTTTCTCGAAGGTCGGAGCGAACAAGGCGCTCTCTCGCAAGATCGTCATGAAGGTGTCCACGGGAACACCCGCCCGTTGCACTAATCCAAGGCTCAGGGCGAAGGCCGATATTTCCGCCGCAATCAATTGATTGAGCGCGAGCTTCAGGGTTGCGGCCTTCCCGACAGGGCCGATCAAACGAGGCTCTCGACTCAGAGCACGAAACAGCGGGAGCCATTGGGCAAACTGATCTTCGGCTCCGCCGACCATCACGAAGAGCGTTCCGGCTTTCGCTTCGGCTAGGCTTCCCAGCACCGGCGCCTCGCAATAGAACCCGCCGACTTGTTCGATATCGGCCTGCAGGGCCAGGCTCTCTTCCTGAGCGATGGTTCCCATCTGGATGACGGTTTTGCCGAGGAGGACCGCCAGCGAGGCTGGTGTCAGCAGGACGGCTCGGATCGCCGCCATATCGGCCAGCATGAGAATGACACAGTCGGCTTGGGTGATCGCGAGCTCCGGCCTTGTGACCACGGTGATGCCGCAGTCCTGGAGAGGAAGCGCCTTGCTCGTGGTTCGGTTGTAGACCGTGACGGTATGGCCGACGGACTGGAGACGTTCGGCGATGGCTCGACCCAATAGACCGGTTCCCAACAGGGCAATGGTCATGGAGTGGTTCGCTTTCTCTCTGGTTGCGAGCGGGACTGTTCAGCCTGGGTCTGGAGCATGGCACGCAGATCCTTGTTGGCCGTGGCGGTCACAGCGATGACGCCACGAAACTTCGGTGTCGGCTGATTGAAGACGAAAGGCTTCCCGTCCGCATCGCTGACGGTGCCGCCGCCTTCTTCAATCAGCAGGACTCCGGCCGCGAGGTCCCATTCGTTCATGGGCTCGACCGTAAACGCGGCCCGCACGCGACCGGCCGCCACCAGGGCCATGGCATTGGCGATGGAGTAGATGGGACGGCATCGAGTCGTGTCGCCGAGCATCGAGTATCGGTCGGTCCCGAAATCTTTCCCACTGATCATGATGACAGCATTGAAATCACGAGGAGGCGAGAGGGTGACGCGTGAGCCGTTCAGATACAGACCGCCCCCGCGCACCGCGGTGAAGAGCTCATCGGTCGAGGGATTCAGAATCGCGCCGACGATCGGGATGCCTCGCTCGATCAACGCGGCAGAAATGGTGAACTCCGGCAGCCGATTGACCAACGCCTTGGTGCCGTCGATGGGGTCCACAATCCAGACGCGCGCGCGGGTGAGTCGCGCCGGATCGTCGGGGGATTCTTCCGAGAGCCATCCATCCTGTGGAAACTCCCGGTGTTGCATCTCATGCAGGATGCGGTTGACCTCATGGTCCACCGTCGTAACCGGCGAACGGTCCGGCTTCGTCTGCACCTCGAATCCATCCCTGACCAATTCACAGACTTTGACGCCGGCCTTCCGGACCGCTTCGACCAACAGGGCCAATTCTTGTTCCATGTTCCATGCCTCGCAACGTTGAACGGAAAGAGTAACAGGTCTTGCGGCATCGGCAAAGCGGAAAGACGGTGCCGGGGTGCCCCCTTGACCCTCGGGGAGAACCTGCGTACAAACAGAGGGTCTTGTGAGGTCTCTATCGATGAAGTTAGTCACAAAACGATCCAGAAAGACAGGGCTTCCCCCAGGCACCCTTGTCCATATCGGCGAGACAAAAACGGACAAGGTCACGATCACGACCTTCAACTACGCCGGCACCCGCTGCGACGAACGCCAGGATCCGCCGCTCGATGGACTTGCGCCACCGACCGATGAGTCCGTCACCTGGGTGGATGTCGGGGGCGTCCACAAGATGGAGATTCTGGAATCGTTCGGGAAGCAGTTCCAGCTCCATCCCTTGCTTCTCGAAGACATTGCCAACACCGATCAGCGGCCGAAACTCGACGACTACGACCAGTATTTTTTCGTGGTGATGAAGATGTTGTCGCTCAATGAGCGCCAGGATGTGCTGGTCGAGCAAGTGAGTCTCGTGCTGGGCCGTAACTTTGTGTTGTCGTTCCAGGAAAATGGGACCGACGTCTTTCAATCGGTCAGGGAACGACTCCGCGCCGGAAAGGGGCGGCTCCGGCAGGCCCGAGCCGACTATCTGCTCTATGCACTCGTGGACGCGATCGTCGACCAGTATTTCGCGGTGCTGGAATCGGTTGGTGAGAAGATCGAATCCTTACAGCAAATTGTCGTGTCGGATCCAAAGCCGGACACGCTGCGGGAGATCCACGCGCTCAAACGGCAGTTGCTCTTTCTCCGCCGCGCCGTATGGCCACTCCGCGATGTCATGAACAATCTCTCCCGGTCTGAGTACCCGTTTCTGGAGCAGAGCACCAAGGTCTTTATCCGGGACGTGTCTGACCATGTCGTGCAGATCATCGATACGATCGAAACACTTCGCGAAATGGTCTCCGCGAGTCTCGATATCTATCTCTCAAGCGTCAGTTACCGGTTGAATGCCGTGATGCGCGTGCTCACCGTGATTACGACCATCTTCATGCCCTTGAGCTTTATCGCCAGCATCTACGGCATGAACTTCGAGCATATGCCGGAATTAAAGTCGGCGTGGGGCTATCCCGCCGTCTTGGGCGTCATGGCCATGGTGGGCGTGGGAATGTTGCTGGTATTCAGAAAGAAACGCTGGTTGTGATAGCTGCGAGGCAACGCTACTCCTGTACCTCCACGCGATCAACGAAGTAGGCGGTCTCTCCGAAGCACGTCGTGGGGAGGTAGCGATATTCTTTGTAGTGCAGGACCAATCGTTTTCCCATGACCTGCGCGAGTTGTGCCGCCACTTTCTCATCCCAGACTGAAAAGTTCCACAATACCGGGGCCACGCCAGGCACCGTGGTCATGGCCAGCTCCCCTTCATGTGTTTTGCAGACCCAGCCCTTGTGGGAAAACTTCTGGACATAGCCGGCCCGGTTCCCATCGGAATAGCTGTAGTTGAAGGCAACGAGGAGATAGGCCGCTCCCAGAAACACGAGAAACGTCAGGATGAATTTCAGGGGCAATAGCTTCATGGGGGAATCTCCTCAGTTCATGATCAAAGATCGGCGAATAACCAGGGAGCCTCGGCTTTTCGTCTGATTTCATAGGCGGCGATGCTCGCCTCGTGCTGCAAGGTCAATCCGATGGCGTCGAGACCCCGATACAAACAGTCTTTTCGGAAGGGGTCGATTTCGAAGCGGCAGGTGGTGCCGTTCGGGGTGGTCACCGTTTGATTTCCCAGGTCCACCGCCAGTTGGTACCCAGGCGTCGTGAGGACGTCCTTCATCATGGCGAGGACCTCGTCGGCCTTCAACACGACGGGCAGCATGCCGTTTTGGAAGCAGTTATTGTAGAAGATGTCGGCAAAGCTCGATGCGATGACGCAACGGAATCCCTGATCGAGGAGGGCCCATGGCGCATGTTCACGGGACGATCCGCAGCCAAAGTTATCGCGCGTCAGGAGAATCGTGGCGCCCTGGAAGCGCGGTTGATTCAAAAAGAACGCCGGGTCCTGTGACCCGTCCTTCTGCTTCCGCCAATCGTAGAACAACCCTTCGCGAAGCCCGGTCCGCTTGATCGTCTTCAGAAATTGCTTCGGGATGATTTGATCGGTATCGACATTGACGCGGTCCAGCGGCGCGACCACACCTGTCATGGTGGTAAAGGCTTGCATAGGTCCTCTATTTCCAGGTTCGGATATCGACGAAGTGTCCCTCGATGGCGGCCGCGACGGCCATGGCCGGAGAGACGAGATGTGTGCGGCCACCAGCCCCCTGGCGCCCTTCGAAATTTCGATTGCTGGTCGAGGCGCAACGCTCTCCTGGCTGAAGCACATCGGCATTCATCGCCAGGCACATACTGCAACCGGCTTCCCGCCACTCGAAGCCCGCGTCCTTGAACAGACGGTCGAGCCCTTCCTGTTCGGCCTGTTGTTTCACGAGGCCCGAGCCTGGCACCACCATCGCCCGGACTCCCGTGGCGACGCTCTTGCCCCTGGCTAATTGGGCTGCAAGGCGGAGGTCTTCGATACGTGCATTGGTGCAGGACCCGATGAAGACCGTATCGATCTTGATGTCGGTGATGGGCATGTTCGGGATGAGCCCCATGTATTCCAACGCCCGTTCAGTGGCCTGGCGCTGGTTCTCGTCGGTGATCGTTCGCGGGTCTGGCACTCGCTGATCGATGCCGGTCACCATCCCGGGGCTGGTGCCCCAGCTGACTTGCGGAGCGATGTCCTCAGCCTTCATCGTGACGGTCATATCGTAGATCGCGCCCGCATCGGTCTTGAAGTGCTGCCAAGCTTGCGCGGCCCGTTCGAACAGCGCTCCCTTCGGAGCCAATGGACGGTCTTTGATATAGGCGACGGTCTTCTCGTCCGGCGCGACCATCCCGGCCCGTGCGCCGCCCTCGATCGACATGTTGCAGAGCGTCATACGCCCTTCCATGCTGAGGGCGCGGATTGCCGATCCCGTATATTCGATGACATAACCGGTTCCGCCGGCTGTGCCGATCTTGCCGATGATGGCGAGAATGACGTCCTTGGCCGAACAGAGCTCCGACAACGTGCCGTCGACGCGGATCTCCATGGTCTTGGGTCGTTTCTGTACCAAACATTGGGTGGCCAGCACATGCTCCACTTCGCTGGTGCCGATACCGAAGGCCAAGGCGCCGAATGCGCCATGCGTCGACGTATGCGAATCGCCGCATACGATGGTCGTCCCTGGCAGGGTAAAGCCCTGTTCGGGTCCGATCACATGCACCACCCCTTGGCGGATGTCGTTCATGCCAAAGAGGGTGATGCCGAAGTCACGGCAATTTTCCTCCAGCGTTCGGATCTGTATCGCACTGAGGGGATCAGTAATCCCCACGCTCCGGTCGGTGGTCGGGACATTGTGATCAGGCACCGCCAATGTGGCGCCTGGTCGCCGGGGCTGGCGACCTGAAAGCTTGAGTCCTTCGAACGCCTGCGGCGACGTCACTTCGTGGACCAGCTGGCGATCGATATAGAGCAGGGTGGTCCCATCAGGTTCTAACCGGACGACGTGGGATTCCCAGATTTTTTCGAACAGAGTCTGAGCGGCCATGATTACTCCTCAATGATCGGTCTTTCTCGAAGGGTACCTTCAAGACGACCCACATTATACAGAGTCCTACTAGGCTCTGTGCAAGAGCGCTGGCCATATTCTTGTGTTGCGGAGCGGGACATGGTACCAACGCCCGATCGGAGGGAAGGAGGGCCCTTCCCTGTGGCGCTACCAGAGGATGCTGCCGTGATGACTCAGATGTGGACCCATCCCGTCGTCATCGAATGGACTCAATGGCTGCTGGACAGCTATTGGCATTGGACCAGTCGAGAATTGATCGAGCGCATCGGAGAGCCGGATGTCCAGGCGTGCCGGCTATTTCAGGCGCCGTTCGTCGTTGTCTCGCATGGGGCGGAAGCGGATCCCCTGCTGAATTATGGCAACCAGAGGGCCGTAGATCTGTGGGAACTGACATGGGACCAACTGGTGCAGACACCCTCACGGCTCACCGCCGAACCCATCAATCGGGCTGAACGCGAAGGGATGTTGGCGCAAGCCAAAACTCGGGGCTACCTCGATACCTATCGAGGCGTGAGGATTTCTTCGACGGGCCGCCGCTTTCTCGTCGAAAACGCCCTCATCTGGAATGTCGTGAACGCGGAGGGGCAGAGGGTTGGACAGGCTGCGACCTTCTCACAATGGACCTGGTTGACCTAGCAGGATGCTGAAACAGGCTCGTAGTGTTCAGGAAGACTCAGGCCGGGATCAAGGCTGGTTAGGTCCAGAGTTCGAGCGGGCTTCGGTGGACGATGGCGCGGAGAATGTCGCTGGTGGTCAGAATGCCGATCGGGTGACGGGAGCTGTCGAGGATCGGAATCGCACCTACGTGCTCATCGAGCATGACGTGGGCAATCTCGCGGATCTCCGTCGTCGGGGTAGCGGACAAGACGCGGCTGCTCATCACCTGTGCAAGCTTGTGTCCGGTGGAGGGCTCGGGTGAACTGGAAGACTCCAACTCATTTGCGTAGGGCAAGAGGTCGCGGTCCGATACCAGCCCGACCAGGGTGCCGTGCATTGACGTCACGGGGAGATGATGAATCCCTTTTCGTTTCATGACGCGCCATGCTTCCACCAGCGTGCTATCGGAGGGCAAGCTTGTGACGGGCGAGGTCATCAAATCCTGAGCGAGGAGCGCCGGCTTCGGCGCAGAGACCTGATGGGCCTGTTGTTGGTAGGCCTGCTGAGCGAGGAGCGTTGCAGGGTTGGCCGCTTGGCGTTCCTGTTCTTTCGCACGGTTCCGTCGATTGTCCGCATCGGCCTGAATCGCAGGTGGACGCGAAGACACCGGTAGCGCAGGATGTATTTCTTCGATGCCACTGACCGGACGTATGCTAGCCATAGCTGACCTCGTAACGTCTGTATCGGAGGCTATCGGTAAGTACTTAAGCTCGGACGACTCAGTCTGGGCGATCTGGTAGGGATCAGAGGGGGAGCATTCCCGCAGAATGTTCAAATAAATCAGCGGATTTTCGCGCCTCACACATCATGGTCTGTGGCGCTGGCGGCCAGGTTCAGCATCCTGCTAGGTGGGAGGAAGGAGCTGGAACCGCAGACAAGGCTGACCGTCAACGGTCACAGTCTCCAGGAACATCTTCGTTGGTCTAATCCACAGGCCACGCTCGCCGTAGAGTGCGCGATAGACCACAAATTCTTCTTCCGTTTCTGTGTGCTTGGCCGTGCCGAGTACCTCATACTCGTGGCCCTTGTAGTGCCGATAGCGACCAGGCTGCACCATCGTGTATCCTTCCCTTCCTGATTTCGTACTATAACGGGAACGAACGATGGAATCACAGCGTCAGATTTCAACGCGCAAGACACATGATGTCATCGTCATCGGTGGCGGGTCTGCGGGTTATGCTGCGGCACGGACTGCGCGCGATGCCGGAGCCGACGTGGCGATTGTGGACCAGGGCCCCCCGCTCGGAGGGCTCTGCATTCTGCGTGGCTGCATGCCGACCAAGGCCCTCCTGCGCTCTGCTGAAGTGGCGGCCCTCCTCAGGCGGGCGAAGGAGTTCGGCCTCTCCCCGGTCTCGGTTCGGGCCGATCTCCCGGCGATCGTGGATCGGAAGGATCGGCTGGTGTGCGAGTTTGCCGACTATCGTATTGAGCAGCTTCACGACCCACGGTTCACCCTCTATCAATCGCGGGCGGTCTTTCAGTCGCCTCACGAGATTTCTATCGGAAGCAGGGTCTTGTCGGCCGGTTCGTTCATTGTGGCCACCGGCTCTCGACCCAGTGAGGTGCCGATTCCCGGCTTGGCCCAAGCCGGCTATTTCACGAGCGATACGATTCTAGAGCTCCGTACCCAACCGGGTTCGTTGATTGTTCTGGGCGGTGGGGCCGTTGCCCTCGAACTCGGTCAGTTCTTTGCTCGACTGGGGACGAAGGTCACGATCCTTCAACGGGGACACAGGCTCCTTTCGGGAATGGACGAAGATGTGGGTCGCGCGCTGGAAGCCGCATTGATCGATGAAGGTATCGACGTCGTTACGGGCACGCAGTTGCTGCGGGTGACCCACGACGCAGCAGGGAAAAGGGTGTGGGTGAGGAAAGATGGACGAGAACGGTCCTACCTCGGCGAGGAGATCCTTCAGGCCCTGGGCCGACGGCCCAACATCGAAGGGCTTCGTCTTGATCTGGCAGAGGTGACGGTCGACGGAGGACGGGTTGTGGTCGATTGCGCTATGCGCACCTCGCAAGCCCATATCTATGCCGTGGGCGACGTGAACGAGCTCACACCCATTGTGCACCTCGCCATTCAGCAGGGAGAGATTGCGGCGTTCAATGCGACGCATGTGGATCAACTGGTGAAGACGATCGATCATCGTCTGGATACGGAAGTGGTCTTTACCGATCCGCAGGTCGCGGTGCTGGGACTTCATGAAGCGCGCGCGAAGGTCGAAGGGATTCCCTATATCACGGCCTCCTATCCTTTTGCTGAGCATGGGAAGGCCCTTTGTCTCAGCACCACACATGGCTTCATCAAACTTCTCTGTGCGCCGCAGACGGGCGAGATTCTTGGCGCACAGATCGTCGGTCCGGAGGCGGGTGAACTGATCCACGCACTGATCGCAGTGATGTACTACCATGGGACTGCGAGCGACCTCCTGCACATGCCGCATTACCATCCTACACTGGCTGAAATCGTCACCTATCCGGCGGAAGCCATTGTCGAACGGTTGGGCGCATGATGAAGACACTATGCCAGCTCGTGCTCAGCCTCTTTCTCATATCCTGGTTGGGGTGCCAGCAACAGACCTGGGAGTCGACGATGGCGGCAGGTCGGCAGGCCGTACAGCAGGGCAATTATGCCGATGCGGAACGGCTGCTTCTCCTGACGGTGCATAAAGCAGAAGAGTTCGGTTTGGAAGATCGACGCGTGGCGGTGAGCCTTTCGCAATTGGCGCAGGTCTATGCCGGTCAAGGAAAGTATGTGGAGGCGGAGCCGGTATATCTGCAGGCGTTGAAGATTTATCAAGCCGTGCATGGCGAATTTCACGCCGATGTCGCCGCGACGCTCAACAACCTGGGAGTCCTCCATCGCATGTATGGCCAATATGCCCAGGCGGAGCCTCTCCTGACGCGAGCATTGGCGATCAAAGAACAACTCTTCGGTCTCGACCATCCCGACGTGGCATTGAGCGTTGTGAATTTGGCTCAGTTACGAGTCGTCCAAGGGCAGCCTGAGAAAGCGGAACCGCTTTATCGTCGAGCCTTGGCGATTCGAGAGCAGGCGCTGGGGCCGTCCCATCCGGAGGTCGCGAAGACGCTGGAGGCCTTTGCCAATGTCTTGCGTAAATTAGGGCGTGCCGACGAGGCGATCTCGCTGGAGGTGCGTGCCCGAACCATTCGCGCAACGCGGAGTTGAACCGGTTGCGCTATCCAGTGTAGCGTACCCCCCTATGGACATGCAGAGCGGGCCGGCTCCTATCAACTGGCGCATGAACGGAATGATCGCGCGATTCGTGGGGATCGTGGCGATTGCGCTCGGGTTCGTTGTCGGGATCTATGGGCTGGAAGAGACCGGAGCGCGGTGGCTACAGACCGCGTTGGGCTTGCTCGCTACCGGCATGTTGGCTCAAGGTTATGCGCTCTATTGCTCGGTGAAGCGGATGCAAGAACTCAAGGATCAGCCTAAGTCATGAAACGAGTGCGGCGACATCTGTTCACGGTCGGGATGTTTCTTCTCGCAGGGACGATGTTGGCCTGTGGCGGTCCTTGGCGCGACGGCTATTTCAAGAAGGGCGTGGATCGACTCACGCAAGACGAAGTCGCTGAGAGATTCGGGCCACCCCATACGGCGAAGACGCCGGCGCTCGGTGGGGATTCGGTCTGGACCTATCGTGTGCCGATCAGCGACAAAGAGTTGGCCTCGGTGAGCTTTTCCGGCCTGGGCGATGCGGTGCAGCAAGCGAGCGCATTAATCGGGAAGGCTGGCCCAGATGGTCCCAAGGCCATGTTGTATTGCTACCGCTATACGCTGACCTTTAACGAACAGAAGATTTTGAAACAATGGAAACGCGAAGAATGCATGCCGGGAACCCATGATACGCTCAATGCCGGTAATTAATGTTCTGGTGAAGTGATCCATGCTGACGTGGTTGCCGCACATCGATAGCTCAGTCGTGCTCGACGGGCTCACCTCGCTGTTGCTCCTGCTGTCCCTCCTCATCTTACGGACGTTGATCGTCCGCGCGATCTCAAAGAATCCGACCCTCTCGATGGAAGCGAAACGACGATGGGTGGTTTCGGTCCGCAATACCGTGGTGTTTGTGTTGCTGGTGGGGTTGGTCGTCATCTGGGCGCACGAACTCCAAGCTTTCGCCGTATCTCTCGTGGCACTCGCGGCGGCGCTTGTGTTGGCAACCAAAGAACTCATCCTCTGCTGGAGCGGCGCGGCGTTACGGGTGGGAGGAAAGGTCTATTCGGTGGGCGACCGCATTCAGATCGCCGGGCATCGGGGCGTCGTTTTGGATCACGACATCTTTGCGACCAAGCTTCTGGAGATCGGGCCTGGCCAAGCGTCGCATCTCTACACCGGCCGCGTGACGGTGTTTCCGAACAGCCTGCTGTTTTCGAATGCCTTGGTCAAAGAGAATCCAGGTCAGGAGTATGGACTCTATATTCTCATGGTTCCGCTCAGGGACAAGGATGACTGGCGGGATGCCGAACGGCATCTGCTCGACGCGGCGAAGGCAGAATGTTCCTCGTTTATGGAAGAAGCCGGCCGGCATATGAAGCTGCTGGAACAGACCACTCTACTCGAAGCTCCGTCACCGGAGCCGCGTATTACCATCCAACTCGCCGAAACAGGCCGCATCCAGTTGGTGCTGCGGTTCCCGGCACCGGACCGCGGGCGTTCGAGGATCGAACAGGCGATTCTCCGCCGGTATCTCACTGCAGCTGCGTCTAGTCACTAACAGGATGCTCAAAAAGTTCCCCAGCGTCGTTCTCGCCTCGAAAGCATCCTCAACGGAGCCCAGAGGCTACGCCTCCGGTCCTTCCATCGGCTACGGCATTGCTGACGGCCTTTGTGAGCATCCTGCGTGTGCGTGTAATTCTTGTCCAGTCAGATTGGTCAGAGCACGCCAGCCAGCCGGTTGAGGCTGAGTATCGCTTGGCCCAAGAATAGTTGGAACGATTGAAGATCTTGAGGCGACACCTGGTGGGGATCGGGTCCGCGGTCGGCGTAGAGGAGTCCGATCGGCCTGATGCCGATACGAATGGGGGCGAGAACGGCTGATGAGGAGCGCCAGGTCTTGCTGAATACCGAGCTAAGGACTCGAGCTTCGTCGTCGGAGCCCTTCGAGAACACGTAGGGGTCCTGTTCCTTCAGTACGTGCAAGAACAGCGGGTGTTCTGCACTGAGCGATCCCGTGAAGCTGGCCAGATAGCGATCCGGTGAGTCGACACCCACGATCACTCGACCGAGCAGTTGATCCGTATCGCCTGGATTCAACAGTGCCAGGGCCACCCGCGTGAAGCCGCCGCCGTCGTGCAGTGTATGTACCAAGACCGATAAGAGATTGTTGAGATCTTTGGCCGCCTGCAAGGAGGTTTGGAACTGTTGCAGCGTTTCCAATGGACGGGCTTGGATTGGTGGAGCTGTGTGGCCGTTTGGCTGACCATTGGACAATTCTGGCTGGTTGTTGGGCGATACAGCCAGAGATACGGTTGCTGGAGACGATGCCTGAGTGATGACGATTTCTGTGATTCCAACGGAACGGGAGAGCTGCCGACCCTTGTCGAACGCACGGGTGAAGGCGTCCTGCAGGATCGGTTCCGTCAAGGCGGTGCCCCGTTGAAGTGCGCGGCGAAGGAGGTCGGCGACGCCGGGCTTCGGTGCATCAGCCATCGCGGCGATCAGTTGGTTCGAGCCTGCGACCAGTCCGACAAACAGCTGCTGATTGGTCTGCCACTTGGCTTTCGTCGCGGGCAGTGGAGTGCCGATGAGATCCATCAAGCCAGCCGGTAGGACCCAGGTCTGTGCCAGAGCTGTTGCAAAGCGAACCCTCGACACACCGAGAATTTTGGCTTCGTCGTCCGGTGTCTGCGCCGCGATGAGTGCTTGAAACAAATCGGGTGTTTGGTACGCGATGACGAGGTCGGCGAAGGAGTACAGCAGGGCGGCGCTGAATAGCTGGCCCGGTTGAGGATAGTTCATGGCCACGCCGAGTTCGGAGGCATGTGCGGCCGCGAAGAGCGCTTTGGCGATCAGGCGGCCCAAGAGCGGCCGACGATCCGGTTGATGCGCCAACTGCTCCATCAATTGGACGGTGGCTACGAGTGTACGAACCGTATCCAGGCCGAGCCAGGATACCGCGTGAGCCACGGACGTAATGGTGTGTTGCGGACTGTAGGCGATTCCGTTGGCGATCTGCAGCACTTTGCACGTCAAACCTGGATCGCGGCTGACGACTTCTGCGAGGGCATCGGGGCTCGAGGTGTCTCCGCTGATATTGAGGATTTTCTGGCAGGTCGCCCGCAGGGCCGGGATCGAATTCGCCTGCGGATCGAAGAGCGGGCGCAGTTGCGCGTGAATCTCATTCATAACCTCAGAATCAACAACCGTGGTCCCGCCTTGCGTCATCCTGTCCCCCTCGCTCTGTTCTGTATGCCCTGGCGTTCTCTATCGGTCAGTGAAGGGCTAAAACTTGAGTAGAGCGGGAGGATCCCGGCAGGCAGCCGAACAGTCGCTCGCTCCACCAGCCCAACATCGATGTGTCTTGGGGCTTGTGAGTCGTTTCTCGTGAGCATGGTGCAGCTGATTCTTGACTGGGTTGAAAAAGCAGTGCATGCTGCATCCTCCCTTCCAACGGAGGCGAACATTACTCACTACTATTTCCCAGGAGGTATTCTATGCAGAAGTTGATCGTTGCGGCCGTTACCGCATTGTGCATGATGGGCGCTGGCTCGCTGGTCATGGCTGATGAGGCCGTCAAAAGTGAGACAGGTACGATGAAGTCCGATTCGAAGGGCAAGAAGAAAGCCCATAAAAATGGGGCCAAGCATCGCGCGGCGAAGGACAAGACGAAGGCTGCGGCTCCTGCTCCTGAGGCAGCTCCTGCTCCGGCAGCAGCCCCGGCCCCTGCGCCCGGCCAGTAAGTTTACGCAGTCGCGTGAATTGTTTGACGGCCCTCAGAAGGAACAGCCTCCTGAGGGCCGTTCTCTGTCGGGATTCGTCGCTCAACCGTTTCATGCACCCCACCGCCTTGTTCCCTCCATGGGCCTTTTGTTAGGATGCGGCGGCCTGAATATCTTCTAGGGGTCTTTGCATGAAAATCGCGACCTTCAATGCCAATTCTCTCCGCAAACGTTTGCCGATCGTGCTCGACTGGCTGGCTCAGCAGAAGCCCGATGTGCTCTGTCTTCAAGAAACCAAAGTCCAGGACAGCGAGTTTCCGCTGCTGGCCTTGGCGGAATCCGGCTACGAAATCACCTACCGGGGGATGAAGTCCTACAACGGCGTTGCGATACTGAGCCGGGAAAAACCTGAATCGGTGGCGTACGGGTTCGATGATGGCGGCGATGCAGAGGACGCGCGGCTCCTGCGTGTGGTGATCAAGGGCATTCCCATCATCAATACCTACGTGCCTCAGGGCTTCGAGATCGACTCACCCAAGTATCAATACAAGCTCGGCTGGTACGATCGGCTCCGCACGTATTTCGAGAAACATCTGTCGCCGAATAAACCGGCCGTCTGGTGTGGTGATATGAACGTCGCGCCGCGGCCGATGGACGTGCACAGCCCCGAGAAGCATCTTAAGCATGTCTGCTATCACGAGGATGCCCGGCGGGCCTATGAAAAGACGTTAGCGTGGGGATTCCAAGACGTGTTCGTGAAACTCTATCCGGACCGGCAGCAATATACGTTCTGGGATTATCGAGCGCCCGCATCCTTGGAAGCGAACAGAGGCTGGCGCATCGACCATATTCTGGCGACCGCCCCGCTGGCAGAGCACTGTGTCAGGGTAGAAGTGGACGTTGAGCCGCGGCGAGCGAAAGACCCCTCAGATCACACATTCTTATGGGCGGAGTTTTCGGTCTAACCACGAGCGCAACGTCCACACCTGCCCAATTCGGTCGGTCGGTAAGTCGTCCACCCCGACCGAACTGGCTCATGAGCTCGAGCGAACCATCAAGCCGCATCCAGGACTGGTTGCTTCGCGCGCGACGAGGTCACGCGATTCTGAGCAATCAACGGATCAAGGACCAGGCCGCAATTGATACAGCGGAGCACGGCCACTTCCTGCGTAAAATCAGGTCGCGACTCCTTCACCATCAGCCCGTTGCATTTTTGACAAGTCATCGAGCCCACCTCCTACTGTCATCTGCTTCAGTGCCGACGAACTAGCCTCGCACAAGAGGAACTTTAGCATCGCAAGATTAACAGGGTGTTAGCGGGCAGTTAAAACTCTCTAATGTCGATACATGACGACATGCATGATGTGGCGGTGATCGGTGCGGGCGCCGCCGGCCTGGCGGCTTCGATTTTCGCGGCAGAGGCGGCCGCGACGGGAGATCGTCCGCAGAGGATCGTCCTGCTCGACGGGGCCAAGAGCATCGGGGCCAAGATCCTCGTCTCCGGCGGAGGTCGCTGCAATGTTACGCATGATGTCGTGACCGCCACCGATTTTTTTGGCAATCGCCACATCATCAAGAATGTGCTCGCGGCCTTTCCTGTCCAGGCCACGATCGACTGGTTTGCCTCGCTGGGGGTCGACCTCAAGTGCGAAGAAACCGGCAAGCTCTTTCCTGTAACCGACAAGGCGCGGACGGTCCTGAGCGCGCTCGTCACTCGCTGTCACGAACTGGAAGTGGTCATTCGCATTGACCACCGAGTGGCAGAGGTCGCTCGTCTCACCGGCTCGGAAGCAGGGTTCGTCATTCACCATACCCATGGAAGTGTGCATGCGAAGAACGTCATCCTAGCCACCGGAGGCCGCTCGCTTCCGAAAACGGGGAGTGACGGGTTCGGTTATGAGCTGGCCCGTCGTCTGGGACATCACGTGACCACGACCACTCCGGCCCTGGTCCCGTTGATGCTGGACGAGACGCTGTTTCATAAGGACCTCTCAGGTATCTCACAGGAGGTGGAATTGACGACGACGGTGAACGACCGTGTCGTTGATCGAAGGACCGGCAGTTTGCTCTGGACCCACTTCGGGGTGAGTGGCCCAATCGTGATGGATGCCAGCCGGTTCTGGACGAGCGCCCGCGAAAAAGGCGAGTCGGTTGAGCTATCCGTGAATTTCATGCCTGCCCTGACCCAGGAGTCGGCCCGCCAGTGGTTTATGGCGCAAGCCACAGCTGCGCCTCGTCGCTCGCTGACCAAGACCCTGGCGCACCTCGTCACGGAACGATTTGCCGAATCCCTCTGTCGATATGTGGGGATCAACGGGCAAACGGCTATCGCCCAACTGCCCCGGAAGGATCGGGATTGTTTGCTGGCGGCGCTCACGAAGTTCCGGCTTCCGGTGCAGCAGGATCGGGGGTGGAATTATGCGGAGGTCACGGCAGGCGGTGTCCCGCTGGAGGAAATCAGTTTTCGCACAATGGAATCGAAGCTGGTGCCAGGCCTCTATCTGGTCGGGGAGATCCTCGATTGCGATGGTCGCATCGGCGGTTTTAACTTTCAATGGGCCTGGGCCACGGGATTGCTCGCCGGGCGAGCGGTGTCGGTCCGTGCGCGCGCAGACGGTGAAACGCGCCCATAATCGCGGCGCAGCTTTCGCACGGAATCTTCGTTTTCTTGACAGACAGGAGGAGATCATCTATCCGTGAACAAGAAAGAGTCTGCCCTTCGGCAACTCCGAGTATGGGAACAAGAAGGAACCGATGATATGGGTCGCATCCTGAGCTGTCCGCGGTGTCAGAAGGACGGTATCATACGGTCTCACCCGCATTCGCTTCGCGAGCACCTCGCCTCGTTCCTCTTCGTGGCGCCATTTAGATGTCCGTCGTGCAGTCACCGGTTTCTCGCGTCTCGGCTTTGGCTGGACCATCCCACGCATCCGATGGATCGCCGCGAACACCTCCGGATCCCCGTGCGACTCTATCTCTCGTTTTCCGGGGGCAAGGTCCGCGGCGAGGGGACGGTGCTCGATCTCTCGATGGGCGGCTGTATCATCAAGAGCGAGACCCAGGTCCATACGGACGACATCTTCTATCTGCAATTGTCGCTTGGCGAAGGTGAACTTCCTTTTGAAGTGGCTGCGATGGTCCGTTCTGTGAGCGCTCGCGGCATCGCCTTCAAGTTCCTTCGCGCCGCCCAAGAGAACAAGCGCCTGCTTGCCTTCGTTCAGGCCCAGGCATCGGATCATCCGGATAAATCTTCGCTCAACACCACTGTCGCCGCCTGAACAGCGCCGCGAATCACGTATTCCGCCTACGATCATCAACAGAATAGGGTTCGATGTGATTAGCAGGCTGTGGGAAAGCTATGTTAGCAGGCTAGCGCTTCTTATTAGGTCGGAGTTTCCCAGGCAGAGTAAAGAGGATGGTTGTTGATCAGTTCCTCATGTGCGGCGAGGTCATAGGGCTCGATGATGAGGTCCTGCTCATCGAGTGGCTCCGGACAGGATTGAGAGCAGAGGTAGGCGCGATAGGAGTCAGCCTTCTCTTCCGTGGCGAACCGGCACAGACCGTATTCCGGCATTCCGGAAGAGGGATGCCAAAACGCCAGCTCAATCGCACTCCCCTGGTAAATGCCGAGGGTGCGGTGCGTGATCTGATATCCGCCGGGCAAATGTGACGAGGGTTCAAGCGACATCGGACGGCCTTGCCTTCGTATCATAATGGTGTACCGCATGATAGCATGACCGATATCCCGCGCTATAGACCGACGCGTGCACGTTGAAGGAGGACCACCATGGGCCGTTGCATCTCGGTATTCGCCACCATCGCTATCACGGTTCTGCTCGTAGGACTCTCAGGGTGCGGGTACAACGATCTCCAGGGATTAGACGAAGACACCAAAGCCGCCTGGAGCGAGGTGGTTAATCAGTATCAGCGGCGGGCCGACCTGATCCCGAATCTGATCGCTACCGTCAAAGGCTACGCTGCGCATGAGAAGGATACGCTCGAAGGGGTGGTGCAGGCGCGTGCGCAGGCTACCGGGATTCACGTCACGCCTGAAACGTTGAAAGATCCGGTCGCCTTCGAACAATTCCAAAAGTCGCAGGCTGGTCTCACCTCGGCGTTAGGCCGCCTGATTGCTATCGCAGAGAATTATCCTAATCTGAAAGCCGACCAGAACTTTCGTGATCTTCAGAGTCAGCTCGAAGGGACAGAGAATCGTATCGCCGTCGCGCGCAAGCGCTACATCGAGAAAGTGGCGGAGTACAATAAGGGCGTCCGCTATTTCCCCACGAACCTGACGGCAAAGTTCCTCCTCCATCTGGAAGAGAAGCCGAACTTTACCGTGGCGGATGAAAAGGCTGTGGCCAAGCCGCCAGAGGTGAAGCTCTAGCAGGATGCTGAAAAAGTCCGCCAGCTTCGTTCTCGCTTTGCTCAGAGGCTCAACGTACCGAAGCGTACGCCTCGCCTCTTCGCTTGCTGCGGCCTTGCCGGACGGTCTTTTTGAGCATTGTGCGGGCCGTTGACTCAGGACAGGCAATCGATCTGCAGGGGCAAACAAAGCTCAAAATTGGTTTTCCGCAGCCTGTTAGGTCGAGATTGAGGTTCAGGTTGAGGGACAGAATTCGACAGCAGCCGGTCGGCTTAGTCCTCGCTTGTGTCTTATTCTTAGCCTCAGCCTTAACCGTAACCTCTCTTTCCTTCGCGCTCGATGTGCCTCCACTCACAGGCCGCGTCGTGGACCTTGCGCACGTACTGCCAGGCAATGTCGCCGCCTCACTCACCAATGACCTCGCAGCCCACGAGGCAAAAACCAGTAATCAAGTTGCCGTCCTGATTCTGCCCTCACTCGAAGGCGAACCGCTCGAATCCTTCTCTCATCGCGTCGGTACGACATGGAAGCTCGGTCAAAAGGGGACGGAGAACGGCGTGCTACTGCTCATCGCCCTGCGTGAGCGGAAGGTTCGTATCGAAGTGGGCTATGGCCTCGAAGGCACCTTGACGGACCTCCGGTCTTCTCACATCATTCGGCAGGAAATTGTGCCCCGGTTTCGAAGCGGAGATCTGCCGGGCGGTATCGCTGCCGGGGTCCAGGCCATCCTCGGTACCATCGAAGGCACCTACAAGGCTGAAGAGGTGTTGGCGGGTCGTGCTCGTTCCGGTCAGGAGCCGATGGCCTTTCAGTATGTGATCATAGGGATTGTCGTTGGGACCTTGGCCGGTATCGTGTTGAGCCATGGGCTTCAACGCACTCGTGCGCTGCTCGGGAGCCTGCTCGCCTTCCTCGTCGCGCAGTTTGCGACGGTGGGGTTGGGTTTTGTGGCCGCCGTGGTGACGGCCTTCTTGTTGTGGCTCATCCTGCAAGCGAATCAAGGTAAAGGCCAGGGTAGAGGGTGGGGAGAGGGTTTCACGACGGGGTCTGGCGGAGGATTTGGCGATTCCTTTGGTGGTGGTGGCGGATTCGGTGGCGGGGGCGGTGACTTTGGCGGAGGCGGTGCCTCAGGAGATTGGTAGATGAAGCCCTTCAACGACGCAGAACGTGAACGGATCAGGCGAGCGGCTCAACAAGCCGAATTGGTCACGAAGGGCGAGATTGTGCCGATGGTCGTCCCAGCCTCGGCGCTGTACCGTGAAGCCGGCTATCGAATGGGGTTCATGCTTGCCCTGCTTGCACTGGCCCTTCTCCTGACGATAGAGATTTACTGGCTGCCGTGGGGGTGGCACGCTGGCAACGCAGGCTGGCTATTACTGTCGGTCGTCGCCTCGTACGGACTTGGGCAATGGATTGGCAGGGTTCCGAGAGTCATCCGTCTCGTCACGTCACGTGAGCGTCTCGCGCATAAAGTCGCACTACGTGCCGAGCAGGCCTTCTACAAGCATGGATTGCACAACACGAAAGACCGGACGGGGATCCTGATCTTCGTGTCGATTCTTGAACGTCGCGTGCACGTCTTGGCGGATAAAGGCCTCAACGATCGCGTCCCGGTTGGTACATGGGACGGACTGGTCAACAGCATTCTCGACGGCATTCGAACGGGACAAGCGACCGATGCCATCTGTGAGGCGATTGCGAAGTGCGGGGTCCTTCTTGCGCAGGTCAGCCCTGCCGGCTCCGGCGACAATCCGAACGAGTTGCCTGACAGGTTAATTCAGGAGTCATAATCCTCGGCTTGATAGACTGCCCGTCGTCGTTCCGTTAGAATCCAGTTCCATGTCCGATCCTACGACGTCACCCGGCTCTCCACCAGCATCGCAAGACGACAACCATTCCGTCGTGAAAGCGGCTGGGGTGATCGGCATTGGCACCTTTTCAAGCCGGATTCTCGGTTTTGTCCGCGACATGGTCTTGGCCCGCCTCTTCGGTGCCACGCCCGCCGCGGACGCGTTCTATGTCGCCTTTCGGATTCCCAGCTTGCTGCGAGAACTCTTTGCCGAAGGCTCGATGTCCTCGGCCTTCATTCCCGTGTTCACGGACTATCGAACCCTGCGAACCAAGCAGGAAGCATGGGAATTGGCCAGCGCCATGTTTACTACGCTGTTGACGATTGTCACCCTGGTAACGCTCGCGGGAATTCTTGCCGCTCCGTGGCTCGTGCAGCTCCTTGCGCCTGGATTTGAGGCGAATCCCGAAAAGGTTGTCCTGACTACGCTGCTGACCCGCGTCATGTTCCCCTATCTGCTCTTTATCAGCCTGGCTGCACTGGCAATGGGGATTCTCAACTCCGTGCGGGCCTTTGCGGCTCCGGCCTTCTCGCCGCTTTTTCTGAACATCTTCATGATCGGCTGCGCATTGTATGTCTCGCCACACTTGTCGGAGCCGATTGTCGGCGTGGCCATCGGGGTGGTCGCAGGAGGGGCTGCACAATTTGCCATGCAGCTCCCCAGCCTGAAGCTACGTGGCCTGCTGTTCGGATTTCGGTGGGAGCCGGGCCATCCGGGGTTACGACGGATTGGTGCGCTGATGGTTCCGTCGCTTCTCGGTCTATCCGTGACGCAGATCAACTTGACCATAAGCACGATCCTCGCCTCCTTCTTTGCCGGTGGGCCAACCTATCTCTTCTACGGCATGCGATTAATCCAGTTTCCGCTCGGGATTTTCGGTGTGGCATTGGCCACGGCTATCCTGCCGACCCTCTCTGCGCAGGCGGCGCGCGGGGCGTTGGATGAATTGCGAACGACGTTGGGATTTGGCCTTCGCATGATCCTCTTTATCATTTGGCCGGCGATGCTGGGCCTGATCTTTCTGCGTCAGCCGATCGTCCACTTGTTCTTCGAACACGGGACCTTTACGGCGCACGATACGGCTGAGACCGCGCTGGCGGTGCTCTGTTATTCCGTCGGCCTCTGGGCCTTCGGAGGCGTCCGCATCATTGTCTCGGCCTTCTATTCGTTGCAAGACACGCGCACGCCTGCCATCTCCGCGGCCATTGCCGTCGCGGCCAATCTCCTGTTCTCCCTTCTACTGATGTCGTCCCTTGGCGCGGCCGGCCTGGCCTTGGCCACAGCCTTGGCGGCGATGGTGAACGGAGGTATCTTGGTCGCGGTGCTGCACCGCCGGTTAGGCGGCATCGAGTGGGGCTCTGTGGGACGATCGTCGTTACGTGTGCTGGTCGCTTCTGTGCCGTTGGTCGTGATCTGCGGCTGGGTAGCCGGGGCACAGTTGTGGACGCATTCCGGTGATTGGCTTGAGAAGTCGATCATGCTCACGATGACAATTGGCTTGAGCGTGAGCGGCTATCTGGGCGTCCATGCCATACTGCGTTCGGAAGAGCTTGTTTTCGTGTGGGGGATGGTACGGAAGAAATTTGGGCGAGTTATCAGCCGCTGAGGTCCTGTATGCGTCGGGCGATTATCTTCAAATCACGATGGGGCTGGATGGGCATTTCCGAAACGTCGAAAGGAATCGACGCGGTGGTGTTGCCACAGACGTCTCGGCAAGTGTTGTTGTCCGAGCTGTCGGAAGATTCTGTGGAATTGTTGGATGGCGAGACCTCTCCTCGATTACAAGAGGCGCAGGCCCAATTAACCGACTATCTCGACGGAGCACGTCAATCCTTCGATCTGCCGCTCGACCTCTCAGGAGGGACGAGCTTCCAGCAAAAGGTCTGGCGAACGCTTCTGAGTATTTCCTATGGCAGGCTGCGATCCTATCAATGGGTCGCCATGCGCGTGGGAGGCAGCCACTATGCTCGTGCTGTCGGTAATGCCGTAGGGGCGAATCCGCTGCCGGTCGTGATTCCCTGCCATCGGATCGTGGCACATGATGGGTCGATCGGCGGATTCTCCTGCGGCCTGCCCTTGAAACGAAAACTGCTCACTCTTGAGGGCACGCTCGCGCAGCTTCGGACGGAACGGTAACGTATGAAGGCCGTGATTCAGCGGGTGACGGGAGCATCGGTCGAGGTGAATGGTCAGTTGGTGGGACGGATCGGTGCTGGCCTGCTGGTCTTGCTGGGCGTTGCGAAGGGGGACGAAGAGACGGATGGCCGGTACCTCGTCGAGAAGATTCGCACCGTCCGGATCTTTTCCGATGCACAGGGAAAGATGAATCGCTCGTTGACTGACATTGGCGGATCGGTCTTGTTGGTCTCGCAGTTCACGCTCCTCGGACGGACGACGAATGGCCGTCGCCCCAGCTTTGACGAGGCTGCGCCTCCTGACGAAGCCAAGTGCCTCTATGAATCGGTCGCTACTGAATTGCGGGCGCAGGGGACTCCGGTTGAGACCGGTATCTTTGCCGCGCACATGCAGGTCGATTTGTTGAACGACGGACCGGTGACCTTTCTGCTCGACAGCCGTGAAGCGGAAAATATCTGACGATCTGTTGATCTGATGACTTCCGAACATTCAACTTTACGAGCGACGAACGAAGAGAATGGCCTTGTTGAATAGCCTGAGGGTTCTGATCGTTCCATTCTCTGCTCAAGTCTGAGCTGTGAAGACCGATAGAAGGGTCAATCATAACGGCAGATGTCGGCACTTCGATCAACATCTGCTATACTGAAAACACAAGTCGTCGGAATGTGTGAGAGGTGGATATGAGAACGGAAGTTCCGCCACGGCATCCGCTCCGTCAGTTGTTCGGCACCTTGACCGAGAAAAGCTTCACGGAGCATCTCGGGTGGCCTGACCCCAACGTGACCAGCTACGTCTCCAACCTGCTCGTCGACTTTACCCATAGCGATCAGCTGTATAAAATTAGAAACCAGCAAGATCAACCGGTCGATACGGTGGTAGACCTCTTGTTCGAATCGGAAGTGTTGCTTGAGGCTCAATCGATGGATCGTGAGCGGGACGTCCATCAGCACATCGGCGATTTCACGCTCTTCATGGCGGGACTGTTTCCGGAATATTTGCGCCGGCTCAAGACGACCGGATTGATCTATCACAAGGATTTCCTTGTGGACTATATGAAGACGGGAAAACGCTCTTACGGGATTGTCGCGCAAATGGCCGACGGCCCATCAGGGGAAGAGCCTCCTCTGTTCCGCAAACTCTCCGACAATTTCGAACTCTGCGTCACCGGCCTGGGGTTCGTGCGGTCCGATCTGGATCGCATGAGAGATCCGGCGTACCGGCAGGCTCGGGATCTTCTCCTCAATTGACCAATTCACGCCCGCTCATTCTTGTCCATGGAGGCGCCGGTCTTCGAAGCGTGACACCGGCGCAGGCTGCCTGTCTCACCGACGCCCTCGTCATCGGTTATGCCCTGCTTGAGCAGGGCTGTCCTTCCGTCATTGCCGTTGAATGCACGATCGGTCTCCTGGAGCAATCGGGGCTGTTCAATGCGGGACAAGGAGCGAATCGGCAGTTAGACGGCGTGCAGCGGATGGATGCCTCAATCATGGAAGGGGCGCACCTCAAAGCCGGCGCAGTTGCTTCGATCGAAGAGATTCTGCATCCGATTACCGCCGCCCGCCTGGTTATGGAAGACACAGATCATGTCCTGCTCGTGGGACCTCCGGCCACTCAGTTTGCGCAGCACTATCAACTTGAAACGCTACCGAAGGCGCGATCGACTCGCAGGAGTTCCGGTCGATCTCCTCGTGTCACAACGACCGCAATACAGATGTGGCATCTCTATCGCGCGATGTTAAAATCTCAGAGGATCGGGAAGGACCAGCATGGGACCGTCGGCGCTGTTGCTCTGGATCGGTCCGGAACAGTGGCGGCAGGGGCTTCGACCGGGGGTGTCGATTCGATGTTGCCTGGGCGAGTCGGCGACAGCCCGCTCATCGGCTGTGGAGTGTACGCGGACAATCAGAGCGGTGCGGTGTCGATGACGGGCATCGGTGAGGGGATCATCCGCCTTGTGATTGCCAAGACCATCTGCGATTATTTAGCGATGGGAAAGAGTCCAGCGATCGCCGCCCGGCAGGTATTGCGCATGCTGGTGTCTCGAATCCGCGGGTCCGCCGGGGCCTTAGTCCTCTCGCCGGACGGGCGATTTGCCATCAGGCACGTGACGCCCTACCTGGCTGCCGGTTGGTGGAATGGGACTGGCAGGCCGACCGTTCGAGGACAATTTCCATGAAGGATGCGTTGTTTCACCTTGCCTTCCCTACGCACGATGTGGCGGCGGCGAAACGTTTCTATGTCGAAGGACTTGGTTGTACGATGGGTCGTGAATCGAGCCGCGCCGTTCTGTTCGGACTCGCAGGGCATCAACTCGTGGCGCATCTGGTGACGGAGTCTCTGCCACCACAACAGGGCATATACCCCCGTCATTTCGGTCTGGTGTTCCTGTCGAAAGATTCGTGGCAGCGGCTTTTGGAGCAGGCCCAGGCGAACAGCTTGCCCTTCTACCAGCAGCCCCGTCTCCGGTTCCCGGGTACCAGCCTCGAGCACCACACCTTCTTTCTCGAAGATCCCTCCGGGAACCTTCTCGAATTCAAACACTATCTCCATGAGTCCGCGATCTTTGGCGAGCAGGGCTCCTCCGAGATCGGTGATTCCTTCGAGCAGTCATCTGAGTTGTAGCCACCGGCTTTCCCCTGAGCTCTTACGGTGCCGGACGTGTAGAGCCTCGATTGATTCGATTGAGGATACGCTCGTGGCGGCGAGTCATGGCTGTCGTTTTTCTGATCGGATCGTATCGCCTGGGCGAGGGTAAGATGGCTGCCAGCCATGCGGCTTCGTCGGGTGTCAGGTCGCGCGCGGATTTCTTGAAGTGGTGGCGGGCTGCCGCCTCCGCTCCGTAGACACCCTGTCCCCATTCGGCGACGTTGAGGTACAGTTCGAGAATACGTTCCTTCGTGAGCTGCTGTTCAAGGGAGCGGGTGATCAACGCTTCCCGGGCCTTTCGAAACAAGGACCGTTCGGATGAGAGGTAGAGATTCTTGGCGAGCTGTTGGGTAATGGTGCTCCCGCCACGTTTGAGCTCGCCCGCTTCGAGATTGTACGTGGCGGCTTCCTTGATCCCCTCCCAATCGAATCCTTCATGGGTGAAGAACGACGCATCTTCCGCGGCTACGACCGCCTGGCGGAGGTAGGGGGAGATACGCGAAAGCGGCATCCATACCCACTGGCGTCTGACGCTGCGGCCTTGTGCCTCGGCCTGAGCCTGTCGTGTATCCATCAGGGCCGTGACGGGTGGATTGGTCATGCGGAGGGTTGAGACGTCGGGCATGGTCAGCAGCCAGAGGAATAGGATTGTCCCGACCGGGAGGCACAGGCCGAGAATCAGGAAGGCCTTCATGCGGGATCGGGATTGTGTGGTTGACTTCCTCATGAGAGGTTGCGTATCACAGAGGTGATGTGTGCCTGCGTCAATAACATGGTGTGTGGTAGGTGGATGGACAGGGTATGAGAATCCTCACGTCAGAGTTTATCAGAAGTTGTGCGGGGCCCGAACAGTTTCTGAAAGGCAAACTTCCTGAAGTCGCCTTTATCGGGCGGTCGAACGTCGGAAAGTCCTCGCTCATCAACTCCCTCTTGCAGCGTAAGGGGCTAGCGAAGGTGAGCCGCACACCAGGGAAGACTCGACTGGTCAATCTCTTTCAGGTCACCAGTGACGATCCCGGGTTGGCGCGATTTATCTTGGTGGATTTGCCTGGGTATGGATACGCGAGGGTCTCCAAAGCGCTGCGGGCCGAGTGGGCACCGTTGATCGAGCAATACCTCAACGGTAGTGAGCGGTTGAGTGCGGTGGTCGTCTTGGTCGAATGTCGGGTGCTGAGCGAACAGGACCGTGAAACCATTGCATGGTTATTGTCCGTTGGACGACCACCCATCGTTGTGGCGACGAAAGTTGATAAGTTGAAAATGAGCGAGCGCGTCAGTGCACTGCGTCGGCTACAGGAGGGGTTAGGATTGGGCGAAGGAGGGGAAATTATTCCTTACTCGTCGTCGACGGGCGAGGGGCGGGACCGGTTGTGGGCGGCCCTGAAGGAGCGGATTCAAACTTGATCTCGATATAGGCTTTGTTCTTGAGGTCTGCCAGCCATGCTTGGAAGACGTCCTCGCTTTTCTGCTGAAAGACGAGCCCCTGGATCTCAATGCGGACTTCCTCGTACGGGCGGAACTGTTTGGGTTTCCTGTCTTCCATGCGCACGACATGAAAACCTTCAGAGGTCTCAATCACATCTGAGATGCTGCCGGGGACCAGGTTTGAGATGGCGCGTTCGATGCCCGGCAAGAGCTCTCCCTGCCGCACCAAGCCCAAGCGCCCTCCGCGGGAGGGGTTCGGGCCATCGGAAAACTGTAGTGCCAAATCTTCGAAAGACTCCCCATGCTTGAGCAGGGCCGTGATCTCGGCCATTTTCGCCTTGGCGTCGGCCGTATCGTTAGGTGACCGTGGTCTGATAAGAATCTGGCTGAGGGTGTATTCCTCCGGGAGCGCAAAACGATCGCGGTGTTCCTGGAAGTATCGTTTCATATCGGAGTCCGCGACCATCACCCCGCTTCGCACTTCGCGATCGACGACTTTGAGCAAGGTCAGTTGCTCCCGGACGTTTTTCATGTTTGCCGGGTTTGTCTCGTCGATCGTTTCCCCCTGCTGCTTCATATTCTGAACCGCCTGTCGAACCTCCTGATCGGTGACTTCGACGCCTCGGGCCTTGGCTTCCTGGAGTTGCAACTTGCGTTCAATCATTGAGGTCAGCGCCATGTATTCCGCTGTCTTGAGTCGCCGCGCGAGGATGTCGCCGCGATATTCTTTCTGTATCCGCTCCCGTTCCGGGGTCAGTTCCCGCTTCATGTCGGATAGCATGATGAGGTCCGAGTTGACGATTGCGATGATCCGATCTTCAATCTGTGCGGCTGAAAGAAGGGGCACCGATGTGATCAGTAGGAGCGCAAAGAAGACCGTGTATCTTAGCCAGTCTGGTGCCATTGTCATGAACGGACGGATCGTGATCATGGATAGAGGACTCGCTACACAGCGATGGGATCAGCCGCTCGACGCGGCTCCGAGGGATTGTACACGAATTGCGGAGGACTTGAGGAGTCTGAGTGAGGGCAATTTCGATCCGCGAGGAGTCAGCGTGTGCCGACGTCGTCGGCGACATAGCGGGAGGCGTCGGCGAGGCGGATGATCGCCTTTGCGCGGATGTCGGCGATCACATCGTCAAAACGTTTTCGTCGTTTCTCGTTGAGCAGTTCTTGTCGGAGGCGTTCCCGAACGGCCAAGTCTGCCTGAATAACTTCCTTATCGAGGGCCGTGATCATGACGAGGTAATAGCCGGCATCTGTCTTGATCGGCGCACTGACCATTCCGGGCTTGAGGGTATGAATGACTTCGTCGACTTCTGGAATGACCAAGTCCTTGCGATAGGGGCCCAGGTCGCCCCCCTTCCCTTTCGTTTTGCCGTCGATGGAATAGCGCTGTGCAAACTTGGCGAAGTCTCCCCCCTGGTTGATCTGCTTTTCGAGATCTTTCGCGGCAGGATAATTAGGCAGCAGCATCTGTGAGACTTGGATTTTCAATGACGTCAGGAGCTCGTGGGCATGTTTCTCGTAGAAGGCATCCAACTCCTCCTTTGAGAGTTCGATCTTGGCCTTGATCCGGTCCTTGAGGAGTTCGTCGAGAATCAGTTGTTCCCGATAGCGTTGCGCGCGATCGCGGATGGCATCGTTCTGGTCGAGCCCCTGCTTGCGCGCTTCCTGCATGAGCAGTTCGCGGGTGATGAGTTCGTCGAGGAAGCGTCGCCTTCCCCCGTCTTTCTCGTACCGCGCCCTGGTGGCTTCTGCCAGTTCTCCCCAGCGAATTTCAAACTCGTTCTGCGTGATTTGTCGGCCATTGACAAAGGCCAACACGCCTTCCTCGGGTGGTGGCGTGCAGCTGGTGAGCAGCAAGAGGCTGCCACCGATGGCGCCGGCAAGCAAGCAGACGAGGCGGACAGCGACGACGTTGATGGATCCGTTAGATGATCGAGTCATGGGTGCGTGAGACCTTGTTAGCGAGATGGACGCGAGGGCATTGCTGTGTTGGTATCACAGACTCCCAGGCTTTGCAAGGTTGCGGTGAGTTCTCGAAAGATGGAAGGCCAGTCCTGATGCGGCATTTGGAGTTCGAATGAGAGTGGAGAGAGGAAGCACACCCGTTTCTTGTACCGATCCATCATTCGGTGAATCGCCTGGCTTGAGACCTTGCTCTTGGCGTCGAGCGTCACGACGACAGAGTGGGCCTTGAGTTCAATTGCAGCCAGGCGCAACGCTTTAGCCTGGAGCCGCACCTGCATGACCTCGAACAGCCGTTCGACGGAGTCCGGGGCCAGTCCATACCGATCCTGCATTTCGCCATGCAGCAACGCGAGGTCTCCAACTTGGGTGCAGGACGAGAGTCGTTTGTAACACGAGAGGCGTTGGTGGGGATCGGCGACGTACGCATCCGGAATAAAGGCAGAGACGTTGAGCCGGAGAACGGGGTCCAGCTCTTCTTCTATCACCTGGCCTCTGAGGCGCTGGACGGCCTGTTCCACCATCTGCATGTAGAGATCGAGTCCGATGGCCGAGATATGCCCCGATTGCTGTTTCCCGAGGAGGTTACCGGCACCACGGATCTCCATGTCGGCCGCGGCGATGCGGAATCCGGCTCCCAGTTCGGTAAATTGCTGAATGGCGGTGAGGCGTTTCTGGGCGTCTTCGCTCAGTTGCCCCTCATCGGGCACCAGGAAGTAGGCGTAGGCTTGGTCGCCGCTTCGTCCCACTCGCCCACGCAATTGGTACAACTGTGCGAGGCCGAACATGTCGGCACGATTGACGAAGATCGTGTTGGCATGGGGCACGTCGATGCCTGATTGGATAATGGCCGAGGCGATCAACACGTCGGCCTCCCGGCGAAAGAATTTCAGCATCACGGCTTCGAGCGGTTTGGCGTTCATCTGCCCATGGGCCATGACGATGCGTGCTTCGGGCACCAGGAGTTGGAGCCAGGCCCCCGTTTTCTCCATCGTTTCGACCCGGTTATGGACGAAGTAGACTTGCCCGCCCCGCCCAAGTTCGCGCAACATCGCCTCTCGGATGAGTGTATCGCTCGATCTCACGACCTGCGTGCGAATGGCCAGACGGCCCGCCGGAGGGGTTTCGATAATTGAGAGATCGCGCACGCTCGCCATGGCCATCTGTAAGGTGCGGGGAATCGGGGTGGCCGTGAGCGTCAAGACGTCGATTTGGGTGCGGAGTTGCTTCAGACGCTCCTTGTGTTTGACGCCGAACCACTGTTCCTCATCGATGATCACGAGTCCCAGGTCTCGGAACGCCACATCTTTCTGGATGAGCCGGTGCGTTCCGATCACCACGTCGACGTCGCCGGATGCCACGTCTTTGAGAATGGCCTTGGCCTCCTTCGGCGATTGGAAGCGGGAGAGCAGGGCCACGCGAGCCGGGAACGGCGCGAACCGTTCCGAGAAGTTATCATAATGCTGGTGAGCCAACAGGGTGGTGGGGACGAGCACCGCCACCTGGCGATTGGCCTCCACGGCTTTGAAGGCCGCCCGCATGGCCACTTCAGTTTTTCCGTACCCGACGTCGCCGCAGACGAGGCGATCCATTGGCTTACTGGATTCCATGTCGCGTGTAATGTCCTCGATCGCTTTGAGTTGATCCGCCGTTTCTTCATACTCAAACGCGGCTTCGAACTCGTGGTACATCGTGCTGTCGAATCCATAGGCATGGCGCGTCACGAGCTCACGGTTGGCATAGAGATCCACGAGTTCGTGGGCCATTTCCTCGATATCTTTCTTCACGCGCGCGGTTGTTTTCGCCCAATTGGTGCCGCCCAACCGTTCCAGGCGCGGCGCATGGCCGTCCGCTCCGCTGTACCGCTGCACATGGTTGAGCTTCTCCAGCGGGACGTACAAGGTGTCGCCGCCGGCAAATTCCAGGATCAAATAATCACTGTCGAAATCCTGGACCGAGAGGCGTTTAAGGCCTCGATACTTGGCGATGCCATGCTGGACGTGGACGACGTAGTCGCCCACGTTGAGATCTTCCAATGAGGAGAGGAACGTCGCGGCTTTACTCTTGGCTTGCGGTTTGTGGCGTGCGCCTTTCGCAAACAGTTCCTCTTCCGTCAGCACGGCCAGGCGCAAGTCCGGTGCGAGGAATCCCGCGGACAGATCGCCATGCAAGACGTAAAACGGCGCTTTCGTTTTGCTGGACGCGGTCCAGGCGCCCGTTGTCCATTCCATTGCTGGCACATCGTGTTCACGCAAGAGTGCCAGCAAGCGATCCACTTGGCCGCGACTTCGTGCGACGAGCACCACGCGGCATTCATCCCGCAAGCGATCCATGATGGTCAGGGTCTGGCTGAAGGGCATCCCGCGAGCCCCGAGGCCTGCACTGGACGGGCTCTGAGCGGGAAAGGTCTGGACCGGACTCCATGACGCATCGCTTGGCATGAGCGGCTCGAGTGCGAGGGCGGGCAAGCCCTTCGTGCAATCCATGAGCGCGGGCCAGGAGAGAAACAATCGTTCCGGTGACGGGTAGGGCACGACCGTCTCCCGGTCGGTATGGCGGAGATAGCCGTCGTCGATGTGGCTCCAGAGGTCCTCGCAGCCCCCTTTCAACCCGGCAGGTTGATCCATGACCAAGATAGGCTGTTCGGTAAAATAGTCGAAGAGGGTGTCCATGCCTGGATAGAGATCCGGTGCGCGCCACTCTGCATCCACCGGGATGGGGGCGAGGGCCTCCGGCGACGTCTCCGCACGCAAGTATTCCCGCGCGGGAAGGACCACCGCTCGATCCAGCTTCTTGATGGATTTTTGCGTGGCGGGATCGAAGAGGCGGAGCGAGTCGACGGTTTCGCCAAGAAATTCGGCGCGCAGCGGGTCGGCATAGGCCGTCGAGAAAATATCCACAATGCCGCCTCGAATACTGAACTCCCCCGGAATTTCAACCACCGAGACCTTACGGTAGCCGAGCCGGAGGAGTCCTCCGGTGAGGGCCTCTCGCTCAATCGTGCCGCCCAGCTTGAATTGCAGGGTGGTGTGACTAAACGTGAAGACGGGCAACAATCGTTGCATCAGGGCGGCGATGGAGGTAACCAGGCAGGTCTGTGGAGCGGTCAGGATGTGATGCAGGGCATTCATCCGGCGCGCGATCAGACTCACGTGAGGCGCGCTACCCTCGTACGGCAAGGTTTCCCATTTCGGAAACAGGGCGAGGGAAGCCGTCGAAAGGCCGATGAGATCATGGAAAAAGTGCAGGTCGTCGAAGAGGCGTTCAGCCGCCTCGTCCGACCCGGTGACGATGAGCCACGGTCGATTCCCCAGTTTGCCCAACTGTGGATGTAGGAGCGTGGTGAGGGCAAGCCCGGCGGTGGAGCCGTATAAGCCCGTGACCGAGGGGCGGCCTGTTCCGTTTCCTAGTGCCGCAGCGACAGGAACGAACCATTGGGATGCTGATGCTGTGGAGGTGGAGATGGTATTAGACATGGTGTAGCAGGCTAGGCACTGTGATCAAAGGTACGTCTTGATCATGGCGAGCGCGATAAAAGCGAGGAACGCCGCGTCTGTTTTCTCGTAACGGACGGTGACGCGCCTGTTTTCCTTGATCTTGCCGAAGAACATCTCGCTCTTTCTGCGAAGTTTATAGATGG
>JANOMG010000199.1:0-2826 GCA_031420175.1 Nitrospira sp.
GTTTCCTTCATCCCACTGACTGCGCTGATCCTGCTCAGTATCGTGACCTATGAAAGCGTACAAACGGTCGAGCGGGACGAAGAGCAGCTCAGCCGTTTATACCTGACGCAGAAATCGGCCGCCCAGTACATGCGGCTGACCGTCGACCTCGAAACGAGTTTTCGCGGATATGTGTTGACGCTCCAGAGCCCCTATCTTCGTCCCTTTCGCACCGCGCAAGAAGGTATTTTCTCCGTGGGAGAGGAACTCACTCGGATGGTCTCCGATGAAATCCCCCACCGCTCGCATTTCTTGGAAGTCCAGTCGCTGGTGAAGCAACTCATCATTGAGAAGGTAGACCTCATAGAAGCGACAAAGAGAGGCCATCCTGAGAAGGCACTCCAATATATCGAAGAAGGACGCGGACGGACGATCATGGTCAGGATTCGAGAGTTGATGGTGACGTTTGACCAGCTCGAACAGCAACGAGTGGTGGCGCGGCTGAACCAACTGAGTCAAGACCGGACCGCCACACTCATGGTGATATTAGTCGGAGGAATTCTCACCCTGGGGCTCGTGGCCTCCACGTTATATCTGATCGCCCGCTCGATCGCCGGCCCCCTGGTCAGCTTGGCCAAAGCGGTCGGATCCTCGCCGACGGGGTCTCTCTCAACCATCCCGGTGCTTGAACGTAGGGATGAGATTGGCTATCTGACCAGGGTGATGCACCGGATGGGCGTTCAAATTCAGAGTCACCTCGAACAGGTCGAACATTCGGAAGCGGCCCTCCGTGTGCTCAATGATAATCTATCCGCGTCGGAATCGAAGTATCGCGGACTGGTGGACAACGCCCCTTTCGGCATTTTTACGACCAAGGGGACGGAGATTACGTTCAGCAACCGCTACAACCAAACCCTCGCGGGGCTTGATCCGGATCACGTCACCGATCCAGCTACGTTTCGCCAGTGGATTCATCCCGAAGATCAAGAACGGGTGGTGTCGGAGTTTGCTCACGCAGTAGCGAACGTCCAACCGTACGAGACGGTCTTTCGCTTTCTTCATGTGAACGGTTCGGTGAGGATGGTCTTGAGTCGCCGGATTCCCCTCAAACAAGGGACAACCCACACGCCGTTCTATATCGGATTCAATATCGACATCACAGCTCTGGACCAGATGCAGACCCGCCTCAGTCGAGCCGAGCGGCTGGCGACGCTAGGCCAAGTGGCGGCTGGAATTGCCCATGAAATCAGAAATCCACTGGTGGGGATCGGGTCCAATGCGTTTCTCTTACTGGACGAATTTGACAAGTCGGATCCGCGGCATGCCGATTTGGAAATGATATTAAAAGAAACCAAACGGCTGGATCGCATTGTCAATCAGATCATCGATTATGCTCGCCCACGGGAACTCGCTCCGGTGCTGTGTCCTCTCAACGATCTGATTGACGATGTCGTCAAGTTGCTCGATTCGACCATCACCGCGAAACACCTGACGCTCACACGTTCCATTTCTCCCACGCTGACCAGGCTCCATGCCGATCAAGACCAAATCAAACAGGTGCTCTTGAACGTGGTCCAGAACGCGATCGACGCCTCCCCTGAGGGAACAGCCATTAACGTGACCGCCTTCGAACTTCCCCGCGGCCAGCATGCAGGCATGGTGATCAAGGTCACGGATCACGGAGTCGGGATTCACGATAGCGCCTTAGCGCACGTGTTCGAGCCGTTTTTTACGAGAGGAAAGCGGCAGGGAACGGGGTTGGGGCTGGCGATCTGCCGTAATATCATCGAGAGTCATGGGGGCGATATCCAGATCACCAGTGAAGTGGGGAAAGGGACGAGCGTGAGAATTTGGCTCCCACTCCGCCAGGAGCTCCAATTCTTCAAGGAATAACGTATGCAACTGACCATCTTCGTGACCGATGATGAACCGGCCATCCGCAACGCGATCATCAAGCGCCTGACTCGAAAACACCATCGGGTCATCGGGTTTGAGTCCGGCGACGCACTGTTGGCTGCCCTGCCTCAAGAGATTCCCGATCTGATCCTTCTCGACCTCAAGATGCCGGGTCTCAGTGGACTGGATACCCTCCGAAAGCTGCGCCCACTGGCCCCCCACACCCTGGTCATCTTGCTCACGGCCTATGGCACCGTGCAAGACGCGGTCGATGCCATGAAGCTCGGAGCCTATGATTTCCTCATCAAAACCGTCGAGCTGGATGCGATGGAGCCAGTGCTCGACCGTGCGATCGATCTCTTGAGCTTACGACGACGTCTTGCCGTGGAGACCGAGCATCATGACCGCCAATACGCGCTTTCCAGCCTGGAAGCACACAGTCCAGTCATGCAGAACGTATTGTCCCAGGTTCGGGATGTGGCCTCGAATCCAAAATCCTCAGTGCTGCTCCTGGGCGAAACAGGAACGGGCAAGGAGTATCTTGCCCGCGTCCTGCATCACAACGGAGCGCGGGCCTCAGGACCCTTTATCGGCGTGAACTGTACCGCCCTCCCGCGAGAGCTGTTCGAAAGCGAATTGTTTGGCTTTGAACGAGGGGCCTTCACCGGGGCGGTCCAGCGAAAGATCGGGCTGCTTGAAAAGGCGGAGGGCGGGAGCCTATTCCTCGACGAAATCGGTGACTTGGATCTGACCATGCAAGCCAAACTGTTACGGGTGATTCAAGAGCGCACCATCCGACGGCTTGGAGGAACGGACGATATCGGAGTGGATTTCCGGCTCATCGCTGCGACCAATCGCAACCTCAAAAAAGCGGTGGCCGAAGGGCACTTTCGGGCGGATCTCTATTTCCGGCTAAACGTGGTCTCCTTCGAACTGCCTCCGTTGCGGAAA
>JANOMG010000200.1:0-12363 GCA_031420175.1 Nitrospira sp.
CGTATTTTTTTGCAGTCTCGGCCTTGTTCAGTCCCTGTAACTCGCCGTACATCCGTTCATTCAGCGCCTTGTCCTTCTCGACGGGGAGGTTCGACTGACCAATCGCCTCGAGCGCCAGCCTGAGGGTTTCGTTCGCGCGCGCGAGCACAGAGGTAAACGCACGATCGAACGTGAACCCCCGGAGCTTGTCTCCCGCGTTCTTGCCTTCCTGTATCCCTCGTGGCGTGAGGGGCACATCGACCCAACCGGTAAAACGATTTTCCAGGTTCCATTGTGATTCGCCATGACGAAGCAGGACTAATCGAGCCATTGTGCGTGCCCCTTGAGGATGAAAGGATATAGCCACGGGGCAAAGCATACTGGAACAGCCGCCTATGTCAAGCGGTTGCTTTCGCCCGGGGCCGGCAGTACCATTCCGCCTGATTTCCATACCCAGGATAGGCCGCAGGTATGACCACCTCATCACTTTCCGATATCAACTGGCCAGCGTTTGAGGCTTGGTGGAACGGGATCGGCGAGCGGTTGCACGTGGCCGACCGGGCCCATGATTTTTTTACGGGCATGCGAACGGGCAGCATGTTTGACCGGATTGCGCAGGTCAGCGGGCAGGCCGACTACATCCTCTTTGTGCTGATGCGCTACTGGGTGCCGACGGTGCTTCCGCCCCTGGGGCGAGAGCGACTCACGAAGAGCGATCCCGACTATTGGCTGGAATCGGAACAGATTCTCAAAGCGGCCACCGCGCGCCTTCGAGAACTGAAGCCGCTCATCGAATTGCTGACCACGCCGAACCCACTTACGGAGTCCTCCAGCAGGGACGACGGGACGGGCTCTTCGCCAGTCGCAGAAGTTGAGCTGGGAAAGATGCTGGAAGGTATTGCTGAGGTGGCAGGGAGCTATGGCGGCCCGGACTATACCTCGGTCATCAAGCAATTCGATCCGGTTCCACTTCGGCAGACGCAACCCTTCAAACATAATAAGAAACACAGTGCCGAACTCTGGGTGGTATTCTTGCTGCGCGAACACTTTCGTAGCCTTGGCCTTGGCAAAGATCGATACTGGCAACTGATTGCGCCGGTCTGTGCGGCGGCAGGCATTCTTCAGCCGAACGGCCAGGCCTATGCACCGGACGAACTCAAATCCTGGTGGCAAAAGAACTGGCCGCGCACCTATACGCGGATCGAGCAGAAGCCGGACGCCTCTGACGCAGGCGGTGCCGCGTATGAACAGGATTTCGGGTGGTTTCAGGCGTGGATCGGGTGGCAGCGGAGCCGATAGCAGGATGGTGAAAACGTCTGCCAGTGGCGTTCTCGCATCGTTCAGACCCTCAAGGTACCCAGAGGGTACGCCTCGGCTCCTCACTCGCTGCGGCCTTGCTGGACAGCCGTTTTGACCATCCTGCAGAAAAGTATTGGCAGCTTGAGTTCTAACTCCAAGTACAACACAACCGGCCCTGATGGGCTACGGTGTTGCCATGCCAAAGAACTGCTACCCACACTTGAGTGCGGAAGACCGTGAGACCGTGAGTCTGGGCCTGACCCACGGTCATTCGCTCCGGACGATGGCGAGGGTGTTGAGACGGGCCCCCAGCACCCTGAGCCGCGAGTCGGCCCGCCACACCACGCGGGGCCGCCCCGATCGAGCCTGTCAGCCGCGGCGATCGCGCACACTCTTGGATCCCTAGGCTGTGGCCGTCTGTGCGGACGCATCTGGCCGAGGGGTGCTCGCCCGAACAGATGGCCGGGCGGCTCCCCCGCGCGTATCCTGACGACAGGGGCAACCACCTGTCGGCTGAGATCATCTCTGTGGGCCTGTCTGTGTTGCCGCTTGAGCCTTGCGGAGTGAACTGCTGGCGGCCCTGCGTCAGGCCCGCCAGGCACGCCGACCTCGGGCACGGGGGACAGACCGCCCGGCTAGATCCCCAAGATGACGCCGATCACCGAGCGTCCGGCCGAAGTCGCCACCCGTACCGTGCCGGGCCACTGGGAAGGCGACTTGATCACGGGGGCCCGCAATGGGTCGGCCGTCGGGACGCTGGTGGAGCGGACCACCCGCGTGGTTATCCTGGCCAGGAGGGAGGGGACGGATGCACGGAGTGCCCGTGTGGGCTTCACCAAGACACTCCGGCATGTGCCGGCTCCGCTGCGCAAAACCTTGACCGATGATCGGGGGAAAGAGATGGCCGAGCACGAGCAGTTGGCCCAGCGGCTCGCGATCCAGATCTTCGTTGCCGATCCGTACCGCCCCTGGCAACGTGGCACCAACGAGAACACCCATGGCCTGCTGCGCCAGTACCTGCCCAAGGGCACGGACCTGTCGGGGTACATGCAGCGCGAGGTGAACGCCATCGCGCATCGCCTGAATCTGCGCCCGCGCATATGGCTCAACGTTGCCACGCCCCTGGAAGTCTATGCGCACCTGCGCCATCATGCACCCGTTGCACATGGAACTTGAAACCGCCCAGTCTTAGAATCTGAGCTGTCTTGTCAATTTATGAGTTCTAAGAATAATAAGAACCCGTCAGATCAAGCGTCCGACCTAGTCTCTGTGTCAGACGCTGCCTTTACCCTCCGGTTATCCGATTGTGGGATGCGAGAGTTTCTCGTCGAGAAGAAGTGTGTCCTCGTACTACAGGCCGATGGCAAGGAAGCTATTACAACTCAAAGCTTTAAGGTCCTTGCTCATTGTGCTGAAGCCCAGGCTGCTGCAATAAAGGCCTTAGCCTGGGACTCTAGTAGGAGGAAGCACGATAAAGATTCAGGGTTGGATGCCAAGTTCACTGAGAAATCGAATGAAGCCATAAACCGTTATCATCAATACATTTCTAAGCTCTCCGAGATTCATCAGTTTTATCAAGGAAGGTTTGATTGTCTGCGGGAAGAATCAGGGCGAGTGGCGGCTTAGGTCATCTATGCCCAGGTAATTCGGCTTCTAACTCTTGCGCTATTGGGGCTAGAACATTCTTGCCGAGATGTCTTTGTGCTCCTACGGCCAATTGATGAAGCGATTGACCTCGCAAAATATTTTTCCCTTTGTAGTGCAGAGGAATCTGCTGTCAGCCATGTGAGAGAGTGGTTTAGAGAAAACCGAAGTCCCAAGCATAAGATTGTAAGGGAAATATGGGGCAAGAAAATCGATGCAATCTTAGGGCAGCAGGGAGGAAATTCGGCCCAACTCTTTCAGTAGCTATATTTCAAGAAAAGCAAAGAGCTTCATCACTCCTACAACGGAATGTGGGAGAACTACAAAGCGGGCATGGTCGATGGTGTTTTCAAATCGACAGGGTTCGATTATGGGCCTTCTTCAAGCCCGAGAAAAAATTGGGAAGTTGTGAGCTTCTTCCAATCGTCCATCTGGGCTGCAATCACCGGTTTCGCGCTTTGCTTTAGGGAAACAATTCCGTTGGAGCAGAGGCACCTTGATGAACTACTTGCTCTTGATCGATACTCCCAGGGTGAAAGCTAGTGGGTGGGCGTTAGGCTTAACGAGTGCTCTCATGCACATAATCTGATCCAGCGTGGCGCTATGCACTCGTCATTGCAGCAGGTCTTGCTGGTTTGGTCGGGAACTTGTCTGAATCCGGCAGACCGTCCTGAAGCAGCTTGAACATCGTCATTGCAAAGAAGATGTACAGGGCGACTCCGACCCAGATCACATAGGGCTGGACACCTCCCGCCTCTTTCAAGGCCTCGCCTTGTTTCGCCGGGTCTGTCCACGAACTCTTTTTGATCTCGCCAATTTGCTCGCGGCAGTACCAATAGTAGACATAGTTTGCTGTGGCTCCGGCCATGATGCTCCAGACGAGACCCACGGTGAGGTCGCCGGTCACGTAAGTCGAAATCATCGGACCGAGGGCATAGACCAGCGCATAGACGTACATTTTCCGGTAGAGAAACCAGAGGAAGGAAATATAGAGAAAAGCTGGCCAATTCCACGTCAGCGCGAACTTCGGTTCATCCCCTAACCCGAATTTCTTGAAATGTCCCAGGTAGCGATCGGCGTGGGGGCCGATGAGTTGACGCCAGAGGTCTTCATCGGTGTGCGGCACGGCGGCGGCGATGGGTGGTTCAGGCTCAATGGCCAGCGTATTTCCGCACTGGTAGCAGAATTTGGCGTCCTCCTGATTCTGCTGCTGACATTGCGCACAGGACTTCATCCGCCAGAGAGTATCACAACGAAGGCGCCATCTGGGTAAAGAAGCAGCGCCACGCTGATCGATGGCTTCTCCTGCCCATTTCAAGTTGCTTCCGACGGCATGGCTATGCTACCTTCCCTTACTTTACAAGGGGATACGTCTGTCATGCCGACAGAAGCACTGAAGCAGGACGCCGCACGGTACTTGATGCAGACCTATACGCGTCAACCGCTCGCGATTGCGCGGGGGCGGGGGACGAAGGTCTACGATTTTGAGGGGCGAGAGTACCTCGATTTCGTCGGCGGGATTGCGGTGAATATTCTGGGGCATGGTCACCCCGACTTAGTCCAGGCGATCCAGCGCCAAGCTGCGCAGCTGATCCATACGTCAAATCTCTATTACACTGAGCCGCAAGTAAAATTGGCTCAAGTGCTGGTCGATCACTCCTTCGCCGACAAGGTGTTTTTCTGCAACAGTGGGGCGGAGGCCAATGAGGCTGCGATCAAGCTGGCCCGCCGCTATTCCCATGACAAGTATGGAGCCGGGCGGTTTGAGATCGTCACGATGAAAAACTCGTTTCATGGCCGGACGATGGCGACCTTGACGGCCACCGGCCAGGAAAAGGTTCAGAAGGGCTACGAGCCGTTGTTGCCGGGCTTTAGTTATGTCGCCTTCAATAATTTGGAAGAGCTGGAGCAGGCCGTAACCGACAAGACTGCGGCGATTCTGCTCGAGCCGATTCAAGGTGAGGGGGGCGTACACGTCGCGAACAGCGAATATCTGAAGCAGGTGAGAGCCCTTTGCACGAAAAAAGACGTACTGTTGATCTTCGATGAGGTGCAGACCGGGATGGGACGAACCGGGACGCTCTTTGCCTATGAGCAGTTAGGGGTCCAGCCGGATATCATGACCCTGGCGAAAGGGTTGGGTGGAGGGATGCCGATCGGCGCCTGCCTCGCGATCGACTCCGTGGCCCAGGCCTTCTCGCCTGGCAGTCACGCTTCGACATTCGGTGGCAATCCGTTGGCCTGTGCGGCGGGCCTGGCAGTCTGTCGCGTGCTGCTGGAAGGCCAGGTGCTCGACCATGCACGCCTGATGGGGGAGTATTTCGCAAAGGGGTTGTCCGATTGTCAGGAGCGACTCCGGGTGGTGCGAGAGGTTCGGGGCCTTGGTCTTTTGCAGGGGATTGAGCTCGATATGGAAGGGAAAGTCGTCGTAAACGAGTGCTTGGCTCGCGGCATTCTGATCAATGGGACCGGCGAGCATGTGCTCCGGTTCGTGCCGCCCCTCATCATCACCCAGCGGGAAATCGATCGCTTGCTCGATACGCTTGCTCAGATATTCAGTAAACAGGCGGCGTAAGGCGTACTCGCGCCGATTGGATAAGACAGCTATGGCAAAACGAGCGATAAGCCTGCAGGCCGGCAAGAACGACTTTGTGGATGTTGCGGCCCTCAGCAAGGCGGAGGTGGAGAGTTTGCTGAAGTCCGCAGCCCTGTTGAAAGACAAACAGCGACGCGGGATTCCTCATCCTCTGCTTTCCGGGAAGACGTTGGGGCTCCTCTTCCAGAAACCGTCGACGAGGACGAGGGTGTCCTTCGAGGCGGGCATGAATCAGTTGGGCGGCCACGCCCTGGTGTTGCCCATGGGCGAGATCCAGCTCTCGCGTGGAGAAAGTGTCGCCGATACAGCGCGTGTATTATCACGCTATCTCGACGCCATCGTCATCCGCACCTATGACCACTCGATCGTGGAGGAATGGGCGAGGGAAGCGACGATGCCGGTGATCAATGGGCTGACCGACCTGAGCCATCCCTGTCAGGCCCTCTCAGATCTCCTGACCATTCGAGAAATAAAGGGCCGGTTGAAGGGGATTAAGATCGCCTATATCGGCGACGGCAATAATGTGGCGAACTCCCTGATCGAGGCGGCGGCAAAGATGGGGATGATCATCACGCTGGGTTGTCCGGTCGGGTATCAGCCGGAGCAACATGTCGTGGACCGGGCCAGGATAGAGGCATCCAAAACCGGCGCCGTGATCGAAATCGGGCACGATCCCCATGTCGCAGCGAAGGAAGCGGACGTGATCTACACCGATGTCTGGATCAGTATGGGACGCGAGCGGGAGCATGCACGACGATTGAAAGTCTTGGCTCCCTATCAAGTGAACAGCCGCCTGTTGCATCGCGCCAAACCGGATGCCATCGTGATGCATTGTTTGCCCGCCCACCGGGGGGAAGAAATCAGTGCCGAGGTGCTGGACGGTCCCCAGTCGGTCATCATCGATCAGGCGGAGAACCGATTGCATATGCAGAAGGCTATTTTAACGAACCTACTAGGCAAGAGGAGTCGAACGAGACGATGAGTTCTGTCATGAAGAAAGTAGTGCTGGCCTATTCCGGCGGGCTCGATACCTCTGTGATCTTGAAGTGGCTGCAAGAAACCTACGATTGCGAGGTGATCGCGTTCTGCGCTGATCTGGGACAAGGCGAAGACCTGCAAGCGATCAAAGCCAAGGCGCAAAGGCTTGGCGTCAAAAAGGTCTACGTTGAGGATCTGCGCGAGACCTTTGTGAAGGATTATGTGTTCCCGATGTTGCGCGGCAATGCAGTCTACGAAGGCTGCTATCTGCTCGGGACCTCGATCGCCCGGCCCCTCATTGCACGGCGGCAAGCTGAGATCGCACTGAAGGAAGGGGCTGAGGCGGTGTCGCATGGCGCCACGGGAAAGGGCAACGACCAAGTGCGGTTTGAGTTGACCTACACCGCGTTGGCTCCAAACCTGAAGATCATTGCGCCTTGGCGCGAATGGACGATGGGGTCTCGGCGCGAATTGATCGAGTATGCCGATCGACATGGCATTCCGGTCACGGCGACGAAAGCCAAGCCCTACAGCATGGATCTGAATTTGTTTCATGTGAGTTATGAAGGCGGCATCTTGGAAGATCCCTGGAAGTCACCGCCGGATGAAATCTTTCAAATGACGGTGTCGCCGGAGAAAGCGCCAAACAAGCCGCTCGAAGTGGAGATCGGCTACGAGGCCGGTGATCCGGTGTCGGTCGACGGGAAGAAAATGAGCCCGGCGACGTTGTTGGCCCACCTCAATAAGCTGGGTGGCGCGCATGGGATCGGGCGTGTCGATCTGGTGGAGAATCGCTATGTCGGGATGAAGTCTCGCGGGGTCTATGAAACGCCGGGAGGAACGATCCTCCATGTGGCGCATCGTGGAATTGAGTCCTTAACCATGGACCGCGAAGTATTGCACTTCAGAGACAGTTTGATTCCGCGCTTCGCCGATCTGATTTACAACGGCTATTGGTTCAGTCCGGAACGAGAGGTGCTCCAGGCTTTGATCGATGCGGCGCAGCAGGACGTGACCGGCACGGCGCGGGTGAAGCTCTATAAGGGGAGCTGCACGCTGGCCGGGCGCAAGTCGAAGAATTCGCTCTACCGGCTCGACATCGCCACGTTTGAAGAAGACCAAGTCTATAATCAGAAAGATGCCGAGGGGTTCATTCGGTTGAACGCGTTGCGGCTGAAGATCAGAGCCCAACGAAAGAAGGCCTCCAACTGATGGCACGAGCAAAAGGCCGCAGTCCTGTCGCATCGAAAGGCGAAAAGGCCTGGGGCGGGCGGTTCAGAGAGAAGACGAATCGGCTGGTGGAAGCCTTCACCGTATCGGTGGCGGTCGATCGTCGGCTGTATGCCTATGATATTCAGGGCAGCATCGCGCATTGCAAAACATTGGGGAAGGCCCGCGTCCTGACCGCTACTGAGACCAAAACGATCGTGCGGGGCCTGGAGTCGGTGAAGACGGAGCTGGATCGAGGACGCTTTCGCTTCACTCCGCAAGACGAAGATATTCACATGGCGATTGAGCGCCGGCTGACCGAATTGATCGGTCCACTCGGCGGCAAGGTGCATACGGGGCGTAGCCGCAACGACCAGGTGGCGCTGGATATCCGGCTCTACTTGCGGGATCAGCTGGGTCAGCTCGTGGTCTATCTGGAGAATTTTCAACGGGTCCTGGTGGCGAAGGGGAAGGCGAATCGAACCGTGGCGATGCCAGGCTATACGCATCTGCAACGGGCGCAGCCGGTGTTGTTTGCCCATCATCTCTTGGCCTATGTGGAAATGATCGAACGGGACAAGGGGCGATTTCGCGATGCATCGGTGCGATTGAATGTCATGCCGCTGGGGTCCGGCGCGCTCGCGGGAACCAATTACCCGGTCGATCGCCGGTTCACAGCCGGGCTGCTGGGCTTTCCCGCCGTGACGCAAAACAGCTTGGATGCCGTGTCCGATCGTGATTTCATGATCGAAGTGGCTTCGGCGCTCTCGATCACGATGATGCATCTGTCCCGTCTCAGCGAAGAATTGATCATCTGGTCGTCCCAAGAGTTTCAATTCGTCGATCTTCCCGATGCCTTCTGTACTGGTAGCAGCATGATGCCGCAGAAGAAGAATCCCGATGTGCCTGAGTTGGTGCGGGGCAAGACGGGGCGTGTCTACGGTCATCTCGTGAATCTGTTGACCACCCTCAAGGCTCTGCCCTTGAGTTATAATCGAGATCTCCAAGAGGATAAGCCGGCGCTCTTTGATGCGCTCGATACGGTCGCTGCGTCGGTGGAGATTTTGACGGAGCTGATGCGCCGACTTGCCGTGAACCGGGACGTCCTCAAACAGGCGGTGCAGGGCGGGGGGATGCTGGCCACGGAGGTCGCGGATTATCTCGTGACCAGAGGTGTGCCCTTTCGCGAAGCGCATGCGATCACGGGCCGGTTGGTGCGGGCTGCATTGGATCAAGGCCGTGAACTCACGGACTTCTCGCTCGAAGAGCTACGGACATTCTCTGAGCGAATTGAAAAGGGTCTATTCGCTCGCTTGACGGTCACCGCCGCGATTGACCGGAAGTCTCAGATAGGCGGAACTGCCCAAGCGCGAGTGGACCAACGTATCAAAGAACTCGAGCGGATGTTTTCGTGAACGCTTCCATGCAGAGTGTCACGTCCATTCTGGTTGGTGTGATAACGGGAGTGTTGGCCGGGTGTGGGACCGTGGGGCCGCCGGTTCCTCCTGAAAATGTCGGGGTGAATTCGATCATTCAGCAACAAAAGAAGCAAGAGGCGCTGGAGGTAGAACAAGGTGACGCCGCAGCGGCAGCCGAGTCCGCTGAGCTGCTACCAGATCCAGCGCTACAAGGGCAGGATGTCAATCTCCCCCCCTTGCGACCAGTGGGAACTCGTTAGTCATGATGGAGCCATCATCTGCCGGACCTGTATAGCCGGATAACCGGATAGAGGTGAGGAGGGTCGCTCATGGAACTCATTCAACCCACGTGGCAGGGTCAGTCAGTTGAGCCGGCATCAACGGCCAAGCCGGCACCAGGCAAGCGGCTCTTGCTGGTCGATCCCTATCCGCGCGATAACCCCTATCGGTTGACTGCTTCGGAGCGACGCGCGGTGTGGTTCCCCAAGCTGAGTTTGCCGACGATTGCGGCCTACACGCCGAAGAATTGGGACGTCGTGCTGGTCGATGAAGCGGTCCAGGACATCAATTTCGACTATCCCTGTGACATGGTTGGCCTCTCCATCATGACTTGCTATGCTCCTCGCGCCTACGAGATCGCAACGGAATTTCGCAAGCGAGGCAAGACGATCGTCATGGGGGGCGTCCATCCCACCTACTGCCCCGACGAAGCCCTTCGGTATGCCGACGCGATTGTCTGTGGAGAAGCCGAAGACCTCTGGCCACAGTTGGTCGCGGACTATGAGGCGGGAAAGATGCAGCGCATGTATCAGATGACCTCGTTCCCCTCGCTGGAGCAGTACAAGAGTCCCCGTGTCGAATTGTTGAGCCCCGACTCGTACATGACGAGGCAGTGTAGTTTCACCACCCGAGGGTGCCATTTCGACTGCGAATTTTGTAGCGTGTCCCCGTTTAATGGGAAGACGACGCGGCGCCGGCCAGTGCAGGAAGTGGTTACGGAACTTCGGAATGTCCAGCGATGGATTCGCAGTGAGTTGGTTGAGCGATTGCGCGACGAGCCGCTGTGGAACGCCTTCGTCACCGCGCTGCGGATTCGGGTGGGCATTGAGGACGGCAGCATCATCGCGTTCGTCGATGACTTGCACAACAGCAACCGGGCCTATTGTCGTGAGCTGTGGGCCGCGCTGAAGCCGCTTAAGATCAAGTGGGGCTGCCAGTCCACCCTGTTCCTGGCTGACGACGAGGAGATGGTCAAGCTTGCGGCCGAGAGCGGCTGTGTATCGGTTTTTGTCGGGATGGAATCGCTCGATGAAGACTCGCTGGAGGAAACGAACAAGCCGTTCAACCGGGTGGAGAAGTTTTCCCAGGAGATCAAGATGTTCCACGATTACGGGATCATGGTGAATCCCGGGATTGTGTTCGGATTCGACAGCGACGATGAATCCGTGTTCGAACGGGCGGTGGACTTCTTGACGAAGAACCAAGTGGAGCTGGCGTACTTCAATGTGTTGACGCCCCTTCCTGGGACGGCCTTGTTCGACCGCTACGACAAAGCCGGTCGCATCTTTGATAAGGACTGGGCGAAGTACGACGGGAAGCATGTGGTGTATCAGCCGAGCCGGATGACGCCCGAGCAACTACAAGACGGTTTCCATTGGGCCAACCACCAATTCTATTCGCTTCCGTCGATCTGGAAACGACTGTCGGGCACGAGTCAGCGGCTGATCCCGCGATGGGAGATGAATCGGGAGTTTCGGAAGTTGGTCAAGCGATCCTGCCCCAAGGGGTCCCTGTCGCCTCTCGCGGAGGTGTTGAAGAATCTTCAAGCGAAGCTCCCGGTCCTGGACAAGGAGCATTTGATTCCAAGCGCGCTCTATGCGTTGAAACAACGTTTCGATCCGAGCGCGCTCTCGGCGCAAAACCTGGTACTCACTATCAAGGCTAAGCGGCATGACAAGTTTACGGCGTTGTTTGTGGATCTCGAGGGCACCCTCGATCAGCTGAATGCGCAGGAACTCATCAAGCGGATCAAGGATGCAGCCGATCAGGCGCGCATGGACATCATCATCAATTTCGAGCACCTGAAGCTAGCGACGCCCGGCGCCCTCAAGGCCTTGGTGGATTCAGAGGCGATGAAGGCGGCGATTCCGCACGTGAAGGTTCGGTATCGCAAGTTTAAGGACGCGTTCGAGGCCTCGTTGGAGGGTTTCTCTCTCGCCGGCCTCGAACTTCTCAATGAGGATTTGCAGGATGCATAATTTTGAGTATCGAAAGGGTGAACTGTACTGTGAGCAGGTGCCGGTCAGCCGGATTGCGAAAGAGGTCGGTACGCCCTGCTACGTCTACAGCTACGCGACGCTCGTTCGTCATTTCCGGGCCTATGACGGGGCCTTCAAGAGTCTGCCTCATGTGATTGCCTTCGCCATGAAGGCCAACTCCAATATCGCGATTCTTCGTCTCATGGCGAAGGAGGGAAGCGGGGTGGATATTGTGTCCGGCGGCGAACTCTTTCGGGCACTCAAGGCCGGCGTGCCCCCCTCGAAGATCGTGTTCGCGGGCGTCGGCAAGAATGCCGAAGAGATTCGCGAGGCCTTGAAGGCCGACATTCTCATGTTCAACGTCGAATCGTCGGCTGAGCTGCAGGCGATTAATGAGGTGGCGGCTTCCGTCGGGACCAAGGCGCGGGTCGCCCTGCGCATCAATCCCGACATCGATCCGAAAACGCACCCCTACATTTCGACCGGTCTCAAAAAGAGCAAGTTCGGGATCGCCGCCGATCGGGCGCTCGAAGAATTCACGCTGGCTTCCTCACTCGCCAACATCGATGTCGTCGGGGTCCATAAGCATATCGGGTCGCAGTTGACGGAAGTCGCGCCGTTCGTCGAGGCCGTGAAGAAGGTGGTGAAGCTGGTTGGAGCCTTGAAGGCTCAAGGCATCAACATCCGGTACGTCAATATCGGCGGCGGTCTTGGCATTACCTACTCGGACGAAACGCCCCCGCTGCCGCAGGATCTTGCGGATGCCGTGTCGCCACTTCTGAAGGATTTGAATGTGACCCTCATCATGGAGCCGGGCCGTGTCATCGTCGGCAACGCCGGCATTCTCGTGACGAAGGTGTTGTATCGGAAGGACGGCGAAGCGAAACGGTTTATTATCGTCGATGCGGCGATGAACGACCTGATCAGACCGAGCCTCTACGGGGCCTATCACGAAATTCGTCCCTTGTCCGAGACGGTGTTG
>JANOMG010000201.1:0-10204 GCA_031420175.1 Nitrospira sp.
CGATGGTCTCCAATCTCGCCGTGAAGCAAGCGGACAAGTACCGAGCGCTGGTCCACCAGTTTGCCGAACAATACCGCATCAGCCCGAGCCTGGTCTTCGCCGTCATCCGCACCGAGAGCAACTTCAACCCCTATGCGGTCAGCTCGGCTCCCGCCTACGGACTCATGCAACTGGTCCCCACCAGCGGCGGACGGGAAGCCTACCGGAAGGCGAAGGGCAAAGACATCTCGCCTTCGCGGGAATACCTGTTCGATCCCGCCAACAACGTTGAGCTAGGCAGCGCCTACCTGCATGTCTTGATGTTCAATCAGCTGGAGCGCGTGGCGCACAATGTCTCACGGGAATACTGTGTGATTGCAGCTTACAATACCGGCCCGAGCAACGTCTTCCGCACGTTTTCACGCAACCGGACTGAAGCCGTCAACCAGATCAACAGTCTCCAACCATCCGGCGTCTATGACCAGTTGCGCCAAAAGCTGCCCTACGAAGAGACCCGCCACTATTTAGAGAAAGTGACCGGCTATCGCAAGGCCTTCATCAGCTCGTCGGAAAACCCAGGCCAATAAGCATCACCGCCCGATTGGACCTATTGACGGGCTCACAGGGGTACCGATCAGTACCACAACGCCCACTGACCGAACTCGCTCGACCCCAGGAACTCTTTGAGTTCCTGGGGAGCTGAATCGGGCAGCAGCGACGCCAGCACGCCATGCCCTCCCAATGCGGCGAGTTCCTGCCACAGGTCGTCAGGGAGCGGGCCCTCGAATGCTGACTGTATGATACCGGCCAGGACAGACAGCAGAATCAACATATTGTGGGCGGTCGTGAGGTCATAGGGATAGGAATAGGTCTTGGAGAACTGAAGGTTTCTGAGTATGTCCACCACGACCGACTCATCCCTCACCCGATCGTGGGGGTGATCCAGCGACATGCCCTGCGGCAGACGGGCGAAGCCTCGCCGGTCCCAGGCAAAAATCTTAGCCAGGTAGGTTCGCAACGTCTCACGATAGACATCGGGCAAGTGGCCCGGGGGTTCCTCCAGCCACGCACCCACATCGATCGGTGCGTTCCTGCGCAAGGCATCCAGCAACCGGTTGCCCGCGTAGAGACGCTGACGGAGCGGCACGTGCGGTTTCTCAAGCAGGTCGAGCAAAATCGTTTCGATCTGGCGGAACGATTCCCATGGAATGTCCAGGCCCGGCGCGAGACGAAACCCGTTCGGGCTCCGTACCGGGGCGAGGAACAGGCGCTCGCGCACATCGCCTTGACGCGCTGCCAATGCAGGGCCCAACCGGTTTCTCACGCTGCCACACACAAGACTCGTCGTGACAGCCACACCTTCCGGAGTCTGCGCAAACGCAAAGGGGAAGACGGCACAGGGTCCGAACGGTTGGCGGCCCAGGGTCTTGTAAATCAAGCACTGGCGATGTTCACCCAAAAATCGGCAGGTCTCGCGGTTGTCCTTCAGTTGCAACTGACCGTCGGTGCGAACCTCCAATTTCGTGCCCATGAGTGCCGGCTGAATCTCTTCCCAGGGAATGGCATCGATCAGGACTTGGACTGCGGGAGGCACAGCAATACTGTAATCGAATTTACAGCAGGCCCCGCTCATATGGCAGCTAAAGCGCGACTCGGGCAGAAAGCTCAGGTGCACATCCGACTGCCGGAACAGACGACAGTAGGACGCATCGAGCGAGCTCCGTGACAGGACCGGCAAGTCGGAGAGCATCCAAGGATATTCTGCCAGCGTCTGCAACCGCCCCTGGCGATAGGACCAGTCCTGGATAGCGGGCGCGACGATGCACCACCCAATGCGCCACTGCCCACCCTCATGTCGAGCACCCAACCCCACGGTCGCGTCCCGGCCATCGCCCGATTCGAGGACGCTGAACCACCCGACCGCCAAGCTGGCATCCGCTTCCACGTTGTCCGCAAGCAGATCGACTCGCTCAAACACCGGCAGTTTCCCGATGCCCTGCGTACAGGCGTGACGGTGTGCCTGCGCGAACGCCTCTTTGTCCGTGTCGCCTTTTCTGCATAAACGTCCTTCGAACGCAACCGGTGCGTCGTCGGCATAGAGATCATGCAAGCGATGGCCACCATCAGGATCGACGTGAGCCGCAAGAAACTCCTGGAAGAGGGCCAGAACAACTGCGACCTCCTGCGGCAACGGGGCGAGTACTTGAATCATCGATCCTCCTTGGGATTCGTTACGAGCATGAGAGAAGAGCGCTCACGTACCGTCGCCTCGTATGCCATGCGGATAGATTGCGCGCTCGACTGTCTCCCTCGAGCGATCTGCGAGATCATCCCGTGGTACGTGGCCGATATCGCAAAGGGTGTGCCTCACATGCCCTGTGCTGTTGACCGTGAATTCTCATGATCGGTCCGACTCTCTGTGAGCCATTCAGGTGCTGTACAGGAATAATCTGCCGAGCGGTTGGGCAGATTACGACTTAGACAGGGCACCGAACGGACGCGGCCAGATCAGGCTGCTCTCAGACGCCCCTCCCACGACCACAGCAAGCATCGCCATGACCTCACTGAGCCGAGCCCCACTTCATGTTCATAGTCGGCTCAGGTACACTGCGATAGCCACGCGAGACGGGTGGGAAAAGCGAGGCACGCGGAATCAGGGTTTGCGCGTCACATCTGTCTCGCGTGGCGTGCCCATCACGAGATTGAGAGTCTGGCGGACTTTTTCAGCATCCATCCGGAACAGCTATGAGAACTACAAACTACGACGCCATTATCATTGGGGCCGGTCACAATGGACTTGTGACGGCTTGCTACCTGGCCAAGGCTGGCTGGAACGTTCTGATGCTGGAGCGTCGCTACATCGTCGGCGGCGCCTGTGTCACGGAAGAAACCTTCCCCGGTTTCAAGGTCTCCACCGCCGCCTATGTGAACAGCCTCTTCCGCAAAGAGATCATCCAGGATCTTGGCCTCGAGTCCTACGGACTGAAGATTCTTGAACGCAATCCCTCCTCATTCACGCCCTTCCCCGATGGCACGCATCTCTTGCTCGGCTCCGATCAGGCGCTGAACCATCAACAGATTGCCAAGTTTAGCCTCCGGGATGCCAACGCCTATCCAGCCTACGAGGCCATGCTCGAACGGATGGCGACGGTCCTCGAACCGCTGCTGACCATGCGGCCTCCGAATCTGGCGAAGCTTGGCCTGCGAGACCTGTGGACTTTGTATCAAGCGGGGAAACCGTTCCAGGCCATGGGACCGGCCATGAGTGAGGCCTTTGAGATCCTCACCGCCCCGGCCAGGCAGATTCTGGATCGCTGGTTTGAATCAGAAGAACTCAAGGCCACGCTCGCGACCGATGCCGTAATCGGGGCGATGGCCTCTCCTTCAACTCCTGGAACCGCCTACGTCCTCTTCCATCATGTGATGGGAGAAACGAACGGGAAACGAGGCGTCTGGGGCTATGTGCAAGGCGGCATGGGTGGGATCACGCAATCCTTGGCGGCGGCCGCGCGCGACCTCAAAGTCGAGATCCGTTGTGAGGCCGAGGTCGCAAGAATCCTCGTGAGAGATGGCACGGTCCATGGCGTCGCCCTCGCGAACGGAGAGGAATGTCACGCGCCGGTCATCGCCAGCAATGCAGATGCGCAGGTAACTTTTACCCGCTTGCTGGATGCGAAGCAGCTTCCGCATGAATTCTCAGAGGCCGTCAGTCGCATTAACTACGACAGCGCTTCGCTAAAAATCAATGTGGCGCTGGACGAATTACCAAACTTTCTCGCCTGCCCAGGCCTGGAGCCAGGCCCGCACCATCGCGGAACCATCCACATCAGCCCGGACCAGGACTACATTGAGAGGGCCTTCGACGAGGCGAAATATGGGCAACCCTCGCAACGGCCCATTCTGGAATGTACCATTCCCTCGGTCGTCGATCCCACGGTGGCCCCGCCAGGCCAACACCTCATGTCGATCTTTGTGCAGTACGCTCCCTACAAGCTGCGCGGCGCCACTTGGGACGATCTACGGGAGAGTTTTGCCGACCGGTGTTTCGCGCTCTTGAACGAATATGCGCCGAACTTTCAGCATGCCGTGATCGCCCGACAAGTCCTGACACCGCTCGATCTCGAACGGACGTTTAATCTGACAGGCGGGAATATTTTTCAGGGCGCGATGACGATGAACCAGCTCTTTGCCTGCCGGCCGGTGCCAGGATTCGCCGATTACCATACTCCAATCAATGGCCTCTATCTCTGCGGCGCCGCCGCCCATCCTGGCGGAGGAGTCATGGGCGCTGCCGGTGCGAACGCCGCGCGGGAAATTCTCCGCTCCGCATAATCGCCAGGACCAGCGCAACAGGAAATGCGGGAACTCGGGAAGAAGTACGATCGGCCTTGCGAGTGCCGTCCTTATCAGAGAAATGAAAATCGCAGAGTCCCGGTATCACGCTTACCTGCGCCTGTGATACGTTCGAAGACATCACAACCCTACAGGGGTCAGCCTGAGAGCGTGAGACTATGCCGACACACCCTTTGCGCATCGCCCTGCTCCATCTCGCGCCTATCCCAGGCGATCTCGCGCGTAATCGGCGGCTCGTCGAAATGGCCGTGACCGCCGCAGCACGACTCGGAGCAACCTGGATCATCACACCAGAACTCGTGGTCACCGGCTATACCTTTGCCGACAGCATCGGGACGGAGTGGATTCTGCCGCAGCCCGACTCGTGGATGACACACATGTCCCGACTCGCCACACAACTGCGTGTGACCTTGTTCCTCTCCTGCCCCGAACAGGACCGAAAATCCCGCAAGCTCTACAACAGCCTGTTCGCGATTGCAGCGGATGGGGCCATCGTCGGCGCACATCGAAAAATTCATACCTTGCGGGTGGGATCGGAAGCCTGGTCAACCCCCGGCACAGAGGCAGTCGCCATTCCGGTCGCCCCGTTCACCAGGATCGGCATGATGATCTGTGCAGATGCGTACACGTCGGAGATCGCGCGAACCCTGCAGGCTCAAGGGGCACAGTTGCTGATTTCGTCAGCCGCATGGGCACCGGGCCATCATGGCCCGAACGGCGAATGGGAACGATGCACCAGCGACACCGGACTTCCGCTCATCGTCTGCAATCGGACCGGCCCGGACCGGACCCTCGATTTCCGCCAAGCCGAGACGATCGTAGCCAAAGACGGCCGACGGCTCCTGTCGTTATCGTCGGCACGATCGACCCTGTTCATAATTGAGTGGGATGTAGAGACGCAGACGCTGGCGACGCAGAACTATCACACCCACTACCTGTAGCAGGCTGATCAAAATGGCCATCCGGCAAGGCCGCAGCGAGTGAGCCACTGAACTTTAAACGATGAACGCGGAACGCTGAAGTGACAATCGTTTGTTGTTCATAGTTCATCACCTACCGTTCAGCGCTTCCCGACTGGCAGACTGTTTCAACATCCTGCTAGGCGATGAATTGTTGTAGTAGCGCATACCCTTCATTCCATTCGCCATGCCCGCTGTCGGCATTGATGTGCCCCGCCTGGCCGATTTCGACAAAGGTGCTCCCCCAAGCCGCCGCACATTGTTTGGCATGGGCCAGCGATCCGAACGAGTCATTCGCGCTGGCGACCACGAGGCTCCGAAAGGCGAACGACGCCATCGGCACCGGCACAAATCCACGTGCCGTAACAGGGAAGCTTGCACTCTGCGGGTCCGGCACCGCCACGAGAAACGCACCCTTCAGTGGCAACGCTGAACGATGGGCCCAATGAGCCACCAAAAGACAGGCGAGGCTATGGGCCACGAGCAGGGGCGGAGAGGGACAGGCTTGTACGGCAAGATCCAACGCACGAACCCAATCGTCACAGGCCGGACTATCCCAATTACCCAGACTCACACGCTGCCAATCGGGATGACGCAGCTCCCACAGCGATTGCCAATGGTGCGGCATCGAATTGCCAAAACCGGGAAGGATGAGCACGGGCGGTGTCATGGCATCACAGTCATGATGGGACACAATAGAGCAGGATCGTTAGCGCACCCAGGGGGGAGGAACCGTCGAATTGGGAGTCAACCGCTCGATCGGTCCCACCGGCCGCTTGGAAGGTTCCGGTCCCAACGGGAGTCCTTCCGACGACGCATCGCGCTTGAGCCGAACGATGACACCGCCCATCACATCCCACCGGAGAAAGTTCCGACGGGGCGCGCTGGGATGATTGTTATGGCAATCCACACAGGACTGGACGAACGCGAGATCTGCCGAGATAGCTTTGAATTGGTCGCCGTCCACGAACGTGAGCACACCCACATCGCGATTTTTCTCCAACTTCACCAGCGCATCGCTTTCGGCGAGGGTCTTGGGACGATTCTCGGGATTGAGAGGAGTGAGGCCGATCAACCCCATCTCGAAACCGGTCACTTGATCGGCCGCAGCCTTCACAAATTGAGCCGGAAGCGGGATGTAGTGCGAATCTTTTTGCCAATCTTCCTTCGGCGCCACGCCACTGTCCCTGAGATGCTCGACCACTTCCAGGACATAAGCAGTGCGAAACGCCTTGACGATTTCCAGGATGTAGCGGGCCGTCTGATCGAACGTGGGATCTGCCGCCTTGGCCGTCCAGGCGAAGGAGGAAAGCAGGACGGAGAACACGAGGATGAGGACCAGGCGACCGTAGTGCACGCGAACTCCCTTCATCAGCGTCATGTCATGGCCAGTTCGGTGTAGCGACTCGTCAGGACGGAGGTCAGCCTAGCCGATTCTGACTTTAGCCGTCAACCGCACGGCCCGGAACTAGTTGCTTTGGTTTGTTTGGTTTGTCTCGTGCTTTCGGTGGAACCAGACTAACCAGATAGACCAGATGAACCAGAGCAACCCACTAGCAAGGAATATTCACGGCTGGATCGCATAACAACGGCGGGATAGTCGGGGGGATCATGTATCGGCTTGAAGGATCTTGATACCCCATCAATCCCTTCATCGGCGGTCCGCCTGGCATTCCAGGGAGCCCCTGTCCGGCAGAGCCAAACCTCTTCCCCAAACTTGAACTCATCGAAGTGCCAACCTCGGAAGCCGGCACAGATGTGGGCCCCACGTTTGACTGGCCAGAGCCCCCGACATTCAGCTCGGCTTGAGGACTCTGTCCAAGTTGATTCTGAACCGGGGGCGCTGGTGGAGGCGTTTGCGCGCCACAAGGAAGCGCCGGCAAACCCATGACCAAGAGGACGGACAGCGCGACAGCGGACCTCACCCGAATACGCCGATGATTGATCATGGCTGCGCCTGCAACAGACCACCGAATATCGACCCGTCTTGAATTGACTTCAACGTGAGGGGATTCTAGCGAGTTCGAGGCCAGCACACAATGCCATGCGTGCGGACAAGGCTAGAACCGATCTGGACGAGGTGTTACGGGTGCTTGATGATGGCACTGTTGCAGCGGCGCATACTGATAGACAGTCCTGGAAGATTGGAGCACGTGGCTGGTCTCCCGCAAGCCAAAACGATACGCCCACGTCGCAAGACGCAGGTGCGATTTATTGAGAATAGTATCGGGGAAGTCTTTCGCTGTGAGTAGCCGACCAGCATCTTCAAGCAGCCGCTGCTTCTGAGCCTCCTGGAAGTTCATGAAATATGGCTGTGGACCCCATTGATAGCGGAGCCCCTCTGGCATGGGAAGTGGGCAGGGTTCGTGGTCAGGATACGCTTGCCATGGTACCTGCAACATACTTGGCGGCAGGTACTGGAGCCATTGGTTGTAGAACCCATGCCCCAGACAAAGATCGACAGGGCTGGACACCATCAGTTCCAGAAATTCGCTGTCATAAAATGGCAACTGCAACTCTACACGATGGAGATCAATATGCTCGAAATGCTCGGCCAGATGGCGCCTTTGATCGTTTAACATTAAGAACAGATAAAAACTTCGTCCAGGATCGGCGGCATGGAGAGCCCTCAATTCCTGCTGTACGCCCTCGAACGGGAGGCCGGTAAGTTGTTCCACGAGATCCGACTTAAATAGGCGGACAAGCACCTCCGCTCGTTCAAGCCTCAAAAATTCCAGAATGGCGGCGTCAAGATTCCCTGCGCGGAGAAGGTCTACAATCTCTTTCGTCAGGATGATATGCCCAACCCCCACGCTCCCACCATCGCCAGCCCAGGCGAGTTGAGGACGCGCCACAGGCCGTTGGTGGCGGGCCTGACACCTATCCCACGCCTGTGCGAGCGTGGCCGCAAACTTCGCGGGCCTGTCAGGGTTCATGGGAGCGTCCTGATGGAACGTACCAGCCACCTTGGCGAATTGCGCACCCAAGACTTGATCTAAGGTGCCAGGCGGCGAGAGGTTGAATGTATGGACTTCCACATCAAGGCTCCGAAGCATGGCGACAACGGCTCGCGAGTCCAACCCTCCGCTGAGAAAGGCAAGCGTCCGTTTGTCGCCTCGATTGCGCCGCACAACTGCCCGGCGAAAGCGGATCGCGGCTTCCCGTAGCAACGCCGAGGTCTCCAGCACGGTCGGCTTGACGTCGTCCCATCGCCAATACTGCATCCGTTGTACCTGCTGCGGAGAAATCTGAATGACCTCAGCGGCATCCATCAGAGCCACATGCCGATAAGCCGTTCTTGTCCCTAATGGAATGGCCAGCGTCGTCATCTCCGTGATGCCGCGAAGATCCAGCTCTTTAGGGACCCATGGCAGCCCCTCAATGATACGCATCGCGGTGGCAAAGACGACGTATCGATCACTCACCCAGTAATACATCGGGCGGATACCGAGCTTGTCCGAAATGAGAGTAAGCTGAAGCGTCTGAGGGGAGAAATGCACGGCAGCAAATACCCCCTGCGCGCGGGCCAAGGAGGCCCATGCGGCCTGTTCGCACGCCGCATGAATCGTGGCAAGATCTTCCGAACGAGTTCCTGCTTCGTCGCTGTCCGGATCAGCGATCAACGGTTCTCCGCAGAGCATGGACAGGGATCCGTCCGCATCTCTTCTGACCGCGGGCTCACCGAACGCGTGGATATCGACTTTGGCAATGATGCAGCGGGAATGCGCCTCAACCACCACGCGGTCCTGAGGGTGCCGCGACAGAAGCGCCTGCAACGCCTGGCTCATGTTCTCCGAAATCAGGTGCTCAGAGCTTCTACTGAGGATGCCGGCCAAGATCGTCATTGAAAAATGACCCGTGGATCTAATTTTGTATGGGAGCCATGCAATCGTCCAAATATAACGAGGTCAGGATGCTCCAAACCTGTGAAAACTTGCAAGCTGGAGCGAGAAGAAACAATCGATCTATCCACTAAAAATAACGGCTCTTCTCCTTGGTGAGTGGGTAAACGAAGCGGGAGAAACGGCATCTTCGGGGGGATAGGCCAACATCTTGATCCTCATGCTACCCCTCCCAGTTAAGTTAGTGTAGATGACGCCCTGTACAATCGGCTTCCCGTCCGAAGTCTGCTGCACCGTCTGTAAAATTAGACGAGACACCTCTACAAACGTTTCCGGAAAAATAAAGAGGGCCCTGCCAGACCCCGCAGCTTCTCATCGAGCAGAGAATGCCTAGTTTTTCAAACAACATAGAGCTGCCATTCTCGCAGCGACAGACTTCACCAGTGAGCAATATTGACCAGACTCCATCCGGTCTCATCAGGCACAGTGGGATGGTCAACGATGGTGGTGCCACGCATCACCTAGACCATTATGATGCTTCAAACTCTTACCAGGGAGGTTCCCGTGAGAATATTCACGATTGTCGCCATGGCATTGTTATTAGTGGGCGTGGGCGTTCAACCTGTGGCTCAAGCCGATGAGATGAAAGCCGCCGTCGAGGACATGAAGGGCAAAGCGAATGCGAATGCGCAGAAGGCCAAGGGAGAAACGAAAGCGCTCACGGAAGAAGCCAAAGGAAATAAAGTGAGAGGCGCAATGGAGCGGGCGAAGGGGAAAACGAAAGCCGCCGGCGAGAGGGTCAAAGGCGAGGCGAAAGAACTCAAAGCCAAGACAGAGTAAATCAATCGAGGGTCTGTCTGCGAACACCCTGTGGAGAGGCGCTTCTCCACAGGTGTTTCTATTGGAGAGGGCCACGCTGTCGGCGGAGAGAGAAGTGGCCCCATTCCTTTGAACAGCCGCCCGAGTTTTTCAAGTGGAGTCTCTGCTGATGCTTACGCTGCCAGTTTACCCGTCGGCAGCATCCCGGCATACGCCTCATCAGGTGTTTGCTTGTCCAGGCTCGAATGCGGC
>JANOMG010000202.1:0-3744 GCA_031420175.1 Nitrospira sp.
GGACGCCAGCGCGATTCCCAGACACAAGGGCACGGCCACGAAGAACACGACCAGGCCGGCCGTGAGGTCGCGCGGCAGGGTGGATGATAACAGGCTGTTCGTCGGCAACATGATTGAGAATGCTCCTTGTGCAAGGCCAACTTCAAGGAAGGAAAATATGTCCGAGTTGTCGTGCTATCGTCGGGTCCTCCTTTAGAAGAGGGCAAGAGGTTCGGTGGCTCGTTTATTTCGGTGCGCCCAATGGCGGCATGTTGATGCCGATGCGCTCAAGGCCCATGATGACGGTGAGAGCGGCGGGCGAGTGTTGCACGATTTCTTTCTGCACTTCGATGCGACGTAAGTCCACAAACTCCGGTGCACTGAGCCCCACCGATTCGCGGTAGGCCCGGTCAGCAATGCCGCGCTGTTTCTCTGCTTTCTCCCGAGACTCCTCCGCCTTCTGGAACTCCACCATCGTGATCTTTCGCTGCTCCTGGATGATGGTCTGCGTCGTCTGCTCCACCACCTCCTTGGGCGGCAGAATGCTCCCGACGACGATGCGATTGAGCCGCACCGGGATGCCCTGTTTCTCGATCAGTTTGCTTTGCACTTCTTTCGCGATGGCGTCTTGCAGCTTCGCTCTGGTGGTCGGATCGGTCGTCAACTGAAAGAGGGGATACCGCTGGACTTCTTCGCGTACGAACGTGCGGAAGGCTTCTTTCGCGTTATTGGCATACCAGTTAGGACCATACTTGCTGATGAGTTCGGGCGAACGACCTTCAATGACATTGGCGATAAAAAACGCGTCGAACGACACCGGCGCATTCTCGGCTGAGATGATATCGAAGTGCTCCGAGTACTGAACCGGACGGACATCGACATCGATCACCTCGGTGGTCGGCGCGACGGCCACGCGGCCGGTCTTGACTGGGACTGGATCCACCCCGCCATGACCAAAGAAAAATGGCTTTTCGACCAGCACCCCTTCATGCCCTGCATCAATCGCGATCAATGCACAGCCCGAGGACACCACGAGCAGCATGCACATACCCAGCACAGCAACGACCCCTTTGCTTGAACGCATCATAATCCTCTCCTCTCTGTTAAACACAGTCTACTCAAGACCATCCAGATGAGTACGTATGCAACACCGTGATGTTATCGAATCTCGCACATTAATAAGGAGCTCATTGATCTACACCCGCTTGCGATTCCTTTCAGCCGCCCCAGTCGGCGCTGGCTCGCCTGAGCCAGCAGCCTGACGGGAGGTCCCTCCGCGCGGCCTGGTGAAAAAGAGATTCAGGAACGCGATGAAAAGACTTCCACCGACGAGCAGCAGGCTTGTGAGTCGGATCGCTTCGGTGCCTTCATCGCGCATATCTTTTGCCACGTCCGCCACGGTGGCCAGCAGTCGATCCAGCGCCAGGCTAACCTGAATCATTTTCGGGCCCGCGTTGTCGGCGGCGTGTACTTCCGCCTTCCGCCTGATGGCTTCCCGTTCGGTCAGGGAGACGGCCGTCCATTCCTGCGTCAAGAGTTGCACGGTCGTGCTGGCCACGGAAAAGTACTGGTCGAGACTCTGCCGAACCGCCTCGATATCTTCCGGCTCACTGCGGCCGCTCCGTGAGACGCGGAGCCCTGCAGCCGCATACCGGTCCACGGCATGCTGAATGCCCGCGCGCTGCGCGGGCAAGGATTCCGTGATCTGTTCAAAGTCCTTCTGGCTGTCCGCTTCGAGGGCGCGGGTGATGGTGCTCTGGTATCGTATGACGTCTCCAGAAATGTGGGCAAGGTCGGTGGCCCCGAGCGTGTACTCGGCGTATATGATCCGCAGGTCTTGATCGACCAGGCTCAGGGATTGTCCGCTCAGCCAGCCCAGGCCGGCGATGAGCAGACTGATGACCAGCTGTGAGGCGCTCGGGCGACAGGATCGAAGAAAGGTTGTAAGCCCCACCGTGTTCCTCCGCTCAATCGAGAATGATTCGCCGGTCGACGTGTGGTGTGAGATTCGGATCGTTCGACACAAAGATCACCGACCAGGGTTCATCTTTTGAGCAGAGCCGCCACAAGATGGCCTCGCGCATGGTTGGTGGGATGTTGTGAATGATGCCGTCAAAGACGAGGATTTGCGGACGGGCCAGGATCGCCCGTGCAAGCAAGATCCGTGTGATGTGGGTCGGGGCGAGAATGCTCCCGGAGGCTTGGAGGTGGGTCTTGAGTCCTTGCGGGAGCGCATCGACGTCTTCTTCCAGTTCGGTGAAACGCAGGGCCCACTGGACGTCGCTGTAGGGAATATAGGATCGCCCCAGCACGATATTATCCTCGATCGTGCCTTCAAACAGGGTGAGCTGGGAATCGAGCATGAATCCCCGACAACGATTGATGGCATCCAGATCGAGGTGGCGAAGGTCCACTCCGTTGTAACGAATCACGCCGCTGGTCGGCACTTCCAGTCCTGCCAAGATTCGTGCGAGCGCCGTTTTGGCTGCCGTCGTACTGGCGTAGACCCCGACCTTTTCGCCGGGGGTGACTTCAAGATTGAAATGCTCGAAGGTCGGCGGCATTCCTGGGTGCATGACCGCGAGGTCTTTGCAGGTGACGCGAATGCCGTGCATGGTTGGATCAGGCAGCGGGACGAATAGCGTGGCGGAGGCTTGGTCCTTCGGAAGCGAGAACAGAGAATCAAGCTCGTTCAAACCAGTGAAGAAGTAATAAATGTGTCCCATGCGTTTGACGACGGCATCGAAACTCAAGAGGAGGCCGCCGCCGACGACCTCGGCGGCCACCAGTTGCCCGAGCGTCAACTGGCCGATGGACAACAACCACCCGGCCATGGCGAGGAGGCCGCTGTGGGCGACGGCTTGCCAGCCAACCGATCCCAAGAATTGGCGAATCAATACTCGGAATCGAGTTTGTCTCGTCTCGACGTAGGCCTGGACTAACTCGTCGGTCTTGTGCAACAGCAGCGCTTGGCTGTCCGTGGCTTTGAAGTGCAGCAGATTGCGAGAGATCTCCTGCAACCAGTGCAGGGTCTCATACTTTGCATGCGACATGTCGATGGTGGCCTTGAGTCCTCCATGCGACATGAGAAACACGACAACGGTAAATCCTGAGAGGATCAGTGCGTTATACAGCAAGAAGTACGGATGATAGAACACCAGGATGGTCATGCCCACCGCACCGCCCACGATGACATTGATCAGGTCGACGAGAAGCACAGAGAGCGCCCGTTGGATAAAGACCGTTTCCATGAAGTAATTGGCATAGCGGGGCTGGAACCCCAGAAGTTGCAGATGGGGCAATTGCTGGGCCATGCCGAGGGCGACGCGGGCGAAGACCCGGCGCTCCAGCACCTCGACGGCGTAGAACTGCAAAGCGCGAAACGCCCCGACAAACAGGAGGCCAGTCACCATCACCCCCGCGAGTGTCGCAACCGTGATCGGCTGAATGGCGAAGGCAAACGTGTTGACGAGCTCTTGAACTGTGAGGGGGACGATGAGCGAGAAGAGTCCGATGGCGATCGAATAGGAAAAGGTCAGGGCGAGGATCCGCCGTTCCAAGCGGAAAAGAACGCCCAGGTAGCCGAGCATCGACTGAAACAGGTTTGGTTGGCGACCGACCTGACTTTGCACGGATTCCGTTTACTTCCTCAGCTTGATCCCGCCTCTTGTCGCACCGTCCTATCAGAGCCAGGATGAGCTGCGTATGGGATCAGACGCATCGTTCTCGGATGCGACAACAACACAGAACAATAGCCACGTCTTC
>JANOMG010000203.1:0-2420 GCA_031420175.1 Nitrospira sp.
AACAATGCAAACGCCTCCTGCCGCGCCTGCTGAAGGATATCCGCATCCCGCACCAGATTCGCGGCGCGAAACTCCGGCATGCCCCACTGCCGGAACCCAAAAAACTCGCCGGGCCCGCGAATGCGGAGATCTTCCTCGGCAATCACAAACCCATCGGTCGATCGTACGAGCGCGTCCAGCCGTTCGCGAGCCGCCGATGGCGGTTCGCCGGCCGCCTTGGGCTTCGCCGATCGAAACAGCACGCCGCCTGAAGCCATCAGCAGACAATAGGACTGACGTTCGCTTCGCCCGACGCGTCCACGCAATTGGTGCAACTGCGCCAACCCGAACCGCTCGGCATGTTCGATCATCATCACCGTGGCGTTGGGCACATCGACCCCGACCTCCACCACCGTCGTTGCGACCAGGACCTGGATCTCCCCCTTCTTATACGAGGCCATGACCTGTTCTTTCTCGTCCGACTTCATCCGACCATGCAACAGCCCGACGCGAAACTCGGCCAACTCGTTCGCTTGCAACTGCTCGGCTCCTTGTATGGCCGCTTGCAGATCGGTCTTCTCCGATTCTTCGACGAGCGGATACACCACATAGGCCTGACGGCCGCTCCGTAATTCGTCGCGCAGAATCTGATAGGCCCGCCCCTTCTGGCTGTCGCTCAAGAGAAACGTCCGCACCGGCTTTCGCCCCGGCGGCATCTGGTCGATCACCGAGACATCCAGATCCCCGTACACCGTCATGGCCAGCGTGCGTGGAATCGGCGTTGCGGTCAACACCAGCACGTCGGGCTTATACCCCTTCTCGATGAGCGTCTTCCGTTGAAGGACGCCGAATCGATGTTGTTCATCCACCACCACCAGACCAAGCTTCGCAAAGGTGACGCCTTGCTGAATAACCGCATGGGTCCCGATCACGACCTGCGCGGTCCCGGAGGCCACCTGTTCACGAACGACTTTACGCGCTGCCGCACGGCCACCCCCGCTTACGAGCACCACGGAAAGGCCGAGTGGTTCTAGGAACCCCTTCATCGTCCGATAATGTTGCTCGGCGAGAATTTCCGTCGGCGCCATCAGGGCTGCCTGGTAGCCAGACCCACAGGCCAGTACCATGGCCTGCACCGCCACGATGGTTTTGCCGGACCCGACATCGCCCTGCACCAGGCGGTTCATCGGTTTGCGCGACGTCATGTCCGACAGGATCTCGCGATTCACCCGCTCTTGTGCTTCGGTCAACTGAAAGGGCAGCGCCCGATCCAGCTTCCCGAGAAGCGGCGTTTTCGGATTAAACGAGACCTGCTTGACCTCTTCCTTCATGACTCGTTGCCGCGACGCCAACGCGAGCTGGAGCACGAACAGCTCTTCGAACGCCAAGCGTCGATGCGCTGGCGTGAGACCACGTTCGAGCTGTCCCCCATCAGTCCCAGACTGAGGAAAATGCACATCTTGAATGGCCTGTTGAATGGGTGGCAATCGGTAGCGGGCACGTAGCGAAACCGGCAACACCTCCTGCGCCTCGGCGATATGGGCATCCAGCAGGCTTTTCATGAGTACCCGCATCTGCCGGGAGGTCCAGCCTTTGGTTTCATGGTAGACGGGAACGATCCGACCCACATGCAGCGGCGCTTCGGATTCCGCGCCCACCACTTCGTATTGCGCGACCTCCATCTTCATCGCCACAAAACCCTGCGCGCCGGTTATCACCCGCCCGGTCAGCATGAGACTCGTGCCGACGGTAAAAAGAGGTTCGAGGAACGGCTGATTGAAAAACACCGCCTGGAGACGCCCAGTGGCATCCTCCACGACAATGTCGAGGATAGCGAGGCTGCGACTGCGGGCCTTCTTGGCCTCGCTTCGGATGATCGTGCCGCAGATCGAGGCCTCCGCCCCAGGCACCAGTTGCCCGATCGGGGTCATCACCGAGCGATCCTCATACCGCCACGGTACAGTCCAAAAGGCATCCTCAATCGTTTCGATCCTGAATCGCTGGAGCAGGGAGGTGCGCTTCGGGCCGACTCCCTTCACGAAACGGATAGGCTGTTCCCACCATGATCGAGATGGGATTTCATGCAGGATAGACTCATGCATCGCGACAGGCTCCGGTTCGCCCCAGGCTCTAGCCGGATCGCAGGCTGCCTTGCGCAACACCCCAAGTAGGACGGTGGCGGCCTCCAGCCGGCGTTGCTGCTCCTCGGCCGAAAGCAGCTGCAGGCCTTCACGAAACAGCTCGCGTAGCTGGAGCAAGCCCGCTTCAATCGCCCGTGGATAGACACGATCGGACAGGGCCTGCATGACCTGTGAGGAGACAAAGTGGCCCAAATTCTTGACGGTGGGAAGATGTGCGAAGGCATCGCGCGTCGCGAATTCGATCGGACGCGCGACTCGGTCCAGCCATTGCTGAAACTGTTCAGGGGCTGTGGGCTCGAA
>JANOMG010000204.1:0-8934 GCA_031420175.1 Nitrospira sp.
GGTTTGCGGCCAGTTCGGTGCTGTCGCTGGAAGAAGCCCCGCGTGTGGCCGATTTGGCCATCGAGATCGCCAAAGGCTCGGCGTCTCTCGCGATCGAAAAAGTAAAGCTTGCCGACGAGCCGGTCCATCGAGACCGCATTGTGACGGCACTGCGGATCGATCCATTTGCCGTCGCGCTCGAACACAAAACCGCGCTGCTTCTTGAGACGATGGAGTATGTCCATCGTCAGGCCGGTATCGTGCGGAGCAGTGCGAGCCTGTGGGCCCGTCGGGACCGCAAACTCTTTGTGTCGACCGAAGGGTCACGCCTGGAATTCGACCTCCTTGCGGTGAACGGCGATTTCGATGCCACGGCGGTTCATGACGGGCGGTTCGCTTCGCGGAGCTTCAATACGCCGCATCTCCGGATGGGCTATGAATTGATCGAGGACGCGAATTTCCTGGCCGAGGCCCCGCGCATCGCGTCTCAGGCCGTCGAGAAAGTGAAGGCGCCCACCACTGAGCCCGGTCTGTACGATCTCGTCCTCGATCCTGAACATCTGTCGCTCACCATGCATGAATCTTGTGGTCACCCCAGCGAGCTCGACCGGGCACTCGGGTACGAGGCCAACTATGCCGGCACCAGCTTTCTCACGACCGAGAAACGAGGAACGTTTCGCTACGGCTCTCCGCACGTGAATCTCGTGGCCGACAACTGCGAACCGGAGACCCTTGCCGCCACCGGCTACGACGATGATGGCGTGGCCTGCCAGCAATGGGACATTGTGCGTGACGGTCTCTTCGTCGGTTATTGCACGAGCCGCGAGGTCGCGCCGAAAATCGGCGCGAATCGCTCGCGCGGGTCCAATCGGGCGGACAGTTGGGGCAGCGTCCCGATCGTCCGCATCGCCAACATCGGTCTTGAGCCGGGCGCCGCTACTCTCGACGAACTGATCGCCGGGGTAAAACGCGGTATCTATATCGAAGGCCACGGGTCCTACAGCATCGATCAGCGACGCTATAATTTCCAGTTCGGCGGCGACGCATTTTGGCTGATCGAGAACGGGAAGCGGACCCATATGGTTCGTGATGTCATCTATCACGGAATCACGCCGGAGTTCTGGGGCAGCTGCGACGGGGTGGCGGATCGGTCGCACCGCCGGCGGTATGGGTTCATTACGTGCGGCAAGGGCCAGCCGGGCCAGTCCGGTTGGATGAGTCACCCGGCGTCTCATGCGCGATTCCGGAACGTTCACGTCATCGGAGGGCAGGCTGGATCATGAGTATAACCGGCCACAAGGCCTGGCCAAAGCTGACGAGCCTGGACGAGTTCAGGTTTCTCGCGGAGCTGGTCCTCAAACATTCGACCGGCGACCACACGCTTGTTGCGTTGCACGATCAGCAGAGCGGGACGACGCGGTTTGCGAACAATCAGATCGTTCAGAACGTCGATACGAGGCGCGGGTCTTTAAGTGTGACGGTGGCATTCGGACGGCGCCACGGCACCGCCAGCACGACGGACTTGACCGCGGGGGCGGTGCAGGACACGGTGACCAGAGCCACACAGATCGCGCACCTGTCGCCGGACGATCCGGAATACCTCCCGCCGGTGGCGTCGCAACAATATCTGATGCCTCCTACGACGCGAGCCGAAACGGCGTCGGCCGGCCCGGCACGTCGGCTGGAATATGCGAATGAGGCGATCGGGCAATGTCGGATGGAAAACCTTGGTGGAGCCGGGATCGTGTCCTCATCGATGGCGACGGTTGGCGTAGCTGCAAGTACAGGACTCTTCGCCCACGAAGAACGGACCGACGCACGATTCAGCCTCACGGTTCAGGCCGGCGAGGCCACCGGCTGGGGTGCCGCAGCCCATCGGTCTATCGATCATCTGAGGGTGCAGGAACGGACACTCACCGCGATCAATAAAGCCAAGCGGGGGCTGGAAGTGCGTGAGCTGCCGCCGGGGCGCTATACCGTGCTCCTTGAGCCGGCTGCCGTTGCAGGGTTGTGGTCCTCACTGCTCTGGACGCTCGATGCGAAATCCTACGAGAAAGGCACGAGTGCTTTGTCCGGCAAACTGGGCCAGCCGATTGTCGACCCACGACTGACGCTCCGCAATCTGCCCGCGCACGAGGATCTTTTGGGCGTCGGGTTCACCGCTGATGGGTTACCGACCGTGGCATCCAACTGGATTACCGACGGGGCGCTCACACAGCTGTCGTACGATCGGTTCACGGCGAAGGTGCGAGGGATGAACACAATCCCCACGCTCGACGCCCCCTGTCTCTCAGGAACAGGCCCGTCCCTGCCGACGCTACACGAATTGATCAAGCAGACGGAGCGCGCCATCCTCGTGACGAACCTCTGGTACATCCGGACGGTCAATCCGACCGATCTCACTCTGACCGGTATGACGAGAGACGGCACGTTTCTCGTCGAGAATGGCCAGATCGTCTCGGCGGTGAAGAACTTTCGGTTTCACGAGAGCCCTCTGCGAGTGTTCAACCGGGTCGCGGCCTTCACCAATCCGGCTGAAGCGATCACGTCAGAAACCGGCAAGTTCCTCGTGCCGGCGATGACGCTTCGCGACTTCAACTTTTCCAGCGTCACCCGATTCTGAGATTCGTTTGCTATGAGCAGACAACCTAGCATCAGTTTGTTGACTCGATGGGAGAGCAAGGGTACACAAGAGCGGAGGGAGGTATAGATGCGTATGACAAGGTGGTGCCTCATGAGCATGCTGGGGGCAAGCCTGCTGGGTGCCGGCTGCAACATCGCAGGCACTTCGGGGCAAGAGGATCTTGGGCGAGGGATCGTGCAGGGCACGCTGGGAGCCCAACCGGCGGGCGATGTGCCGTTCACAATTCCGGCACATGCCTCTTCTCTAAAAGGACAGGTGGCGGCGGTCGAGGGTGGGGCCTATGTGCTTCGGGAAGTCGGCGGAGCCGAACGCCGCGTCGCGCATGACGAAAATACGCGAATCGATCGGCCGGCTCATGTCGGGGATCGGATCGAAGCTTTTGTTGATGACAGAGAACGCGCAGTCTATATCCGGAACATTGATCAAGAGGAACGATCGCCGTAGACCAGGGTTACAGTGGATTTGGATTGAACGACGGGCTATTGCGAGTCTGACGGGAGGTTGGATGGTTGCGACGCGCTTGATTGTAGGTCTGACGTTGTGGCTGGCGATATTCTCTCCGGCGGAAGCTGGACGGGCCGACCAGACCGCCGTTGTGCCGCTCTTCGACAATCTGGGCTCCCTCCACCATCCCATCACCACTACATCGGAACAGGCCCAACGCTATTTCGATCAGGGGCTCCGACTCGTGTATGCCTTCAATCACGAAGAAGCGATCCGCTCTTTTGAAGAGGCTGCGAGACGGGATCCGCAGGCGGCCATGGCCTATTGGGGGATCGCGCTGGCGCTTGGACCCAACATCAATGGCGGGATGGAGAAGAAAGACGAACATCGGGCTATCGAGATGGTCCAGAAGGCTCATCGGCTGGCAGATCGAGCCACTCCCGGGGAGCGGGCCTACGTCGATGCGCTGGTCACTCGATATGTGGGCCGAAAGGGCGCCAAGCGTAAGGGACTCGATGAAGCCTATGCGAAGGCCATGCGATTGGTCGCGCAGCGGTTCCCCGAAGATGCCGATGCGGGCACGCTGTTTGCGGAAGCGCTGTTGGATTTACGGCCCTGGGATTTGTGGAAGCAAGATGGGCGACCGCAGCCTGGCACCGACGAGATCGTTGCGACGCTCGAGTCCGTACTCGCGCGGAGCCCCGAACACCCGGGGGCCTGCCACTATTACCTGCATGCGGTTGAGGCGTCATCGCAACCGGAACGGGCCTTGCTCTGTGCGGAGCGGTTGCCTGGTCTCATGCCGGGCGCCGGCCACCTCGTGCATATGCCCGCCCACATATACATGCGGGTTGGGAAGTATCACGAAGCGGCGGAACGAAATCAGCAGGCGGTCCATATCGATCAACAGTATTTGGCCAACCGACACCCGACCGGCGAATATGCCGATGGTTATTACACGCACAATCTCCATTTCCTCTGGGCCTCCTTGGCGATGGAGGGCCGCAATGTCGAAGCCATGAAAGCAGCCCGCGACTTGACGGCGACCATTACAGCGGAGGAAGCCCGCAGAGACCGTTGGAAGGAACGCTATCTCCCGACGCCGATTTTCTCGATGATTCGGTTCGGCCGCTGGGAGGAGTTGCTCAGGGAACCAGCGCCGCCCAATGGATTGCGATTGATGGAAGGGATGTGGCGGCTGGGAAGAGGACTCGCCCTGGTTGCGACCGGCCGGCTCCCTGGGGCGGAGGGTGAACATGTGGTCCTTGCCGGCCTTACGAAGCAGATTCGACGGAATCGTACGGCGGAAGACAAGACCGAGGGAGTCCTTCTCAAAATTGCTGAGCGGGTCCTGGCAGGGGAACTCGCTGCTCGGCGGCAACGCTACGATGAGGCGATCCGACTGTTCGAGGATGCGATTAAGATGGAAGAGACGCTCCCATACTCGGAGCCGCCGCTCTGGCCCCTGTCCGTGCGGCACTATCTTGGATCGGTCCTCTTGCTGGCCGGTCGTCCGTCCGAAGCGGAAGCGGTCTATCGCACAGACCTTTTGCGACATCCGGACAACGGGTGGGCGCTGATCGGGTTGATCCAAAGTCTTAAGGCCCAACATAAAGGCGACCAGGCGGCTGAAGCCGAAGACCGTTTCAAGAAGACCTGGGTCCATGCTGACTTCATGCCGGCGGCTTCTCGAATGTGAATCGTGAGCGAGACAAGCAAGACGTGCGCGACAGGCGCGACGAGAAGTTCGAAGCTCAGGGTTCGAAGTTTCGGGAACCTCGACCTCGGACCTCGACCTCTCCCTCGTCTCGCCCATCCCGCTTTTCTCGCAAGTCTCGCTGTGTGAGGCGTAAGATCTCACACAGCTATTTGACTGAGTCTGTGAGGAGGACCGTCTCATGAACAAACAAGCTGCGGTATCATTTCTGACTGTGGCCATTCTCCTCATCGGACTGTGGACCGTTCAGCCGACCAGCCAGGCTGCAGCGGATGCGACTCACGGCAAGGCGTATTTCGCAGGGGGCTGTTTCTGGTGCATGGAAGAAGCCTTCGAGAAGGTTGAGGGCGTGCTGTCTGCCACCTCGGGGTATATGGGGGGGACGGTCGCCCATCCAAGCTATGAAGAGGTGTCCGCTGGACGGACGGGGCATGCCGAATCAGTCGAAGTGGTCTATGACCCGGCCAAGGTGAGCTACCAGAAGCTGTTGGAAGCATTCTGGCGTAACGTCGACCCCCTCACACCGAACGCACAGTTCTGCGACCATGGCTCACAATATCGTGCGGCGATTTTCTATCAGACCGACGAGGAGAAACGTGCGTCGGACACTTCCAAGCAAGCCATTGAGCAATCGAAGCGATTTAAGGAGGCGATCGTCACGCAAATCGTGTCTGCTGCTCAATTTTATCCTGCCGAGGAGTATCATCAGGACTTCTACAAGAAGAACCCCGTCCGGTACAAGTTCTATAAATACAATTGCGGTCGCACTCAGCGGCTGGAAGAGTTGTGGGGAAAACCATAACATGAGTCGAGCCTTCAACCCTCATCGGGCGTTCATCGTATTATTCTGACTCTCCACAAGAGTTGTGCGACAAACCATCCGCCCTCGGTGTATATTTCTCACCCCAGTAACGCGTGCTCATACCTTTGCGTAGTGAGGTGCGGTTTGTGAAACGCTCGATCCGACGATCGATGAGAAAACCGGTTATAGGTGTCATGGGTCCGGCCAAGGCTGGAGCACGAGCGCTGGCCGACGCCAAAAGCTTGGGAGAACTCATTGCACGTCAAGGATGGGTGGTGTTGACCGGAGGGCGCGCGAGCGGTGTGATGGACGCGGCAAGTGAGGGAGCCAAGTCGGTGCCAGGCAGTTTGACGATCGGGATTCTGCCGGACGGCAAGGCGTCGGTGTCCCGATATGTGGACGTGGCCATTGTTACGGACCTGGGCCAGGCGCGCAACAACGTGAACGTCATGTCCAGCGACATCATCGTGGCCTGTGGGCTCGGTGGGACTGGTACGGTCTCGGAAGTAGCACTGGCGTTGAAGGCCAAAAAGACGGTGATTCTGTTAGGTGCGGACAAGGCCGGGGTGGGCCTGTTCAAAAATCTCTCGCCGGATCTTGTTCATGCCGCTGCCTCGCCGGAAGAGGCAGTCAAGCTGATCGGCGAACTCCTCTAGCTGGGTGCTGAAAAAATCCGCCAGGCAGAAAACGCTCAACGATGAGTGATGAACGGTGAACGAAAAGCGATGTTCACGTCTCCGTTCATCGTTCAGAGCTCAGCGTTCAGTTGCTCACTCACTGCGGCCTTGCTGGACGAACTTTTTGAGCATCCCGTGTAATCGTTTCTGATTCTCCCGACAAAAGCTTCCAAGAAATCTTCTCTGTTGAAAAACTGTGCCAGCTCGGGGCTCGACCCAACAGTTCTCAAACGTCCACTCTATGCACTTCACGGCATCGATCATATAGCGGCATAGCAGCCGTTTCTCCTATGCGATCATTGGGTTAGTGAAGGGGTGCCGAGGCACGGATCTTGAGACCTTGCAGCCCTCTATGAAGGTGGTCTTGCGCACAGGGATATAACCGAACACCATGGCTACCACCAGCACAACGAGCGGACCGCTCTGTTCACACCTGCTACGCGCCTTCTTCGCGTTGCTGATGCTGTGTCTGCTGGTCGTTGCGGTTCCCGCCCCAACGCGACCGGACTACGACAGCGCCCACCATCGGTATTCTAAGCAGGAAATCAGCCGGGCCATTGCTTGGTACGCCAAGAAGTATCGCCTTGATCCTGCCCTGCTGCGCGCGGTCATCAAGACCGAATCTGACTTTCAACAGGATGCCGTGTCTCGCAAAGGCGCAGTCGGCTTGATGCAACTGACTCCGGCTACCGCAGCCACCTTGCGTGTGAACGACGTCTACGATTCCATCCAGAATGTCCGTGGAGGCGCCAAGCAGCTCCGTCATCTGCTGAACCTCTACCAGGGCGATCTTCCCTTAGCCCTGGCGGCCTATAATGCCGGGGTCCATCGGGTGAAAGAACGCAAAGTGCCTCGCATTCGAGAAACTCGCATCTACGTGAAGAAAGTGCTGCGGTACTACGAGCTGTTCCGGTCTCACCCGCCGCCTTCTCCCAAGAATAAGACGCCGTGAGTCGGGATGCTAACCCCGGTCGAGCTCTTGTTCTCATCACTTGAACCTACCACTGCGTAACTCAGATGGTCCCCCTCCAGTCATCCTGCGTCGCCGACGTATTGCCAATCAGATTCATCGTACGACAGATGTATCTGGCAATGAGTCAGTGATGCTTCAAGGAAGCATCACTTGTACGGAATAGAGAGAAGGGAAGACAGTTGGAATAGAGGAACGATTTGGGCGAGTGGCTCTGTTAGAGTTTGGCTTTCATAATCAAGGCACGGACTCGCTCTCGTTGGGCCGATCGGATTTCTGTAAATTCGAGACCGAAGGCTGCACCCTTTACCCACCGGACCAGGGCTTCATCGATGCGTACAGGCCATTCCTGGTCCTGAAGGAACAGGGACAGGCGAACGGTCATGCCAACCTGTACCTCGGTCAGGGATGTCGCCTGACAGCCTCCTGTGGAGAGATCGAGGATCGTCGCCTCCCCTTCAAAGTCATCTTCGCCAAAAAAGAAGAGACGGCAATTGAGGTTGAGCCGGCGGCCCCGACGTTCCGCCATCTCGGCTTCGGATTCAGAAGCAGAAGCTCGGCCTGATCTGGGGTCCTGCGTGGCCACGGAACACGTCCTTTCTCTCAATCACCAGGAAAATGGTTGCTTCGACCATGAAGCAACTCTACCGGATTCGTTGTCGGCCTGCCTTCCTCAAATGGAGTCACTCGGAAGAGGGGCCGTGCTATGAACGTAGTCTATCCAATTAGTGTCACGAGTACCCGATACATTCGAATTTCTGTCGTATCTCCATCGGTCATTTTGTATGCTGCGAAGAAAATGCACTTGACCTGCCAGGAACCGCTCTGCGACAAGTGAGATTCTTTGATCTAGGAGAAATGCCACGATGAGACGGCAAATCAACCCACGAATGGCACTATTAGCCCATTCAGAAATTCGAGCGATGACCCAAGCTTGTGTTCAGGCCAAAGGTCTGAACATGGCACAGGGGGTCTGCGACACGCCGGCTCCACCGGTGGTGCTTCGAGCTGCGGCGCAAGCCATGGAGCAGGGGAAGAATGTGTACTCGCGATTCGACGGATTGCCAGAACTGCGGCAGGCGATCGCCAAGAAGCTTGCGCAGTACAACGGCATCGTGGCTGATCCCGAAACAGACATTACTGTTAGCGCGGGAGCCACCGGGTCCTTTCATTGCGCTTGCCTGGCCCTGCTCAATCCCGGCGACGAGGTCATCCTCTTCGAGCCCTACTACCAGTACCACATTAGCGCGCTGCTGGCGGTGGAGGCGATTCCGGTGATGGTGAAGATGCGGGCTCCCGATTGGACCTTTTCCGCAGCCGAGGTCGAGCGCGTGATCACGCCACGAACCAAGGCGATCATTGTGAATTCGCCGGGCAATCCATCCGGGAAAGTGTTCAGCCGGCAAGAACTGGAGAACATTGCCGAGATCGCACAACAACACGATCTGTTCGTGTTTACCGACGAAATCTACGAATACTTTCTGTATGACGGTCGGACACATGTGAGCCTCGCAACCTTGTCGGGCATGGCTGAGCGTACGATTACCATAGGCGGCTATTCAAAAACGTTCAGTGTGACCGGCTGGCGTATCGGCTACAGTGTCGCAGCAACGCGGTGGGCACAGGCGATTGGAGCCATGAACGACCTGCTCTATGTCTGTGCTCCGACGCCGTTACAGGCGGGAGTGGCGGTGGGCATCC
>JANOMG010000205.1:0-4131 GCA_031420175.1 Nitrospira sp.
GAGGCGCAGGTACTCCTCGTTGCGTAGCCCGTCGCTGCGTCGCTGAATGACGCGAATCTTGTTGTTGAGCCCCTCGACGAACCCCAAGGCGACCGTGTTCTCCGGCTTGCAATAGGCCGCGATGCCGTCCCCGTGTCGGTCGATCATCTCGGCGAACGTCTCGTAGGGTTTGAGCCGCTGCCACTTCAGTGACGCTCTCCCGTTCTCGAAGAAACGACGCGCCCAGCCTTCCCGCTCGTCGTCCCAAAGCTGTCCGAATTCCTCCTTGAGGCGGTACGCCGTGTTCAAACGTGTGTTCGCCTTGAGCCGCAGTCTCAGGCTCCGCCGGCCATCCGGCTTCAGGTTCTCCCGGTGCGACAGCCGCGTGTATTTCTGGCCGTTGATGAAGCGCCGATCCTTGCCTGTCAGACGGTAGTATTCCGTCTTGCGAACCGTGTCCAACGCCTTGCCAAGATGACGGATGACGTGGAATTTGTCGAACAGGATGGCGGCCTGCGGCGCGTGCTCCGGCTTGCGCGTTGCGGTGCGAAACGCCTTCCACCTGTCCCTGACCGCCCGCCGAATCTTTTTGCTCTTCGACGAGCCGAGCCACTGGTAGCACTCGTCCATACTCTCTTCCGAGCGGTCGTTGCCCCCAAACCAGATCGGCCGCCGCCGCGCCAGGTCGCTGACGACAATCCGGTAGGTGTGCCCCGTGCGGATGGATCTCTCGTCGATCCCGACCACGTTCGGCGCCGACTGGCCCGCGCGGCGCAGCTGCGCGCGCATGTACTCCATTGCCACATCCCTGATGGTCCACCAGGCTAGGTGCGTCTCCTGGGCCACGTCCTTGACCGTCATGGTCTGGCAGCGACGTCCCACGAAGAATGAGAAACGCGTGGTGTAGAACGGGTGGTCCGCCAACCAGTCCAACTTCTCCTGCTTCACCGTGCCGCAACGCCAGCAGTCGACGCGGCGGATCTCCCACGCCAGGTAGATTCGCATGTCCCCGCAGGGCAGGTCGCGAACCCGGCGAATCTTTCGGTCGTACCAGGCGCGATGGAGGAGGCCGCAGGCGCCGCACGCCGTTTTTCCCCCCGCCGCTGGAGCCGGATCACGCGGGCGCTCGGGTCGCCGAAGATGCCCACCACGGTCGGAGCGGGACGGAACCCAGGAAAACGATAGGCATCTCGCAGGCATCGGTGTGGTCGCATCCTGCCATCATGCCAGATGTCTTGACCATCAAAACAGCCCCGTCTCTGTCGAGAGAACGACGTTGCGTATGCTGTTTTCACCCACTCGCCAGGACGAAGAGCCTCTCTTGTATATGTGCGAGCTCGTTACTTTTTCGCGAGAGTTGACGCTGGAATGGGCTTGTTGTACGATGATTGTACATCGTTGTCGCAGTGTCCGGCGGCACGGCTGTATACACCATAACGGACTTCGCGATCGCATCGCGACCAGGTCCTGTCGGAGTTGATGCCTTCCTGGTTTCTCTCCCTTCGGCTCTCTGATCCCGTCTTAATGCGATCACACTGAAAGGATAGTGCAGTGGATGCCTTTGTTCACACGAGTTTTCACACCCTCGGTTTGTCCGAGCCGCTTCTGCGAGATTTGACTGCAGCGGGGTTGTTGGTTCCCACTCCCATTCAAGCCCAGGCCATTCCCCCAGCTCTTGAGGGCCGGGACGTAATTGGGTGTGCGCAAACCGGTACAGGGAAGACGGCGGCATTTGTGGTTCCTATGATCGAGCGCCTCGCAGTCCTGCCGAAAGGTCATCCGCAGGCGTTGATTCTCGCACCAACGAGGGAATTAGCGCTGCAGATTTTTGGTTCGATTGAAAAGCTCGGTCGAAGTCACAACATTTCTGCCACGGTTATTGTCGGGGGGAGCGATATGCAGGCGCAGATTCGAGGGCTGCGTCAGCAGCCCGATATCTTGGTTGCCACGCCAGGGCGTTTGCTGGACCATATGTGGAACGGGACGGTCAATATGGCCCCCATTAAAATTTTGGTGCTCGACGAAGCCGACCGTATGCTCGATATGGGCTTTGCTCCGCAGATCAATCAGATTCTTGACGCGCTGCCGTTGGAGCGGCAGACGTTACTCTTTTCCGCCACGCTTCCGACTGACGTGACCCGTTTGGTTCAGGCGAGCCTGAAGGATGCCGTTCGTGTGATGGTGACGCCGCACTCGACGACGGCTGAAGGTGTGACTCAGGCGGTGCATTATACGTCGTCCCAGGAGAAGACGAATTTGTTGGTGGCGTTGTTAGGAGTGGAACGAGGTACCGTTCTCGTATTTGCTAGGACAAAGAGTCGGGTCGATCGACTTGGGCAGACGCTAGAGCAGGCTGGTCACCGCGTTGCGGTGATCCATGGAGACCGAACGCTGCCTCAGCGTCTTCGTGCTCTCGATGGGTTTAAGCGAGGACAGGTCAGAATTCTCGTCGCGACGGATGTGGCAGCCCGCGGGATTGACGTGGCGAATATCGGCCACGTGGTGAATTACGATTTGCCGAATTATCCGGAGGACTATATTCATCGTATTGGACGGACAGCTCGGATGAAGATGACTGGGCGAGCCACCAGTTTCGTGACATCCGAGGATCGTGATCAGCTGCGCGCGATCGAAACGTTGTTGGGGCATCCTGTGCCGTTGGCAGAGGGAAGCCCATGCCCCAGTGATCGGCCGCATTCGAGGATGCCGGATCGTTCCAGAGGTGATCATCAGCGGTGGGGGCGTCCAGGCGAGGAGCGACGCCAGCATCAGCCGAGTCCCATTGCGCCAGATGGGGGCTAGGTTTCGCAGGGCAGATCCGAACAACTAGGGAAATGGCAGCGACTTGTATCCATTGATTGGTATAGGGGGTGAGCGACCAAGAGGAGTATCATCATGCCAAATGCTAAGACTGAGGCGCTGCAACTTGTGAAGGGATGGGTAAGAATGCCTGGCGGCACGAAGGTCAGGTTTCGCGAGGATGGAGGGGAGTGGATCATCGACGGACTGACGGAATTGGCCGTCTGGCCGCCCTCAATTGCCAGTGTCCGATCAGGGTCTCCAACGTTGATGCGGCACTGCGTCCGGCTATCCTGATTGCGGCGCGATGTGCTGGTTCTGACTGATGAGGATAGCGTCGTACTAATGGTGAAAAGAAGGGCGAGTATCGCAGCATGGTCACCCTACAGCCGCAGGCAATGCTTGCCGCTGATCGCTTTGTTCGGGCGGCGTAGGGTTAGAGTGATGTGCAGGACGCGCGCTCACATCACTCCTTAATACAGGGGCTCTTGTGGGCCCCACTGAAGCCCGGCCAAATCTGGATCTTCTCCTCCCTCTGTGGTCGAGGGGCGATCTGGCTTCTCGGTCTTACGTTGTTCTCGGCGGACGTCTTTATCGCGTCGCTGAACTTGCTTCGCTTTCTCACGGTCTCGTTTTGCGATGGTCGTTTTTCCTGCTCGTCCGATGGTGCCCTCCTTTGCGTGACGACTCGTAGTGATTCGTCAATCGCCTGCAGTTATGATCCTGCCCTGCCTATGATGGAGACTGTTCCGTCGCTCCTCGTCGTCTCTTGCTGGTCGAGTCAGGAGCATGATTGGTGGTTTTTGCTTCTCGTTCAGCCGTGCGAGAACGAGTGCCCAGGCCGAATCCACGGCTTGCCATGTTCGACACTTGCTGACGAATGTCTTCCATTGAGGTCGTCAGGCTGGTATTAAGAGGACTTGGAAGGCCGAGCACTTCCCATCTGATTTTTGGTTTCCGCGTCGCCCGTGCTCGGTTCTTTCTCGTCTTGTCGGCTCGCCACCCAGTGGATAGCTTCATAGATGCTCCTTTATAGAACCAGGCATCTCCATTTTGGAATGATGCTCGATGGAGATGAAGGGGTCGGATAGAATGCCTAAATCACTTCGTCCATCTTTCTGCCAGGTATTCACGCAGAGACTCAATGGAACGTATGAGTAGCACGTCCTAAATCATCACGCTGAGGCGATTGAGTGAGATGGGGCCGCGAGGCATAGTGCCGACTCGTACGAACGAGCAATCTACCATAGGGCATGGTGAGAGTCAAATCTGGTATTTGCTGAAGGAGTGGCCATGATGGAGATTTCCGCTCTGAGTTACAGATCTCCTGGGCCTGTCAACAACTTTGAGACA
>JANOMG010000206.1:0-7502 GCA_031420175.1 Nitrospira sp.
TGTGAGAGGATGAGAGCAGATCCGAAGTCCGATGCTCTATCCAATTGAGCTACGGGCGCGCTAGACTATTTCAAACACTTCGAAGGAGGCCTTGTCAAGAACGGGGCGAGGGCACAGCCTCATCTTGACATGACAGAGACAATGACTGAACAGGTTCACACCAGTGTGAGTAGCGTCTCAGCTAGTTGATCGACCGATCGATTGTCCGTCACGATGACGTGGTCGGCAGCCGCTTGATACTTCGGCGTCCGCTCCCGCAGCACGTCATGAACTTCATCGATGAATGACTTGGTCCCCGTCAACGAGGGGCGCTGATTATCACCGCCGATTCGTTTCACAATCGTCTCGACGGAGGCCGTGAGCCAAAACAACGTGCCGGTCTTCTTCAATGCCTCGACATTCTGCGCGCGAAGTATGGCCCCGCCGCCGGTATCGATCACGAGATGGTCACGGCTGGCTAGTTCCCTGCAGATATCGGACTCCAGATCGCGAAAATACTCCCATCCCTCTTGGGCCACGATCTCTGGAATCGTACGCTTTGCCCGCGTGACGATCTCCGCATCGGTTGACACAAGCGCTCGTCCCAATCGCGCCCCCAGCAGCTTGCCCACCGTACTCTTGCCGGTCCCTCGATAGCCGATCAGGACGATATTCATGAGAAGCGGGACTCCAGCACGGCGCGCATGACGTCGGTCGGCGCGGCCTGATTGGTCCAATGCTCAAACTGCGCCGCGGCTTGATGAAGGAACATTTCGAGACCTGGAATCACACGACAACCTGCCGCCTTTGCATCCTTTAGCAACTGGGTGTCCCGAGGATTGTATACGATGTCCATGACCGTCAATCCGGCATGAAGCAACGTCGCCGGCACAGAGGTCTCGTGCACTTTGGGCGACATGCCCGTCGGTGTGCAATGGATCAGCACCTGAGCATCCGGCAGAACCTTTCGCAACGTCCCTTCATTAAGAGGCAATTCCTGCACGGTCAGCCCTGTCTTCGACTGGAGATCCCGGGTCAAATCCGTGCGTTCCCGATCATCGATTCCTAGTATGGTCAAGCGATCGATCCCAGCCTCTGTCCCGAGCGCGAAGGCAATCGCGCGAGCAGCGCCTCCGGACCCCAGCATGATTACTTGACGCCCCTTCAAGGCAGCCCCCCCCTCGCGAAGCGCGCGCAAGGCACCGGTCGCATCGGTGTTATAGCCTGTCAGAGTCCCGCCCTCGGCCACAATGGTATTGATCGCGCCAATATGACGGGCGGTCGGTTCGACAGAATCGAGAAAGGGAACGGCCGCCACCTTATGGGGGATGGTCACGCTGGCGCCACGAAAGTTGCCCAGGGATCGCAGCCCCTTGATCGCATCGCCGATCACTTCCACCCGGAAGGCCAGATACACGAAGTTTAAACCGAGTTTCTGAAACGCGGCATTATGAATCGCAGGTGACAGCGAATGTTCGACGGGATTGCCGATGACGCCGCAGAACTGAGTATGTGCGTTGATATCCATAGGTTCGAGAGGGGCGACTGCTATTTCGTGTTCCGGTCAACCGACCGGCATTCATCGCAGGGAATGCACCTTACGAGATGGTCATCCCCCCATCGACAGGGAAGGTCCCGCCCGTGACCCAGGCTGCCTCGTCGGACGCGAGATAGAGGACCATGCTGGCCACTTCTTCCGGCTTCCCGACTCGCCGGATAGGATAGTGCGCCAGAATGGGATCCAGTTGCTCGGGGTTGCTCATCAGCGGAGCGGCCATGGGCGTATCAATCAATCCTGGATTCACCACGTTGCAGCGAATGCCATCCTTGGCATAATCGACGGCAAGGGCTCTGGTCATGGCATCGAGCGCTCCCTTAGAGGCAGCATAGGCAGACAAGGTGGGAAGCCCGACCAAACTCGCGATGGAGGAAATATTGACGATCGCCCCCTTCCCCTGCTTCACCATCTGAGGCAGGGAAGCGCGTGTCATGCGGAAAACCCCGGTCAGGTTGACGTCGAGGACCTGCGCCCAGGTTGCATCATCCGTCTCATGAAGGCGCTTTCCAAAGTCCCCGACTCCGGCATTGTTGATGAGGATGTCCAGCCGCCCGAACTGCTGCACAGTCCGACGCACCGTCTCCTGGACATGCGCTTCATCCGTGACTGATCCGGCAACGGCAAAGGCCTTGCCCTGCGCCTTCACGATGTCGTTCACGACCCGGTCCAGCTCCCCCTGCCGTCTTCCGGTGATCACGACCGATGCTCCTTCGCGCGCAAAGGCCTTCGCGATCGCTTCACCGATACCGGCGTTGCCCCCCGTGACGATCGCCACCTTTCCACTCAACCGGTTCATCGCGTGTCGTCCTCTCGCTCTTCACGATCATCAGCGGCCTCGCCTGCCGCCTCAACCGCTTGAGCTGCGGGCCATAAACCGGACTCAATTTTCCTGGCTACGGTAATGAAGCCTGAATGGGCAACCATTCGGTGATCAGGCCGTACGCTACGCCCCTGAATCGACCAGGTCCTCAATAGCGATTCAAACGTTTCAATCATGCCAAAGACCATCGCGTTCTCAAGGGCCTCAACCGTCTGCACCACTTGAGGAACGGTGGGAACAAAGCTCAAATACATGCCGCCGGAACGAAGAACCTGTGCGGCATGCGGCACCACCTGCCAGGGTTCAGGAAGATCGAGGACGAGACGATCAAAAGGCAGACCATCGTCGAGCAGGCTAATACCCTCATACACGTTCCGACGAAGGGGAATAAGGTTCGGCATCGGGCCCATGTACCGTTCGATGTTTGTCATCGCCGTCTGAGCGAAATCTTCGCGGGCTTCGTAGGTCACGACTACGCCACGCGGGCCCACGGCACGCAAGAGGGCCATCGTCAACGCCCCGGAGCCGGTCCCCGCTTCGAAGACACGCGCGCCAGGATAGACATCCGCCCACATGGGAATGAGCGCAAGATCCTTGGGGTACAACACCTGCGCGCCACGCGGCATCTTTAACACATAGTCGCCAAACGTCGGCTTGAGCGCCAACATCGGCTTGTTGCCGGAGAGCGTGACCAGAGAGCCATCTGGCTTTCCAATGAGGTCGTCGTGGGCAATTTTGTGACCGCTCAGTTGGTAGCGATCTCCAGCCTTCAGGGTCAGGGCATACTGCCGCCCCTTCTTGTCGACCAGATGGATACGTTCGCCTGATTGAAATTGTGACATCGGGGGTCATTCTAGAAGCGCTACGCCGGGTTTTCAACCAGAACAAACGAACGCAATGACCGATTTCTTGACCTCTACCATGAGTCTTCTTGAGAAACTCATTGCACGTATGACACCTGCGCTAGACTTACACACTCGTCGAGATCGCAGCGGAAATAAATCCCACCACAACTTTCTCGCCTTCCATCCATACAATCGCCCCTTTTCTGAATAGGCCGACCCAGAAGTAGATGTGGCGATTGAGCCTGTTGCTCGATTGCCATCCCTACACATCTGCAGCAAGGTTGCCTCACTCCCTCTCTGAGATCCTCATTAAACCACTCTAATAGTGCTGCCTTTTCCATAAGATTGCGATCCGCCATTCTCATGAACAATCCAGCACAGGATTTGCTCCGTAGTGAGACAAGAGAACAGCCCGTCAGCACAGAGCCCAGCATGAATCGTTTGGAGGATAACTGTCTCTCATAGGGTAGGACACAAGAACCAAAACCTATTGAGGTCACGACCATGCGGAGCAACACATCAGATAGTCAGAGGAGGGGCGACGATATGAAAGAGAGTCTATTCCCAACCCCTGAGCCAGAAGAACTTGTCCCGATGGCAAAGGATGTTGATGCAGACGATCCCGAAGCGAGCGACCTCTTAGATGTGATCGGCAAAGACACCTCCGAAGAGGAACAACCAGAGGAGCCAGTGAAAGCGGCGACTCGTGCCGCAGTGAGCGATGGCCCGTTCATGTTGGAGTCACTTTATTTTCGCTCCTTCGGCGAACGCGCCCTCTTGACCAGAGAAGAAGAAGTCGAGCTGGCGAAAAAGATCGATTCCGGAACGAGCACGATTCGGAAGGCCTTACGCCACACCTTACGAGTCTTCCCGAAACTCAAGCGTTCAGACTCTGTGCTCAAGGCACAACACACGCTCCAGATGGTCAAAGGTTTGAGTGGACTCTCCGCCACCGCGCTCGATAAGGCGGAACAGAGTCTCACCGAGATGATCAACCAGGGAACGAGACAACAGAAGCTTCCGGTGACTATCGCCAGGCAGATCACGGAAGGGTTGGCCACCCTTCGCTCCGCTCGGGTCGTGCTTGAGCGGGCAAAGGACGAATTGGTGCGCTGCAACCTGCGGCTCGTCGTGGATGTCGCAAAACATTACACGGGCCGAGGGCTGACTCTGTTGGACCTCGTGCAAGAAGGCAATATCGGGTTGATGAAAGCGGCCGAACGCTATCAATACCGCAAAGGATTCAAGTTCAGCACCTATGCCACCTGGTGGATCCGCCAAGGCATCACCCGTGCGCTCGCGGATCAATCGCGGACCATTCGCATCCCGGTTCACCAAACTGAAGCCTCGCACCGGATCCTCCGCGTCACCAGACGGCTCGGGCAACAGCTGGGCCGTCCGGCTCGAATCGAAGAAGTGGCGGACGTGCTCCGGATGAGACCGGAGCGACTCCACGAAACCGTGCAGGCCTTTCAAGAGCCGGTCGCCCTGGAGAAACTGGTGGGTGACGGAAGCACGGAATTCGGGGAACTACTCCCCGACCTGCAAGCCGTCCCACCAGATGCCAATGTGCACCTGACGGAAATGGCGCAGCAACTCGAACGTATTCTCGGCATGCTCACGCCCCGAGAGCAAACCGTCATCCGGTTGCGCTTCGGCATCGGCCACGATCAGTCCTGTACCCTGGAACAGGTGGGGCAGAGCCTCTCGGTGACAAGGGAGCGGATTCGCCAGATCGAAGCAAAAGCGCTCAAGAAACTGAAGACTCCACAGATCAAGGAAATGTTTGCCGCCATCCAGTAAGCTCGGTCTCACTTAGCAGAACAGGAACGAGGATCGTCCTCGCCCCTGTTCTGCAGCTTTCACCCTGAGGGAACTTATGCCACAATGAGGCCGACTCAGTAAGCGAGGCCTCATGACGACCGTGCACAGAACACAGACGAGTTCCCTCCTCTTTCGCTTCCTCACCATTCAATTCCTTCTCCTTCTTGTCATGGCGTTAGCACTGGATGCGCCATTTGCCTATGCTGAACCAGTGGGTAGATCAATCTCCTCCCACGAAAAATCCCTGTCGATTCCCGCGGTCGTGGCGAAAGTCCGCCCTTCGGTCGTCACCATTCTCACTCGCGGCATGCCGGCCACTCCCACGCAGGCCCAATCGGGGTCTGGGTCCGGCGTGATTATCGACGAGAGCGGCTATATCCTGACGAACAATCATCTGGTTGCGGGTATCAAGAGCCTGGTCGTCGGACTCTCAACGGGTCGGCTCACCCCAGGCCGTGTCGTTGCGCGGGATTTCCTGCTGGACCTGGCCCTCGTCAAGATCACGGCAACGGACTTGGTGCCCGCGACGCTCAGCCCTGTGCCGGTGCTTGAGATTGGCGAGTCGGTCGTTGCCATCGGCAATCCCCTCGCGCTCAAGGGGGGCTCGACCGTCACTGCCGGTGTCGTCAGTGCCGTCGATCGCTCAGTGCTCACTCCGGATGGCGAAACACTCTACGATCTGATCCAAACCGATGCGGCTATCAACCCTGGCAATAGCGGAGGTCCACTCGTGGATCTGGCCGGACATGTGATCGGCATTAACGTGGCTATCGCTCCATCTGCCCAGGCCATTAGTTATGCGATTTCGATGGAGGCCATCTACCCCCACATTCAATCGATGATCGTCCGTGGGTCGGTCCTTCGCCCGGACATTGGATTTACGCCTGTGACCATCACCGCAAGCATCATGGCGAGTTTCGGACTGGACGGTGACCGTGGGGTCTTGGCGCTGAATGTCGAGCCGGGAGGGTCAGCCGCCGTTGGGGGCCTTCAGAGCGGCGATATCGTGACCGCTGTCGACCAACATCAGATCTACAATCTCGGCGACTGGTGGCACTCCATCCGTCGATCAGGAGACCAGCCGTCCCTGCAACTGACCGTGCAGAGGAAAAACGTCCAGTCCACAATCTCGATTCAGAAGCCTTCGCTGCAGAAGGCTCTCCCATGAATCACGCCGACGGATCCCGGCACAGTCACGACTTCACAGGGCAAGAGAGCAGGCCCAGTCCGCAAGAAGGCACGCTCATCCAGTTTCCCAAGCCGGTCCCCTATGACGAAGCCTGGATACTGCAGCAACAATTACTGGAAGAACGGATTGCGGAGAGACAAGGGGATACGTTGTTACTCCTTGAGCATCAGCCCGTCTATACCCTTGGTCGAAGTACCAAACCCACACATTGGGCCTGCGGAGAAGAGATCCTCCGCCAAACAGGTGCCAACTTCCAATCCGTCGATCGTGGCGGCTCCATTACCTATCATGGACCGGGACAGATCGTGGGCTATCCGATCCTCAAGCTGTCGCGTTATTGCTCAGGACCGAAACAGTATGTGCGGAAGTTGGAGGAGGTCTTGATCCATACGCTCGCGCGATGGGGGATTGAAGGCTATCGTGTCGAGAAGAGACCTGGCGTCTGGGTCCGCTGGCGTGATGCGGATGCAAAGATTGCGGCGATCGGAGTCCGGATCGATCATGGCGTGACTCTTCACGGATTCGCGCTCAACGTCGATCTGGACCTCTCCCCCTTCTCCCATATCGTGCCCTGCGGCCTGACCGCGTGCCCTATCACGTCCATAGCTGAGATCCGACAGTCTCCCTTGTCCATTTCGACCGTCGCGCAACAGGTGGCGCAGGAATTCGCGCGAACGTTCAACATACAATGGATGAACCTCCCGCCCGAGATCGTGGGGCAGGAACACCATCACAATGCCCTCGCCGCGACGACGCTCACGCACAGCTGACGAGAGGAACCACCTATGCACGAACTCGACACACCGACCTTCCGACTGGCGGTGGCGCAATTTGACCAAGCAGCCGAGGCCATGGAACTCGATCCCAATTTACGCGAGCGGCTGAAGCTTCCACAGCGGTCTCTGATCGTCAGCGTGCCCATTCGAATGGATGACGGCCGAGTCGAAGTCTATACCGGCTATCGTGTGCAGCATGATTCCTCTCGCGGCCCCACCAAGGGCGGCATTCGCTATCACCCGAACGTGAATCTTGGAGAAGTCGCGGCACTCGCCATGTGGATGACCTGGACATGCGCATTGGCCGACCTACCCTATGGCGGAGCGAAGGGTGGGGTCGCGGTCGATCCGAAACAATTATCGCCGGCAGAATTACAGCGATTGACCAGACGCTATGCAGCGGAAATCTTCCCCTTGATCGGCCCGGAGAAAGATGTGCCGGCGCCGGACGTCGGCACAGATGCCCAGGTCATGGCCTGGATTATGGACACCTACAGTCAGCAAGTGGGGT
>JANOMG010000207.1:0-6630 GCA_031420175.1 Nitrospira sp.
GCCGAATGCAGCACCCAACAAGCCGGTGATGGCCAAGCCCCTCAACGTGATCGTGGCCACCGACTGTGGCAGTACCACGACCAAAGCTATTCTGATCGAGAAGGTCGGCGACGAATACCGCCAGACCTATCGCGGGGAAGCCCCGACGACGGTGGAAGCGCCGTTCGAAGATGTGACCCGCGGGGTGCTCAACGCGATTGCGGAAATTGAAGAACTCTCCGGCCGAAAAATCCTGGACGGTGACACAATCATCACGCCCTGTCGGGATGCGAAGACAGGGGTGGATATCTACATCTCCACCAGCAGCGCGGGCGGCGGGTTGCAGATGATGGTGACCGGTGTCGTGCAGAATATGACGGGGGAAAGCGCGCAACGGGCCGCGCTCGGGGCGGGGGCGATCGTCATTGATGTGTTGGCCTCGAACGACGGCCGGTTGCCTCATGAAAAGATCGAGCGTATCCGGACGATGCGACCGGACATGATCTTGATGTCCGGCGGGACGGACGGCGGCGCGGTCACCCATGTGGTGGAGATGGCGGAGTACATATCGGCGGCGGACCCACGCCCCCGGTTCGGGGCCACCTATAAGCTTCCGTTGGTCTACGCGGGCAACACAGACGCGCAGCCGCAAGTGAAAAAAATCCTGGGAGAGAAAACCGCGCTGGTGTTGACCGACAACATTCGTCCTGTGTTGGAACGGGAGAATCTCGCGCCTGCGCGCAACAAGATTCACGACCTGTTTCTCGAACACGTCATGCAGCAGGCGCCGGGCTACAAGAAACTGATCGAGATGGCCGGTGCGCCGATCATGCCGACGCCGGCGGCGGTCGGCGTGATCATGGAAACGATCGCCAAGCGTGAGCATTTGAACTTGATCGGGGTGGATATCGGCGGCGCGACGACGGACGTGTTCTCGGTCTTCGAGGGACTCGTCAATCGGACCGTCAGTGCGAACCTCGGGATGTCGTACAGCATTTCCAACGTGCTGGCGGAAGCAGGGCTCGCCAATATCATGCGGTGGGTGCCCTTCACGATCGACGAACAGGCGCTCCGCAATCGGATCAAAAACAAGATGGTCAGGCCGACGACGATTCCGCAGACGCTGGACGAGTTGCAGATCGAACATGCGATTGCCCGTGAGGCGCTCCGGCTTGCCTTGATCCATCATAAGTCCCTCGCGACGGCCCTCAAGGGGATCCAGCAGGAACGTACGATCTCGGATGTGTTCGAGCAGCAGCAGTCCGGCAAGACGCTGATCGATATGCTCAAGCTCGATTTGATCGTCGGGAGCGGCGGGATTTTGTCCCATGCGCCGCGCCGCATCCAATCGATGCTCATGATGGTGGATGCCTATGAACCGCTCGGAGTGACGAGGCTCTCAGTCGACAGTATCTTCATGATGCCGCATCTCGGCGTGCTCTCGACGATCGATGAGAAGGCGGCAACCGATGTCTTTGTCCGTGATTGCATGGTCTATTTGGGGACCTGCGTCGCGCCGATCGGGCAGGGGAAGGACGGGGAACGGTGCGCGGACTATGCCATCACCTTCCCGGATGGTCGCGTGGACAAGGGGCAACTTTCGTTCGGCGACCTGCGACTGGTTCCATTGGCCAGCGATCAGAAGGCCTCGATCACGGTCCAGCCAGCGAAACAGGTGAACCTCGGGGCAGGGGCAGGAGTGTCGGTCACGCGAGAGGTGCAAGGTGGTGTAGTAGGACTCTTGCTCGATGGGCGTGGACGTCCCTTGCAGTTGCCGACCGACCACGAAGCCCGAGTGGCAGCGCTGACAAAATGGTATCAGGCAGTCGGACTGTATCCAATCAGTGAAGTGTGATGCGTGAAGGGTGATGGGCGAGAGGGGCTGAGAATGTACGCTCCGTACGCATCACTGATCACCTATCACGGCATTAAAACTATGGCCCATTCCTACACCCCAGGCTTAACCGTCACAGAGCAGACCACGGTCCGTCGTCGACGGTTGTTGTCGTTGCCAGGCACCGTGTTGGTCACAGCCGGGGAGACGGTGCGTGCGAATCAGGCTGTCGCTCGTGCGGAGTTGCCGGGGAAGGTCTATCCGCTGAATCTCGCCAATCAGTTGGGCGTGGCGCCTGACGAGATCCACGAATATTTGATCAAGAAGGCCGGCGACCCGGTGCAGAAGGACGAGATCCTGGCCGAGAACAAACCCCTCATGAAGTGGTTCAAGACGGAAGTCCTCTCGCCGATCACCGGCGTCGTGGAATCCGTTTCGACTGTCACAGGGCAGGTGCTGTTGCGGGAGCCACCGCGCGTCCTGGAGTTACTGGGCTATGTGGATGGGCTCATTGTCGAGGTGATTCCAGAGCAGGGCGTCGTGGTCGAGACGGATTGCAGCCTGGTGCAGGGGATCTTCGGCATCGGCGGTGAAACCAGGGGTGAGATCGTGATCGCGGTGACGTCGCCGGACGAAGTCCTTACGCCGCGTCACCTGACGGCGGGCATGAAGGGCAAGGTGGTTGTGGGCGGCTCCTTCATCTCGTCGGACGCGTTGGCTCGCGCGAAAGAGGTGGGGGTTGTAGGGTTGGTTATTGGCGGCATTCATGATAAGGATTTGCGCGCACTCCTGGGCTACGATCTTGGCGTGGCCATCACAGGCACGGAACAGGTCGGCTTTACCCTGATCCTCACCGAAGGGTTCGGCACCATTCCCATGGCCGGCAAGACCTTCAATCTCCTCTCCGCCCATGCGGGACAACAGGCTTCTATCTCAGGGGCCACGCAAATTCGTGCCGGCGTCATTCGACCGGAAATTATCATTCCCACGGGGACATCAGGCGCTCACGGTATTGCCGCCGTTTCGGAGCGAGAAGGCATTCGGATCGGCGACCAGGTGCGCGTCATTCGAGATCCCTTATTCGGCAAGATCGGCGAAGTGGCGAGTCTGCCATCCGATCTCCAGAAGATTCCGACCGAGAGCGAAGTGCGCGTGATGGAAGTCCGTTTTTCCGACGGCAGCAGGGCCATGATTCCGCGGACGAATATTGAATTGATTGAGGGCTCATAAGCGTGAAACGTGAGACGTTAGACATGAAACGTGACAATGGCCGTTCAGCATGCAGGGGTATTCTGCTGCTAGCAGCTGCACTTTGTCTGTCTGTCTTGCCGGTATTTGCGCAAACCGACGCCCAGACGAAGAAGACCCTCTCCCCCCCGCAAGATGTTCGTGCGTTCGATACCCCCAGCGACGGCGGCGGCAGCCTGACCGTGATCTGGTCGCCCGCTCCCTACGATAGTGCCGCGACCAGGTATCAGATCCTACTCAGCGAGGGAACGACGGTCGCGGATCTTGCGGCGATGAAGGTCGTGGCGGAGTTCCCTGCGAACCAGCACTATGTTCGTGAATCTAAGTGGCCCTGGTGGACGAGGCCGACGACTGGAGACCAGCACCAGTTCATGCTGAGAAACGGGAGGGGCGTCGAACTCAAGGACGGAACCATCTACAGCATCACGGTGGCTGCAGTTCTGAGTGACGATCGAGGGATTGCCCAGCCGGTGCAGGCTACGCCACAACCGAATTGGATGAACTGGAATCAGATCAATAATTTGTTACTGGCGCTTCTGTTCGGCGGCATCGTGTTCTATGCCATCAGTACGGCCAGAAAGCGGGAGATCTTTCTCCGGCGCATTCCCGGCCTCGATGCCGTGGATGAAGCGATTGGTCGCGCGACTGAGTTGGGCAAGCCGATCCTCTACCTCACTGGCGCCCATGACATGAGCGATCCCTCCACCATTGCCGCGGCGGTCATCCTCGGGCGCGTGGCGAAACGCACTGCGGCCTACGAGACTCAGTTGCTCGTGCCGCACCGCGATCCGATCACCATGGCCGTCTGCCAGGAAATTACGAAGCAAGCTTATCTGGAAGCAGGCAAGCCGGATCTCTACAAGGACGATTCGAATTTTTTCATTACGTCGGACCAATTCAGCTATACCGCGGCGGTGGACGGCATTATGCTGCGCAAAAAACCGGCAGCGAATTTCTTTATGGGGGCGTACTTTGCCGAGGCGTTGCTGCTGACTGAAACGGGCGCGAGCACCGGTGCGATCCAAATTGCCGGAACGGACTCCGATCACCAGCTCCCGTTCTTCGTCACCACCTGCGACTACACCTTGATTGGGGAGGAGCTGTACGCCGCCAGCGCCTACCTCTCCAGAGAACCAGTGCAGGTCGGCACGTTGCGCGGACAGGACATCGGCAAGGCGCTCATCCTCGGCGTCCTCGGCATCGGGACCATTCTGGCGACCCTCGGGGTCCTGCTTGATGCGCAGTGGCCACAACTATTTCTGGATGTATTCAAGGACGTGAAATGATCTTTCTTCGCCGACAGGTTCCGCTCCTGATCACGCTCATCACTGGGCTGGTGTTCGCGGCGCAATATTATGTGCCGCACCCGGCATCGGAGCAGATGCTGACCTCCGTCACCAAGTGGCTCCAGATCATCGGCGGGTTCGCGCTGGTGCTGGGTGTCAGCAGCCTGTTCCATGTCCATGCGATGAAGATCCGCCGCAAAGAAGCGGGATGGGGCTATAGTTTCGTGCTCTATGTCAGCATGCTGGGGACCATTGCGGTCGGCCTGTGGTCGAATGGCAAGGAAGCCGTCGACGGTACCATGACGGCCTTTGGGTGGGTCTATAACTTCATGATGGTCCCGCTCCAAGGGACGATGTTCGCCATTCTCGCGTTCTTCATCGCCTCGGCCGCCTATCGGTCGTTCCGCGCGCGGAGCCGCGAGGCGGCGGTGCTGCTCATTGCGGCGGTGATCGTCATGATGGGCCGCGTCCCACTCGGAGAATATCTCATCCCGCTCAGCGGCGACCTGTCTCAGTGGATCTTGAACGTGCTGAATGCGTCGGTGCGGCGTGCGATCCTGATCGGCGTCAGCCTCGGCACGGTCGCGCTCTCCATCAAGATTATCTTCGGCATGGAACGGTCGTATCTTGGGGGAGGTAAGGAGTGATGTGTGACGAGGAAAATCGGCTGGCTTCTCCGCATCCATCACTGAGCACTGCCATGAGCTTCGCTGAACGCATGCTGAAAATCGACCGGCGGATCATCTTTCTGGTGATCGGCCTCTGCACGCTCTTGCCGCTGCTCTATCCAGTCGGGTTGCCAATCAAGATTTCGCCGGAGGTGCGCGGGGTCTATGACTACATCGAGTCGCTCCCCGAGGGATCCGTGTTTCTCCTCTCGCTGGACTTCGATCCGGCCTCGAAGCCCGAGCTGCATCCTCAAGCGATCTCGTTGCTGCGGCATGCCTTCAGGAAGAATCTGCGCGTGGTGGCGATGACGCTCTGGGTTTCCGGCACGGGCATGGCCGATCAGGTCGTCACGCAGGTCGCCCGCGAGATGGGCAAGGAAAGCGGGAAGGACTATGTGTTCCTCGGCTGGAGCCCTGGCGGGACCGCCGTGATCATCAACATGGGGCAGGACCTCTACGGGGCCTTTCCGGCCGACTACAACGGCAAGCCTACGAAGGGTATGCCGGTGCTGCAAGGCATCGCCAACCTGCGCGATGTGAACTATGCCATCAGCCTGGGCGCTGGCAATCCCGGCGTGGAAGCCTGGTATGTGTTCGGCAAGGACAAGTACAAGTTCGAGCTTGGTGGCGGTTGCACCGGCGTGATGGCGCCGGGGCTCTATCCGCTGTTGCGGAGCGGCCAGATCAATGGATTAATCGGTGGGTTACGCGGAGCCGCTGAGTATGAAACGTTGATTGGCCAGAAGGGGAAAGCCATTGCCGGCATGGATGCCCAATCGGCCACCCATCTCGCCATCATCGTGCTCGTGATCATCTGCAATCTGTTCTATTTCTCCATGCGTAGACAAGCCACACAACAGAGCCGCTCGGGAGCGTGAGGACCAATGCCGATTGAAACGATCATCGGGGCCTGGGTAGCAACGGGGTTGACCCTCTTCATTTTCTCGTTCCTCTATAAGGACAATCCGTTGTTCAAGTTGGCGGAGAATCTCTACGTCGGCGTGTCGGTCGGCTATACCATCGTCAAGACCTACGATACGGTAATCGTACATCTCATCTGGAAGCCGATCGTCGAGCATGGGGAATGGGCGCTATTAATTCCGGTTGCCATCGGGGCGCTCATGCTCACGCGTTATGTGCCCAAAGCCGCGTGGCTGTCGCGCTACGCCTTCGCGTTCATCGTGGGGGTTGGGTCAGGGCTCGCGATCCCGCGAGTGATTTCTTCATACATTCTGAAGCAGATCGAGGACACGGTCCGTCCGCTCCTGGTGATGGTGCCTGGCGAGGGGCTTACGTTTACGTGGAACCTCCTCAACCCGGCCAGCAGCATCAACACCATCATCATCCTGATCGGGGTCAGCTCCGTCCTGTTTTACTTTTTCTTCTCCGTTGAGCATACGGGGCCCGGCAAGGTTGTCGCGCGGACCGGAATCCTCTTCCTGATGATCGCCTTCGGCGCGGCCTTCGGTTATACCGTGATGGCCCGCATGTCCCTCTTGATCGGGCGTTTGACCGACCTCATCGAGTTCACCGATCCGGCGTACGGCTCAGTTCCCTCTCTTAGTGTCGGTTTTCGTGGCATTTTAAAATTCCTCTCCATCCAGCTTCCTGCCAT
>JANOMG010000208.1:0-3553 GCA_031420175.1 Nitrospira sp.
GACATAGTGGAAGTTGACGCCCCCGGTAAAGAGCAGGACGACGAGCAGAATGCCCGCGACCTTCTTGTAGTGCTGATAGAACACATCGGTGATCGGCTTGATCTGCTCCTTGGCGACCGCTTTTTTCAGTCCAGGGGTCACGGCCATGACGAGGAACGCGAGTCCGCCGATCCAGATGACCGCCGACAAGAGGTGGAACCAATGGTTGATGATCGGGATCAGGGTATTGAGGTCGGTGCCGATGCTTTGAAGAGCGTCCATAGTTTGGTGAGGGGGTGAGCAGGAAGGGCGGAGGATGCATGGACCGCCCGGCGGTCCTATCCCCGACTCCTCACTCCTTGCCCTTTACGTCGAAATTGAAGACTGGCGCGTCGTTGCCGAACCGTTTCTTGCGGAGCTCTTCCATCAACTCGATGGTAATCAGGGGGATGCTATGCTCGCGCGCGTGCTTTTCGACGCCCTTTTTCACCATGGCGCGCAAGAAATAGGGAATCTTGTTGAGCCGTGACTCTGAGTCCGTATCCCAGGCCACGTCGCTTTCTTCCGGCGTATTGAAGGCGACTTTGATCTTCTCGCCCCCCTTCGGGGTGTAGAGACACCACTGATCTTCGTCCAGCCAATCGCCGTGATCGACGTAGGGGCGGGCGCGGCAGCCGCCGCAGATGTCGGTATATTCGCAATCACCGCATTTGCCCTTGAGTTGCGGATAGCGGAAGGAATTGAAGACGTCGGATTTTTCCCACAGATCGACGAAGCTTGTCTCGCGAATATTCCCGGCTGACAATGGCATGTAGGGACAAGGGGTCAATTCGCCGTTGGGGGTCACACGCGCGTAGTTGGTGCCAGCGAGGCAGCCGCCGCCCATATAACCCGTGGCTTTGGTAATCGGGGAGTTCGGGTCCTTCTCGTACGCCAGCCGTTTGAAATGCGGTGCACAGCGGGCCCGGACGAGCATCCCCTTGTAATTATCCTGACAGTTGACGAGGTAGCCGAGCACCTCTTCGTACTGTGCCGGGGTGATGTCGGTGAGTTCTTCGCCGCGGCCGGTGCAGACCATGAAGAAGACATTCAGCACCTTGGCGCCAAGCTGGTGCGCCCAATCGATCACCTCAGGCAGTTCCTGGTAATTCATAGGTTGCGCGCTGAAGTGCACTTGGAACGCCAACCCGTTCCGTTTGCAGGCCTCGATGCCGGCGAGTGCGCCTTCCCATGCACCGGGCACGCCACGGAAGCGATTGTGTTTCTGGGGATCGAGCGAATCAATACTGATGCCCATGCCCATCACGCCGATCTCGACCAGATCCTTCGCCATTCGGTCATCGATCAACATGCCGTTAGTTCCGAACACCACCATGAAGCCGAGTTTCACAGCGTGGCGCGCGATGTCGAGGATGTCAGGACGGACGAGCGGTTCTCCGCCCGTGATCACCAGAAGGCAGCCCTTGTTGACTTGGGCAATCTGATCGATGAGCTTGTAGCATTCTTCGGTCGAGAGTTCGTCGTCCCCGCCGGCCGACTTCGTCGTCGCGTCGAGATAGCAATGGTCGCACTTGAGATTGCAGCGCTTCGTGAGGTTCAGCGCGATGAGATAGGGCTTGAAGTCGTCTACGGTCCGGCCATCGTGCGGCGCCGGGGCAGTGGACGACGGAGTAAGGAACTTCGTCACCTGTTGCTGAATGGAGCCGAGCGTTCCCCCCAGCGCCTGGAAATTCAAGACCGGCAGCGACCGTCCCATCAGTGGCTGGCCCCGGACTTCGACGAGCCGGTCAGGTTCGCGATCATGTCCTTGAGGTTGCCGGTCTTCATGGCGTCTGCCATATAGTCCTTGGCTTGCTCGATACCCTCATTGGCCACTTCGACCGTAATGGCGGTGACGCCGATTTTATCGGCATGTTTTTCGATGAGGGCACGGGTACATTCACGCATGAACCCTTCAGGAGCTCGTTCGAGTCTGGCTTGGGCTTCAGGCGACCAGGTATAGGGAGAGGCGGGGGCAGGTTCTGCCGCGTGGCCGTTCCCGTTTCCATGACCGTTCTCGTGGGAGGTGGTCGCGCCGTTGGTGCCGTTCGTCGCAGCGGCCACGGTCGCCTGGGCTTCGGTTGAGGCGCCGGTTCCCTTGTTTGCGAAGATGGGGGTGTAGTCTTCCGAGGCTGCTTCCTGAATCATCGGTGCGGCATACTCCAGCGTGATCGTGGTCATGCCGAGCTTGCGAGCGGTCTTTTCAATTTTGGCCTTGGCGCGCCGGCGTTGGAAGCCGGCGGGGACCGCACGAATTCCTTCTTTGGCGTCCTTGGTCCATTGCATGGGGACGTCATCGTAGGCCAGGTCGGTTTCAATCGGCCCTTCGGCGTTCGCGGCTGCTTCGAAGATGGTCTTGTCGACCAGTTTGAAGCGCTCGCCTCCAGCTGCACAGACTGGGCACTTCACGGGCGTCTCGCCCTTGCCGATGTAGCCGCAGCCGTCGCAGACGAAGTAGTTCTGCGTCATCCGATCCAAGTAGGCTTGAGTCGCTTCACTGACTTTCGGCTTTTCTTCCACGATCTCGGTCATCATGCCGCTGAGCGTCGAGCCCATGAGATCCTTCGCCACGGACTCGTCAGCCTGCATCTTGTCACGATCGATGCCTGCGGCATCCAGGCTGCCACCCAGCGCGCGCATGGCGTCCATCGCGCCCTTGGGCAGGATGTGTCCGATGGCCGTATCGACCACCGTGTTGCTGATGATGGTGTGGCCCTTTTCGATGGCATAGCGGTGGATGGCCGTCTTGGCCACGCCTCTTGCGAATACGGGGATCTTTTCCATCCGGCGGAGGGCTTCTTCCGTCCAGGCGATCGTGTATTCCGCCAGCGTATCAATCGGCGGCACATATTTCCGGTTCGACACCAGGATATTGCAGGGCGCGGACCGCAAGAGATTTTCCGTGTTGCTGCCGATGTCCATATCCTCGTCGCTGTGTACGCCGATCCGCCCGATGATGAGCAATGCCGGGATATCCTTGCGCACGTATTGGATGATCTTCTCGAAGGCCTTGCCGTCCAGCAGGGTGGTCTTGACGTCGGTTTGCTCGGTCTGAGCGATCTCGCGGCAGATGTCGAGGTGCGACTGGTAGATCTTTGCGAGGCCACTGTCGATGATTTCCTCGTGCAGCTTCTCCTGCTCCTTGAAGCGAAACACCTTGCCTGCTTCCTCATTGAGCACGCCCGAGATACTGTGAAAGGCGGCATAGTGGAAATAGGGGTCGAAGGCCGAAATCGCTTCGACCGGCATGTTGAAGGCCTTGCCCAGCGCGAGGCCGGTCATGAGTCCGCCGAAGGAATAGGGGCTGCCGTCCACGGCAACCACAATCCTCCCGCCGGTCATCGGCTGGATTTGCTTGATGATCAGCATGTCCGAGTTTCGCACGCGGCGAAGCACCCGCTCGGTGTTGCTGCCGATCACGCTGTCCTTCACCGCACCGACGCCCAAAGCGCCCATGATGACCAGGTCGTAGGCATTGGCATTGATGTCTTCGGCCAATACCTTCCAGTTCCGGCCCTCAAGCGAGCGACGCTCG
>JANOMG010000209.1:0-6078 GCA_031420175.1 Nitrospira sp.
GGAAAACTGATGACCCAAAAAGGTGAGTCCGCCGCACTGGGGCAGGCCTACCAAGGATAACCGTTTCATGTAGCGGGTCTCCCGCGCAAGACCCCATGGCGCCTGCGCTGTGGGGTTTTTTGTTGGTGTAATTCTGGAGGAACAGATGGAAGCTGAAGATAATGTCATTGATGAGCTCGTTCGAGAAATTGCCGGGCTGATCCACGAGTATCCCAAAGTGCTCGAACGGCGCGCTGTAGAGATCCATGCCAGCGGAAAAGACCCGGATTTAGCGCAGACCCTCGTCAAGGCCGCCGATACCATGCGCGACAGCGGAAATCTCTATCTGACATGGGCCATGCACTATGCATCCGTCGCAGCAGGCAAGACTGATGCAACCTCTGACGAGGATGAAACTCAAGACTTCGACGTATAATGGAAGACAGGCAGGGCGAGCCATTGTCCTGATAGAAAAAATTCTCCCTCCAACAGAAATCTTTTGCTAGAATACGCAGCTCGACGACGGACTGTCTCGTTCCCCGGTAGCTCAGTTGGTAGAGCAGCCGGCTGTTAACCGGCTGGTCGCAGGTTCGAGTCCTGCCCGGGGAGCCACAATCTCAAGGCCTTCGAGACCTCTCTCGAAGGCCTTTGTTTCTTCAGTGAAAATCCCTCCCTTTCCAAATTGGCGCATCCTGGCGATTCATGCTACGGAGCCATGGAACTGTTCTTTATGATGACCTCTATGGCACCTGACGGGCAAGACTTCACACCGGCAGCCCTGCTCCACAATCCACATTTCATGACAGTCCTCCCAAGCTATTGGCCTCGCCGAGCGATTCTTGCCGGAATACCGACCGAATCACGGCTCTTCACCACCGAGCCTTACACCCAATTACTCGGCTTCTGCCACTGGCAGCCAAACCGCACCGCGTGCCAAACCGTGGTACTCGTGCATGGGCTTGAAGGCTCCAGCGAGTCCCACTACATGCAGGGGATTGCCTCGAAAGCCTATCGTGCGGGAATGAACGTCATCCGCCTGAACCAGCGGACCTGTGGCGGAACCGAACGCCTCACGCCGACGCTCTACAACAGCGGCTTGAGTCAGGACTATCGAGCCATCGTCCAGGAATTGGCGAGCCTGGATAGACTCGCCCGTATCTGGCTGGTCGGTTATTCGATGGGAGGGAATCTCGTCCTGAAGGCCGCCGGGGAATTCGGCTCGTCAGAGGCGGCGCTGGCCGGCGCGATCGCGGTCTGTCCGAATATCGATCCCACCCAATGCGCCAAAGCCTTGGAAGAGCCTCGAAACTGGCTCTATCACTATCACTTCTTGACCAAGCTCAAAGCGCGCATGAAGCGCAAAGCGGCGCTCTTTCCAGGGAGATGGAACCTCACGGGACTGGACCGCATCCACATCATCAGCGAGTTCGACGACCGTTACACAGCCCCTGACGGAGGGTACGCCAGCGGACCAGACTACTACGATCGCGCAGGCGCACGGCACGTATTGGAAAATATTGTCGTGCCGACCATCATCATCACCGCACAGGACGATCCATTTATTCCCTACTCGATATTTTCGCTCGCGGCCATCACTCAAAATCCCCATATCGTGCTGAGGGCGCCCCACTATGGCGGCCACTGCGGATTCGTGCAACGATACCGACAGGATGAAGACAAATTTTGGGTGGAGAACCGAATCATCGAATTGATACGAGGAATTGCAGGAGGAGCGGTCCGGCGGCCTCATTGAATGAGCCAGCCAGACCACACAGAAAACCGCTACGCTGCCTGTTTTTTGAGTTGCCTAGATTCCGTAGCAGCGACCTGGGACGCGCACTTCCGTACCCACGTTACAATGATCCAGGCACTGGTTGCGACAATGCTGACGATAAAGATCCAATTATAGATCACTTTCCCTGATTTGCTCAGGAAAGGATTGCAGACATAGAGCAACACGCCATAGGAAATCGCGACGATCGCGAATGTGGTCACCGGCAGAATCAATGCCCGGTAGGGCAGCAACCACTTCCAGTCGTCCGGCGGTTCTGCCACCAGCTGGCGAGCCCCAAACCACGCAATCAGGAGTGCGCCCCCGTAGCCGATAAATTGCACCAGATCGGAGGCATGAAGCTTCCCGACAGTCGTGTCACGAAAGAGCGGGATATGTCCCAGGATCACGGCGAACAGAAACGTCAGGACCATCGCCACCCCATATTCCATTATCCACTTGCGTGCGTTCATCACATTCCTCCCTCAAGGTCTCCCGCATCATCTGAGTCAGCCAAGCCACACAGAAGCATAGCATCTCCAACGCGCACCTGTTTAATCAATTGGTTATGTGCTGGCACGGCAAGGATGCGAGCGAGCAAACCAACCGGCTAGGTTGTGTGAAGGTGGGTCCGCACTTCCTGCACATAGGTTTTGAACGGATCCGGCATGGGAAAGGGTGCCTGCCCACGTAATTGGAAGATCGCCCAGTTGATCACATAGGATGGGGAATATCTCTCTTCGGGCCTGGGATCAGTTGGTTCGTCCGGAGGTCCCGAAGCCAGCAAATGTCGAACAAGTTCGCCCCGCCCAAACGCCCTGGTGTTGCGGGGTGGATGGTCCATGGCTAAAGCAATCGCCTTGTCGGTGGTAAGTCGCGGAACCCGCCCTTCTTCCATGAGACCATAATACAGCCCCTTGCCTTGATGGAGATTGTGATACTCCAGATCGAGGCTCTTCAGAGCCTGGTCTGCCCAGGTCAACTGTTCCGCCTCGCGAAAGGTTTCCAGTAGCCACAACTTCGAGGCCCAATCGACCCGGCCCACCAGCGTTGCGTAGTCCCCGCGGAGATCCCGCAAGACGGCTTCCCATTGATCGAGCACCCAATCGGTTTCGTCGTCCTGTCCACGATAGTGTTCTTGCGCCGCCGCGAGAAACGCTTCCTGAATGTCGATGGCAGAGATCGTCTTCCCTGATTGCAGCCGCACGATCCATTGTCGGTCCTGATCCTGTGACAGCTCCTGCATGGTTTCGACCGGTTCATGGATCTCAAGATCGAGCGGCGCATGGCCCTCTTCGATCAATTGAAGGACCAGCCCTGTCGTGCCCAACTTCAAGGCCGTCGCCACCTCGGCCATGTTTGAATCGCCGAGTAAGAGATGAATGCGGCGGTATTGATTCGGGTCGGCGAGCGGCTCATCTCTTGTATTCACGATGGCGCGATTCTGCTGCACCCATTCGAAGAAATCATTCACGATGTAATCGGCACGCTGAGAAATCTGAAATGGCATAACGGGATGCTGCCCATGGCGGTGATTCGCTCCTCGCGGCACGATGAGCCGGTCCATCTGAATCCACGCGTCCTGAGGGCCAGCCGCGCCAACCCGTCCGGCTCCAGTAAAGATCTGTCTGGTGACCAGGAAGGTCACCAAGGGCCCGAGACCACGTCGCGTGAATGGAAAGCGCCGCGACACGAGATAGTTCTCGTGCGACCCAAAGGTCGCATCGGTTTCATGGTCCACATTGTTTTTGATCAACGACACCTGGTCGGCCAGACCGAGTTCTTGAACAGCGCCCTGCAGCAACTGATCACCGGCTCGATCTGCTGCCACCACATCGCTGAGCGATTCACATTCCGGCGAGGCCCACTCCAAATGCCCCAGGTCGAGATACATACGCCCGGCGTTAGTGAGAAATCCTCCATTGCCGGGTGGTTCATCATGGCCCCGATGGTGCAGATCCAGGACGCCACGCCGTTGAACGTGAAAGAGATGGTCGCGAATCTTGTGGGCGAACCAGGTGGGGGAATGGTCAGGCTGGTCTTCGTTCACCAAGAGTCCGTATTCGGTTTCCAGTCCGAAAATACGGTTCAACATCTTAGTTCACCACGACTGGTTGAAGTGCCTTCGGCAGGAGGCGTGAGAGATCTGCCAGCTTGAGCGACCGATACTTGGAGGTGCCGGGAGCCTGGCGCTCAAGAACCGCACATTCGATCGTCCGTCCGCCGGCAATGCCGCGCACATGCGCCATCAGCGCGTCGACCGTGGGAATCGAGACAGTCGATGTGCCTGCCTTACTTGCCGGTGTCTCGGTCTCAGCCTGTTGGTCTGTCTCTTCCTGTTGATGCGCGAGGGAACCGATCGCCCAAGCACGCAAAGCCAGATCCAATGCCTGCTCCAACGACAGCGTGGCAGGCGTCTGCTCCTTGAGATAGGACATCATCTTCGTCTGAGCAGCCGGGGTGGCAGCCAAGACCGCACAACCGATCATTTCCTCAAACGTGCCATCGTAGTTGATCGTCAGGAGCGCGTCCTTCTCCGGCTTCTGTCCCAACTCGGCCACCAGAATGCGCACGATAAACGGCGCTTTATACACTTCTTCGAACGCCTGCTTAATGACGGGGGCAATGCCGTATTTCACCAGCCTCGACCCCGTGACATCCGATGGCGAACGGTTGAAGCCTTCGACATGCGCCATTTCGAGCAGGCTGAAACGAAGCTTTTCCAAATCCGTGGGATGCCCCATGCCGCCCAATGCCAGTCGGTCGTAGATCTCGTAGAGCTTCGGGGTCCCCTTGCTCACCGTCGTCAGGAGGATGCCTCCATCATAGGTCAGTGCGACAACCGGGCTCCCCTGCTTGAACTGCTCGTCGAGATACTGTCGCCGATTGCCGACTGCTTCCACCCAGCGATAGGGCTCTTCATACATAACGCACCACCTGTGACTCATAGAGGGGTTTCAATGTCGCATCCGGCACCGTCTGTACTCCGGCCCCGGTAATCAACTTGATCACGGGATAGAGACTCGCCTCCCGGTTGACACCACCGGTCGCCGAATCGAACTCCGCCGCGCTCGTGAGCAACCGTAAGGCCTGCACCATCGCCTGTTCTTCAGGCAGCGTATTGAGCGGCTGATCGCCCCAGGTATTCAGATAGTGCAAGATCCCTCGAATCGTGGGGGAGCCGGACCCGGACACGGCATACTCCACCCCTTCAAACTCCGCCCCGAGGATATCGTAGAAATAGATCTTGGCCGAGCCCTGCTCAAGATCGTAGCCGGCAAACACCGGGACGACCGCGCCGGTTCCGGCCAACGCCGCCGGCACATTGTCCTTCAAGAGTTTGGAAACCGCGCGCAATTTTCCGTCGAAACTCAATTCCTGCAGCTGCGTTCTCCGGTAATATTTGAAGGAATGTTCCAAGACCCGCACCATTTCATAGGCGGTCGCCGGAACGCCGGCAATCGCCATCACACTGTGCCGATCGATCTCCAACACCTTGTCCGTGCGATCGTACATCACCATATTGCCGGCGGTCGCGCGACGATCTCCGGCCACCAGCACACCATCGCGATACTTGAAGGCCAGAATCGTCGTGGCATTCGTAAGCGCATGGCCAGTCCCCACCGCCGTGGGTGTGCCAAGTGTGTAGCCCTGTTCTTTCAACAGCTGAAGAAAATCCCCTTGCATCCCCATCTTTCCCCCATCTCCCCCTAATGAGCGACGGCCCTACCTTCCATGAGGGATAGGCGGGCTGTCCTCCACTGCGCGCGTCCAACGAGGGCCTTCCCAGGCCGCGCGTTGCGCGAGCACAGCCCGCCTATCCCTCTCAGTTCTTATTCTCCCGTTCTCTGCCGATACCGCTCAGCCTGCTTCGGATCGACCTTGCGCATGCGCTTGAGCAAATTATCTTTATCGGGAGACCCTGTCTCCGGCCGTTTCGGCCCGCCACCCTCTTCGGACGGACTCGGCACTTTCGGCATAGGATTCCCAGGCCCTTCACGGCGTTCCGGCATTAAGCTGTAGTTCATGATCGGGACTCCTTTTCTCTGTTCCATGCGTTCAGCGCATCCATCGGAGATGCCGCGTTCTCAAAAATCTGCGCGCAGGCTTGCACCGCCTGTGGCTCGAAGAGGTCGCCCATCTCCAACGTTCTCGAAAGCAGCCCCCCGCTGAACTGAATACGTTCCCACTGCATTGATGTGATCTGATCCGGAAACCGTCTGATGCAGAGGCCGCGAATCCCCGCTCTGGTATCGGACGGGCCAACCACCAATGCCGATTCGACGTCCTGCTCCGACGTCATCCGCCAGGCCTTCCCTTCGGCCTCG
>JANOMG010000210.1:0-3705 GCA_031420175.1 Nitrospira sp.
GGGGCGTTCGCGGCCACCGTGCCGATGATGACCAGGTGTTTGGTCAGAGCCATTTCCAGTCCCAGGTTAGTGGGGTATTGGGCGAGATCAACACGGCGGTAAAAGAGCCACCGCTCCACCGCGACGGCCACTGTCCAGACGCTGAGCGCCAGTAAGAGGCCGATGATTCCGTAATCGACCAGGTTTTGTAACGCGTTCATAGACGAGGCCTCACTTTCTTTGCGTGATTCACGGACCGGTGGGGCAGGGGACCGTCGTGAGAGTCTATCAATGCCAGATCGTGAAAAAGCCTGTCAATGCTCTCGTGGTTCTCGTGCGATCGGTCGAACCGGCAGCGACAGCTAGCCAGAGGATTTTTCCTGCCGAAAGAGCACCGTATGGGTCGCCAAGACACGAAGCTCCACGGTTGTATCTGCTTGATACACGCTCGTAGAGCTCTGACTGCTATGGACGATTTGACCGGAGGGGAGGCTGACCGTGTACAGATTTTCAGAGCCGCGGAATTGACGGGAGAGGACACGTGAGCGGGCGCCTTCTGTGGGGACGAGGTGAATGTCGTCCGGTCGAATCATGACGACGACGGCCGTGTCGTCCTTGCATCCTATCGTGTCCGGAAACTCTCCCAGTTCGGTCTGGACCATGCCGTGGGATACGGTTCCGGGAATGAAGTCCGCTTGGCCGACAAAGTCGGCGACGAACGGCGTGGCCGGCATGTGGTAGATCATTTCCGGGGTGTCGAATTGCTCCAAGCGCCCTTGGTTGAGCACGGCGATCCGATCGGCCATGGCAAAGGCTTCGTCATGATCGTGCGTGACGAGCACGGTCGTCGTCTTCGTCCGGCGCAGCAGTTCGTGCAATTCCTGGCGCATGCGCCCGGCCATGTCTGGGTCTAAATTGCTGAAGGGCTCATCGAGCAGCAGCACGACGGGGTGTTGGACCAGGGCGCGAGCCAGCGCGACCCGCTGTTGCTGGCCGCCGGAGAGTTCATGCGGATACCGTTGTTCGAATCCTTCCAGCCCTGTGAGCCGCAGCATCTCCTGGACCCGCGCGGCACGTATGCTTCGAGTGAGCTGTTGGAGCCCGAAGGCGATGTTGTCCTGCACGCGCAAGTGGGGAAACAGTGCGTATTCTTGAAAGACCATGCCGACGCGTCGGTTCTCGGTAGGGGTCATCACGTCCGGCGACGACATGAGTTGGCCGGACAAGAAGATCTGGCCTGAACGAACCGGTTCAAAGCCTGCAATCGCGCGCAGAATCGTTGTCTTGCCACAGCCGGAGGGGCCGAGCAAACACAGAATTTCTCCCTCCCGTGCCGCGAAGGAAATCTCCTGGACGGCGGGCCGTCCGGTTTCATACGAACAGGACACATGGCGCAGTTCCAAGACTGAAGAGGCCGGTGTAAAGAGGTTGCCCTGGAATGTGCTCTCCCCGGATGGGCTTGGTGCGGTGGAATGGTCTGAGGTCACTGAATCACGATCCTTCCTGCTAGGCAGCGCGCCAATCTTTCGAAACCAACAAGGCCAGTGCCGGGAGACTGAGTAAAACAATGAGGAGCGCGGCGGGGGCGGCGAGCTGAAAATACTCCTCGCTCGCTTCCATCCAGACGCGAATGGCCAAAGTGTCGAATCCCACCGGCCGTAACAAGAGAGTCGCGGGCAATTCCTTCATGGTTTGCAGGAACATCAAGACCCAGGCGACGACAAATCCATTCCGGACGAGTGGCAGCGTCACCCGTCGCCAGGTGGCACGCATGCCAAGGCCAAGCGTGCGTGCGACCTCTTCCAGGTTTGGCGTAATTTGCTGGAGCGCCGGTTCCAGCGACTGGAGCCCGGCCGGAAGAAAGTGGATCACGTAGGCCACGATCAGGATCAGGACTGAGCCATAGAACGCCGGGGCCAGTTTGGTAAAGAGGACAAGAACGGCCAGCGCGGCAACTGGTCCCGGTAGCACATAGCCGGCATAGGCGGCTTGGAGGCAGCTCAGATTCAGGAAGGTCGGGCGGCGGCTCGCCAGATAGGCGAGCGGCAAGCCGATCAACACGCCACCGGTGGCGGCACTGGCCGCCAGGATGCCGCTGTTCCAGACGAACCCGAAGAAGCGGCTATCGACGGTGGCCTGTGCCTCCGGTGACAGGCTCCATTGAATCAAGAGCGAGGTTGGAAGTGCGAAGGCCGCGCCGACGATCAGTCCGAGATAGCCGGTGACGGCCAGAGTGCCGAGCCATCCATAACGCTGCCGTTGCGGAGCCCGGTAGCGACCGGTGGTCTGATAGAACCGGCTCTTCTGCCGGAACCAGCGTTCCGTGATCAGGAAAATCAGCGCCAGCCCGACCAATAAGAGGCTCAAGATGCTCGCCGCGGTATTGTCGGACCGACCGGTCATCTGCTGGAACACGGCATAGGTGAGGGTCTGGTAGCGCAGCAGCGACACCGCACCGAAGTCCGACACGACGTACAAGATGACCAGGGCGACCCCAGCGGCAATCGAGGGGCGCATCAGCGGCAGTGTCACGCGCCAGAGGGTCGAGAGGCGGGAGGCACCGCTGGCGCGCGCCACTTCTTCGAACGACACGTTCATGCTGAGGAGCGCACTTCGGCTGAGGAGATAGACAAAGGGAAAGGTATCCAATGCCATGACGAGCGTCGCACCCCAATAACTATGGGGAGAAAAAATCCTGGCCTGAGGGCCGGCGACCAGTTGCCATACATGCTCAACGGGACCGCCGAACCCAAGAATGTAGGAGTAGACGTAGGCCAGCACATAGGTCGGCATCGCCAATGGAAGGACCAAGGCGCCTTCCCACAGTCGGCGGCCTGGAAACTCTACGCGTGTGACCAGCCAGGCGGTCGAGACACCCAGGATCAGGGTGATGACTGCCACGCTGGCGGCTAATGAGACGGTGTTGAACAGGAGCTCGGGAATGCGGGTTGCCCACAAGCGGCTCCAGACGGCGTGATCAGCGGAGAGGGCCTGTGCCGTGACATAGCCGAGCGGGAGTAGGACGATGCCAGCCGTGGCTAAGGCGAAGAGTTGGAGTGGCGACGTCAGTTGGCGGCGAATCGTGTTCACGGTGGGTTCCTTCGATTACCGGAGACCCACTTGTTCGATCAGGGTGAGCGTCGGTTCGCGCAATTCAGCCAACTTAGTGAGGGGGACCAGCGCGGCGCGGAAGCTCTTTCGCTCCACGAGTGCCGGGTCTGCTTTTACATCTGCATGGAGGGGGTACTCCTTGTCGAGATCGGCAAACAACTTCTGCCCCGCTTGGGCGACCAGGAATTCCACGAGCAACTTCGCGCGATCCAAATGTTTGGTCGACTTGACGATGCCGACGCCGGCGACATTCATGATCGCCCCCATGCCGCCTTCTTGCTGGTCCGGCATCAATACGGCGATCGGTGCTCCTGGCTGAGCAGCCAGATGACGGTACACGTAGTAGTGATTCACGATACCCAGCGCAACTTGTCCCTTGGCGACGGCGTCCACGATCTGCGAGCTTTTCTGATAGACCTGGCCGTCTGCGTTGGTCTTGAGGCCTTGCAGGAATTGCCTGGTCTTCTCGTCGCCATGCGTGGCGCGAATGACCGACACGCCGGCTTGCAGATACTCACTGCCGGAGTTCGGAATCGCAATCTTATCTTTCCATTTTGGATCGGCCAGGTCGAGGAGCGACTTCACTTGGTCCGGCTTGACCATCGTGGTGTTGTA
>JANOMG010000211.1:0-2426 GCA_031420175.1 Nitrospira sp.
GTTGGACGAAGCCGATGAAATGCTGGACATGGGCTTTGCCGACGACCTGGACGCCATTCTGGAACAGGTGCCGAAAGAGCGGCAGACGGCTCTGTTCTCTGCGACTATGCCGCCCCGGATTGCCTCGATTGCTAAACGACACCTCAAGGAGCCGGTCGAGATCAAGATTGCCAAAGAACCGCTGAAGGCGGGCGCAGCTCCACGCGTGCACCAAACGGCTTATATCGTCACCAGACCGCACAAGGTAGCGGCCTTGGCGCGCATCTTGGATATGGAGGCGCCGAAATCTGCCCTCGTGTTCTGCCGCACGCGTATCGAAGTCGATGAACTCACCGCGATGTTGACCAGCCGCGGACACAAGGCCGAAGCGATCCATGGCGGGATGAATCAGCCCCAGCGCGATCGTGTGATGGCGTCGTTCCGGTCCGGTCAAACCGAACTCCTCGTGGCGACGGATGTGGCCGCGCGAGGATTGGATATACCATCCGTGTCGCATGTGGTGAACTACGATCTGCCCATGTCTTCTGAGGTCTATGTCCATAGGATTGGACGGACAGGGCGGGCCGGACGTGAAGGGTCTGCCATTACTATTCTCGACCCGCGTGAGCAGCGGTTGCTGTGGAATATTGAGCAGCTCACGAAGGCCAAGATTGTCGTGACACAAGTGCCGACCGTTGCCGATCTTCGCACGAAACGACTTGCACGAACCAAGGCGGCACTTGAAGAAGTGCTGGCGGCCGGTGAGCTGGATTTGTTTCGGGCCGTGGTTGCCTCGATGGCTGAACAGGGAGACCCAGCGGAAGTGGCGGCGGCCGCCCTCAAGCTCGTGTTTCGCCTGCAGGGTGGGGAGCGGAAGGAATACGATATTCCGGCCGTGTCGAACAGGCCACCAGAACGTCCATCGATGGGGCGGCGCCCCATGGAAGATTCTCGAGCGGATCCTCGCGGGCGAGCCGGTGGCCTGATGCCACGAGAGGGACAGGGCAGACCGTTCAGCCCTCCCAGTCGTGGCGGACGAACGCCAGGTATGGCGAAGGTGTATATCGGCGCAGGCCGTGAGGCAGGTATTCGGGCGGGCGATCTCGTCGGAGCGATTGCCAACGAGGCGGGACTCAGTTCGAGTTCGATTGGCGCTGTCGAAATTATGGATCGATTCTCGCTGGTGGAAGTGCCGGAAGTGATGGCTCGCGAGATCATCGAGACTCTTAGCCGCACCAGGATTAAGGGGCAGAAGGTAGGCGTGCGATTGTTTCTGGAGCAGCCAAGGGGTGGGAGGGCATAGCCAAGTGCCTTTCTTGCTCCCAGAACGCGCACACTCGGAAGGTGCTCGTTTGATGCGCGCAGTTAAATGGCAGCCTGGCCACGCCCTCCGAGAAGGAAGCGGGCAAGCAAGCTTGGAAGGATTATCTATAAGATAATTGATTGCCTAAGAATTCGATCAAGGATGAAAAACAGTTTTTACGTGGAGTGGTGAGCGATCCCCGCTATCCTGTTCGTATCGGGTGTTAGGTTAGACGTCCTACTTATTCAGCTCCTATTTTCATAACATTCATTGGAGGAAGACGTGATGAGCGGCAATCAAGCCGATTCTGTGCTGCGACTGATGAGCCTGATGTTCAGAGCCCATCCCTGGCATGGAGTCTCCATCGGAGAGAAGGCCCCTGAGGTGGTGACGGCCTATATTGAAATCGTGCCGACCGACACGGTGAAGTATGAAGTGGACAAGGTTAGCGGGTTCCTTAAGGTCGATCGTCCGCAGCGATTTTCGAATTATTGCCCGGTCTATTACGGACTGGTTCCGCAAACCTATTGTGGCAGTGGCGTGGCAGCCTTATTCTCAGAACGGGCTAAACGTAAGGGCATGGTGGGTGACGGCGATCCTCTCGATATCTGCGTCCTCACGGAAAAGACGATTCCCCACAGCGACATTTTGCTGACGGCTCTGCCCATTGGCGGCTTGAGTATGGCTGATGATGGCGAAGCAGACGACAAGATCATCGCTGTCATGAAAGACGATGCGACCTATGGAGGGTATACGGATATCAGCCAAGTTCCCATGGCGCTGATCGATCGTCTGCAGCATTATTTCTTAACCTATAAGAGTGCGCCAGGCAGCACCCAGCATAAGGTTGAAATTACGAGTATCTATGGTCGCGAGGAAGCCATGAAGGTCATTCGTGCCAGTCATGCCGATTACAAGGCGAAATTCCCTGAGTTGGAAATGCGCTGGGGGTAGGGGGAGAAGGCAGCCTCACCGGTCATCTGTGCTCGCGCAACGTGCGGTCTGGGAAGACCCTCATTGGACGCGCGCAATGGAGGACCAGTGAGGCCGCCCTCATTTGAATGGATGGGAAGAGGATACGTCTCGTGGATGATCAATCAGCCCTCCGGCCTTGAGAGATCACGAGCGAGTTTGGAAGGACCCT
>JANOMG010000212.1:0-5762 GCA_031420175.1 Nitrospira sp.
CGCCCTCGCGGAATCTCTTTCACCAATGTCGGCTGCTGGTTTTCCAGCGGGGTGTGACAGTTCAAACAGACCCAAATATTCTTGTCCTTTTTCCAATAGGCCTGAAAGAACGGATCCTCATAGGCATGGGCGTGGATACTCGTTTTCCATTCGTCGTAGATCTCACGGTGACATTGGCCGCACGACTCGGCCTTCAGGCTCGTCAGACCCTCCGGAATTTTTTGAAACGGAATCGCATGGGCGTAATCCGACCGCAACCCGAAAATCACGACCGGTTTGATCTCGGTGTAATACACATAGACGAACACGCCCGCCAATACACAGCCGAGCAGAATTTTGACAGAGGTCTTCATGCCGCTAACAGCGCCTGGATGTGGCGATCGACCGAGGCAGCCAAGGATGTCAAATGATACCCACCTTCGAGTGACGAGAGGATGCACCCACTGGCATGGCGATTGGCAATACCGGCCACGATACCGGTGAGATCCGCGTAGCCCTCTTCCGTTAACCCCATGCTCGCGAGCGGATCGTCCCTATGCGCATCGAACCCGGCGGAGATGATCACGAATTCCGGCTTGAAGGCATCGGCCGCCGGCACCAACGATTTCTGAAAGATCGCACGATACTCCTCATCACCCTCACCCGCTTCCATCGGTACATTGATCGTAAACCCTTCCCCCTCCCCTCTGCCCCGCTCCGTCGCGCGGCCCGTGCCGGGATAGTGGGGATATTGGTGGGTGCTAAAAAAGAGGACTGAAGGGTCATCCTCAAAGCTATGTTGAGTGCCATTGCCATGGTGCACGTCCCAGTCGACAATCAACACGCGCGTGAGACCATATTTTTTCTGCACATAGCGCGCAGCGATCGCCACATTATTGAAGAGGCAGAATCCCATCGCGCGCCCCGCTTCGGCATGATGCCCAGGCGGCCTCACCGCACAGAAGACATGGTCCACTTGCCGGCTCATGATCGCATCGACAGCGGCCAATGCTCCGCCGGCTGCCAGATAAGCGGCGGTCAATGAGCCGGGAGACATCGAAGTATCGGGATCGAGCGAGATCCGCCCATTCGTCGGTGCGTGAGTCTTCATCATCGCAAGATACTCGGACGTATGGATCTGCGTAATCCATTCGTCTTCAGCCGCTCGCGGGTCAATTCTGGTTAGCCGAGCCGCCGTCCCGCTCTGTTCTAGCTGCTGCATGATGGCGCGTAGCCGGGCAGACGACTCAGGATGCCCGGCCCCCATGTCATGGCTGAGATAGCGTGGATCGTAGACGAGTCCGGTGTTGCCCATGGTCTGCGCGGCTAGAGGCACGTGGCGAGGGGCAAGAGGTACGGATTATTTTCGCTGAGACGAGCCCCTGGCCCCTTGCCCCTCGCCTCACGCCTGAGATTAACATGCAGGAAAGCGCATAGACAACGAGCGCTCGCCGCTGCTATCGTCACCCATACTTGGAGGAAGACATGGCAAATCGCCGCATTGAACCGCTCAAAAAAGTGTTGGCAATTGATCCGAACGACGAGGTGGCCTGGTTTGGTCTCGGGAAAGCCTACATGGAAGATGAGAACTTCGAAGAAGCGGCCAAGGCCCTGCAACAATGCGTCATCGTGAAGCCCACCTACTCAGCAGCCTACTATGCCCTGGTCCAATCGCTCCACAAGCTAGGTCGCATTGAGGAATGCCGAACCGTCTGCGCAACCGCCATCGATGTGTCCACGAAAAACGGCGACATGATGGTGACAAAAAATCTCGAACTACTCAAAAGTTCGCTGCCTGCCTAAGAATTCACATTCCTCGAATTGGCCTCATGATTCCCGAGGATGGGAACCGAATCGAGCTGACTTGTTTGCCCCCTCCTAGACTGGTTCTGCCTCATCATCATCATCGTCGTCTGACGAGAGACCGAGGGCTTCCGGCTGGCGCTTAGCGATTTCCTCGTACACTTCGTCGAGCCAGCGGCTGGCACAGCCAAGGATCTCCCTGACTAACGGTTCCGGTTGGGCCGTGCGTTTGATGGTCCATTGGCACACATATTCCAACAGCACGTCCCGTTCGAACCGCTCCGACGATTCCGTCGCCAGCACAGTCATCTCGCTCAGCCCAGTTTTGAGAATATCTGCCACCATGTCGCGCCCATAGGACGTGCTGGCGGTGACATATTGGACAGCCCGATTGAGTTCCTGGTCGGTCATGAGATCTCCCCATACTCTTGGCGCATCATACCGAGAATGCTATCCCGAGGGAAGACTCTCCCGGTCTCAGGCGAGAGAAAATTTATCCAGCCACGGAGGCGAGAATGGTATGATCCTGGCTGGGCAATCCCCACCCCCATACAGCATGAAATCGAGACGAAGGAGATACGACCAATGCCTGTGAAGATGAACCGAAAGACTGCCAAACCCCGCAAGACCTCCCCTTCAAAAAAACAGAGCCGCGCCCATTCCGAGCGCTGGGATCTCTCACACTTGGCAAAGGAGCCGGTCCAGCGGTTCGACACCCTGTTGGCAGAGATCGAGACCAAGGTCGCGCAATTTGAAGCGGCTCGCACTCAACTCAGCCCGACCATGGCCACCTCCATCTTCCATCCGCTCCTGACGCTGAGTGAAGAGATCGCGGCTGCGTCGTCCCGGCTCAGCGCCTATGCCTATCTCTGGTTTTCCGAAAATACGAAAGACCTCGCCGCTCGCTCGTTCAAGACCAAGGTCGAGGAGCAGCTCACCGCACTCCAAAACAGACTGGTATTTTTCGACCTCTGGTGGCAGAGCGTCGATGAGGAGAATGCGCGCCGGCTCATGAACGGGACGGGCTCGCTCCAGTATCACCTCGAAACCATTCGCCGGTTTCAGCCTCACACGCTGTCCGAGCCGGAAGAGAAGATCGTCAACATCAAGAACATCACGGGCCGCAGCGCCATCCATTCGCTCTACGACGTCGTGACCAACGCCTTCACCTTCACCCTCACCGTCAACGGCACACGGAAAACAATGACGCGCGAGGAACTGACAGCCTATCTCCGCCATGCGCAAGGCCGGCTGCGTGAAGCCGCCTACCGAGAGCTGTACCGCGTCTATACCGATCAGCACGATCTCCTGGGTGAAATCTACAAAGCCTTGGTCAACGACTGGAAAGCCGAAAATCTTCAACTGCGTCACTTCACCACCCCGATTGCCACCCGCAACCTCGGGAACGATATTCCGGACGCAGCCGTGGCCTCGCTCCTCAAGGTCTGTCAGAAAAACGCAGGCATCTTCCAGCATTACTTCCGCATCAAGGCTCGCCTCTGCAAGATCACACCGATGAGCCGCTATCACATCTATGCGCCCCATCGCACGGAGCAGAAATCCTATCGTTATCAGGATGCCATCAAGATGGTGCTGGAGGCCTATCGGGGATTCTCTCCCCAATTAGCCGACTTGGCGGAGCGGGTGGTGCATGAACGCCATATCGACGCCCGTACGAGGCCCGGGAAAATCGGGGGCGCCTATTGTTACAGCGTCGTCCCCAGCATGACCCCTTACGTGCTGCTGAACTTCACCGGCGAGGCACGCGATATTGCGACGATGGCCCATGAACTCGGCCATGCCGTCCACGGCATGCTGGCGCAGCACCATTCCATGTTTACCTTCCATTCCACCCTCCCCCTGGCGGAAACAGCCTCGGTGTTCGGGGAACGGATCCTGTCTGATGCCCTCATGAACCAGGAACGGGACAAGAAGGTGCGGCAGGGACTTCTGCTCAACCAACTGGACGACATCTACGCCACGGTCCTCCGGCAGGCCTATTTTGTTCAATTTGAAAATCAGGCCCATGACATGATCGCCCAGGGCGCGACCGTGAAGGATCTGGCCAAGACCTATCTGTCCGAAGTTCGGCAGCAATTTGGCAAAGGCATCAAGGTTCCGGATGAGTTCCAATGGGAATGGCTGACGATTCCCCACATCTTTGCCAGCCCCTTCTATTGTTACGCCTACAGCTTCGGTAACTTACTGGTCCTTGCCCTCTACCGCATGTATCAGAAGGAAGGGGCCACGTTTGTCCCAAAATATCTCGAGCTGTTGAGTACGGGCGGATCGGAATCGCCGCAGGCCATCCTGGCCAAAGTCGGCGTCGATATGTCGTCTGAAGAGTTTTGGCAATCGGGGTTCGATACGATCCGCGAGATGGTCGATCAGCTAGAGCAGACGCTCTAAAATAATAGATTTCACAATGCCTTAGCATTCCACTCCTGCACCAAACCCTCTACGCCATTCCTCTCTTGACAGAAAGAGAGGAGGAGCGTATCATTCACTCAATTGATAACAGTTATCATAATCGTTGCTGTGCGCGAAAATCCTCCTCAACGATCACGGTGTCGGCCCATGTACCTCTGCCTCTGTAAAGGAATTACCGATTCGGATGTCCGGGAGGCCGGACAGGCCGGCATCGTCATGCCCTGCCAACTCAAAGCGAAATTTGGACTGAAAGAGACAGGATGCTGCGGTCGCTGCTCAAGGAATATTCATGAATTTGTGCAGATCGCGACGAGTGTTCACCAATCGTCTTCCTCAAACAGCGTGCGAAGCTAGCCCGCCCCTCTACAAGCTCCTAAAATACCGATCCACTCGCCATCGCCGAGGACAATCTCGTTCCCACACGCGCATAGACCGACGCCATCCGCATTGATTCAGCAAATGGCAAGAGAGAAGACGCACACTTGCAGGAAGGGACGCGCCCTATCTAGCAGAAGCGTAAAGACTCCCGACCTGTAAAGCGCACACTTAGCCAGCAGAAGATAAGCCTCGGGTCAGCCGGATACCGCAGGCGCCCGCAGCGCTTGACATGGCCCCACTCCGCGCTGTACTCTCTTTTCTCAATATAGGGTATATATAGTAATGTATATGATATATAGGTGTTATAGTTAATGAAGTATTTAATAGTGAGATGAGAAGAGCGATGAGAGTACGGGTGAGAGTTAGTGAGCAGCAAGCGGTTATGCGATTGCGCAAACGAACGGGAGAGCATGAAAGGCAATCAGCAGCATAGGCGCGATGAGCAATGAGACACAGTGACAGTGCAATAGTGTGAACTTGGCATAGATAAGAACAAAAAGGAGTTCGGTCATGAGAAGACAGCATATGATCCCTGGCCTATCGTTGCGGCGCCACCACAACGTCTTCCACTCCCGGGTAGGCAAGCCTGTGCCTGACGCGTATCGCTCGCAGGTGGCACGTTGGCTCCTTCGCCTGCTCGGCACCTCCCGAGTGGAAACCGACAAGAGAGAAACGCCACACATCCTGGAGACGGTCGGACTCGCGCACCTCAAAGTGAAGGACCTACGCCATCCGGCTGCCATCCACGCGTTCAAAACACGGTCGACGGAGTTAGACCGGCAGCCGCTGGATCGAACCGGCGCTCTCTACCGCAACATCGATCACATCTCCGATATGATCGGCCTATCTGACTTGGAGAAGGAGACGCTCGCCTTCGTCGTATTACTCCAGGCCTGTTCTGTGCTCAGAGACTGTGTGGAGGCTCTGAACGAGCAGACGTCGGCCTCGGTTTGCGAACAGCTGGCGCTGGTGCTTGGCGTCGAACAGACGGAAATGCGGACCGTCCTGCGCAACGAGAGTCCTCTCTGTGCCGCCGGTCTTCTCACGGTGGATCGCACGGAGACCGACATGAGCGACATGTTGAGTCTCCTCAATGGGCTGGATACCGCATTGCTGCGTATTCTGCTCAAACCAGCCACCTGTTCTGCCCGAAACCAGCCACTCAAAATGCT
>JANOMG010000213.1:0-16480 GCA_031420175.1 Nitrospira sp.
CATTGCGCCGGCTGCTTTGATCGCCCGACGAGTTCATCTGAAAAAAACATACTCAACGTCGCCGCCAACTCAGCCTGGGGATCCGTCTTGCCTCCTGGAGCCATGAAAAATCCCGGATCGTCTTGCATACTCTCGGTCCCACCAAAAAGCGTACGACGGTAGTGCAGCAGCACATGCCACTCGCGCTCCTCAACAAGATGCATGGCCTCTGCACGACCAATGAGTTCATTGAGATACAGGGGGTCAGTAACTGGAGAGGCCCCACTAGGGATCGGATGGAGAAAGGCTAGACAGGAAAAGAAGAGCAGGAAGAGGAGGAACCTGAAAAGCCCGTGGGGTTCCAGCTGATGCAACCGGAACCCCACGAGATAACCTTACGGCTTGAAAGAAACCTTGGCCAACATTGGGTTCGTGGCCACGGCCTCGTTCAACGCCTTCACAAGCGCAACGGGAGAGGCTTCCCCTGCCGCAACGAGCGAAGTATATTTTTCTTGCGTCATCGCAAAAAATGCCGGCTGCTGAGCCGCTGGAATTCCCATCAACGTGGCCAGCGAGGCGAGATGTTCGCCCTGCCCCTGAGCCATATCCTGGGCAAGATTTTCAAAATTCAACGATGCGAAGGCGTTGACCTTCTGTTCCGCCCAGAACTTGCCGTCGTTGGTGCAGCCGGAGGTGCCGCTGCTGATCCCGAACGTCTGGTTGCCCATGAGTCCGTTCGTGGTCGCTTCCATCGTCTGGATACCAATAACCTTCTGGTGTGGATAGTTCTGCCATGCCAACTTGCCGAGACCGCAGCCTGGTCCGGTGTCTGGATTGCCAGCTGCCAGTGCAAATCCGCCTTGCGTGGCCACAAACACTCCTACCACTGTGAGCATGAGCAATTTCTTCATATGCCCTCCTCCCTATAATGATGGTGAGTACCACGACACAATAATAACTCCATAACCTGTCCGATTATAGCCTAACCGCGAGGCAGTGCCACAATTTTTTTCCGTGCCGTTGGCTCCTGCCTGTGCAACTAGCACGCTGCCCCAGCGCCTGACTCAATGAATATTTCTACATCCTACGCGAGAGCGCCTCAGACTCGTCCAGGACAGCACCATGGCCCTGAACAATCGATCGCAGTTGATCCCCGGTCCACCGCTGCACGACCTGACAATCGCGATTGAGCAACGTGACGACCCCATTAGCATCATACGTCGCTTCCGCAAGTGTGGTCCCCGCCTCGTCAACGAGCCGATAGCCGGTTGCATCAGGCACGATCATGGCGCGACGTTCCACGATCCCATTTCGCTCATACGTCACCGTCGCGCCTTCTTGCATTGGCGTCCATCGCACCGTCGCATCGCCTAGGTGGGCCACCTTACCCTGGCCGTTATTACCTGAATTCGACGCCTTGATCGGATTGTCCCCGCTCCAGAATTGAATGGAGTTGAAGATAAAGGCATCCAGCAACGCCGAAAACATGTACACCGGAATAACGATCATGCCGAAGAAGACGAACTCCTTCATCCATTTATCGTTTACCTCGCCGCTGCCTTTGATTCCACTATTCCAGTGATACACGTTTCGGGTCAGGTTGAACGGACCGTAACAGGCCGTACTTACGGCCATAAAACAGATCACCACCACCCCTGTCACGAATCGGCTTAGAAGCTTGCGTATCTTCATCTGGCCCCTCCTTTTTCGAAACACCTCATGATTGCGGACTGTTGATTGCTCGGACCGAGACAGTCTCTAACGCAATGAAACTCGGCACGATCTCCCCCTGCCCGAGTTTCAATACTCCCACTCCACGGGGCAACGAAAACCGCTTCGGACCGGCTGAGCCAGGATTGAAGAGCAACGTCTTGCCAAACCATTCCACTTTGGGCTGATGCGTATGACCAAAAATGCAGAGGTCCGGCTGGGTTTCCTGGAGGAACACTCGTCCATCCTTCGTCAACTTCCTGCCTTCATACAGAATATGACGGATGGCGATGCGGCAACCGGCGAGTTCGATGATGATCTCTGACGGAAACCCGCGTTGCTCATGCCCGTCAACGTTGCCGGAGACCGCGGTGACGGGAGCGATGGCCTGTAGCTGATCGATCACAGACTGGTCGCCAATGTCCCCGGCGTGCAGGATGTGATCAACCCCTTTAAAGTGTCGTCGAACCGCCGGATCGAACAGGCCATGGGTATCGGCGATCACTCCGATCCGCATGGCGCTCCCCTGGTTCACGGATCGACGACCGGCTGAGATCCGAGCGAAGCCTGGACCTGTTTCCAGTCGAACGTAAACGGCTCCGGAGATTTCTTCGGCAAGGCTGCCAACTCCGCTTTCAATCGTTCGGCCCTGGCCGTGCTCATCGGATGGGTCGAGAGCCATTCCATCCGACCCTCGTCTTTCTCCGAGAGCCGTTCGAAAAACTTGATCATGCTGGAGGGATCGATCTTCGCCCGCTGAAGCAGTTGCAAGCCCGTCACGTCCGCTTCGGTCTCCTGTTCCCGGCCGAACTTGAGGGTCAGCAGTTCGACGCCGACTTGTTTCATCATCCCGACGAGACCCTGTTGATCACCGAGCACAATAGCCACCACTGTCATCAACCCAAGACTTTTCACGATCCGTTCAAGCCCATGCCGCTGCAGCACGTGGTTCAACTCATGGCTCATCACGCCCGCCACTTCTTCGCCACTTTCCGCTTTTTTCATGAGCCCGGTGAACACCACCACATGCCCGCCTGGCAGGGCGAAGGCATTGACGACGTCACTCTTCACCACGGTCACTTCAAATTTATAGGGATTGTTGGGAATTTGTTCGGTCAGCCGCTGTGTCATCTCTCTCAGCGCAGTGACTGTCGGACCTTCTTTCATCACCTCTTGGTGGGCTAGAAAGTCCCGATACGCCGATTCCCCAAGCTTTTGCTCCCACTCCACCGGAATCCGGCTCACGGCAACCTCGACCAACAGATCGGCTCCGAACCAGAGGCCCAGTACCAGGGCTAGAATCGAACCACCTACGGCAGCCCACATGACACGATGACGATGCCGCACCTGCCGCACCCGCTCGGACGCTTGTTCAAACGGAGCGTGTAAATGATCCGGCGCGGCTTGGCGGAAGGCGCGTATCACGTCGTGATTTTTGAGATAGAGCGTCCGTGCCCCCTGTGCGTGAGCCCACTTCACCACGAGATGGTCATGGTCGAGCCCGCCTGCCGAGACAGTGAGTGCAGAAAACAGGATAGCCTCTCGCGCACCTTCAGCCCCTTCAGATTCGATGGTGACCATCAGCCCGTCTGCATCGACCTGGACGACACAAGGGGCACCGCTGACAGGAAACTCGTCACCGAAACAGAGAGCATTGGAAATCATAGTGGCCATCTAGAATGGTGCGGCAGCTCAAAATGTCCGCGAACGAGGCCGCAGACGAGCAAAAACCGGAGGCGTACCCCAGAGGGTACGTGGAGAATTTTCTGCGAGTTGAGAACGAAGTTGGCGGTCATTTTGAGCAGCCGTCACTCGGAGACAGGGATGAATTGCCTGATCCAGGCCCCGAAACTGCCCGGGTTTCGGCTTTGAATATACACAAGTCCAGGTCCTCGGAACCGGCAGACAAAGCCCTCGCCAGAAGTGAAGCTGGCGACCCATCCAGACGTGGCCTTTTCGATGTTGTAGGACGTGGTGGCAGACCAGGCCACCAAGTGGCTGTTGTCCACGATGTATTCCTGATCGGGCTTCAACTCGATCTTGTGAATAGCCCCGAAGCTGTTCAGGACGAGCGTCCCCTTCCCGCTGATTTTCAGAATGAAGAAACCCTCTCCGCCCAATAAGCCACGGCTCAGGCTCTGCATTTTGCTTTCAATCACGATCGCGTCGGCGCCCGCGAGGAAGCCGTCTTTCTGCACCATGTACTCGTTCACACCATCGAGTTCCAAGATGACAATTTCGCCTGGCACCGTCGGAGCCAGCAAAGCCTCGCCGGAACCGCGGCTAGCGCGCAAGGTCTGAAAAAAGAACTTCTCTCCCGTCAGGAACTTTCGCGACAGGGCTCCAAGAAACCCGCCTTCCATTTTGCTTTCAATGTCGATGGTCGGTGAGCAGGCCACCATCGCACCGGACTCAGCCTTGATCGACTCTCCCGCCGCCAGATCCACCCGCACCATCGGAAAGGCCCCTGGATATAAGATCTCGCTCTTCATCTTTTCGTCTCTCCCTCACATGTGAAGTCTTTCGAACTGGTGTCCGTTCGTTGCGCAGATGATTCTGTGGAATACCACCGGCAGTGTCAAGCAGCCAGAGCAGGCAGGATGGTGCGGCCCAAGGAGGTCGCGCCCCGATCAGTGGTTGGGACGAAATGGCCGGGGGTGAGGTGGTCGATCATGGGGCGGTGGCTGATTGGGTGCAGCTGCCAATCCATCACCATTGTAGTTTTTCTTGAGCTGCTGTCGAAACGCCCGCCGCTCGTCCGGAGTCATGTTCTTCCACTGTTGCCGCATCTCATGACGTTCTTCGGGCGGCAAGGATCGAAACCACTGCCGGGCGTTGCGGATGGCCTCCCGTCGCTCAGGTGGCAATTCGCGAAAACGCTGAAACCGTTCGCGCAACTCTTGTTGCTGCTCCTGGGGCATCTGCTTCCACTGCTGGAACCGTTGCCGGGCCTCGCCCCGTTCCTCCTGATTCATGGTCGACCATTGTCGCGCCCCGTTGCGCAACCGTTCCTGCCGTTCGGGAGGCAACTGATCCCAATTCTGGTTGAACGGTCGGAGCGTCTGCTGTTCGTCCGGGCTTAATTGATGCCACGGCACGCCCGCAGGGTTTTCCTGCGCCCACGCGGAACCTCCGCATCCAAGGACCCATATCAGACTGATCGCAACGATCATCATGGCTGTACGTCTCTCTGTGGCACGATCACATCTGTGCCCTTCCGATTCGACTCCTGGTTCGTCTCCACTGGAGGCTTGTTCGTCTGACCACCAGCTTTGGGTCGTCGAGACGCAGACTCCTTCGCACCGGTCTCCAGATCCGGCCCGCCGCCGACGCGAAAGGGGTCGACCCACCGGTCATCCCCCATGTGCCAGGATCCAATAAATTCCAGAAAGTCGGCATCCGGCGGTGGACCGGAATCGCGCGGAGCCGCCTCAGCCCTGTGCGCCACCAGTACCACCAAAATCAGCAACCAGCTACCCCGTGACATCGTCACCGGCCAGCCAATGATAAAACTCGAGGTCTTCCGCCAATTCAACATTTTCAGCCGACAGCACGAGATCCATATCCTCCAGTACCGGAGCATGGTGGTTCTCAAGGGCAGGCTGTTTCACCCACAGGACCAGCGCGAGGGCTGCGACAGAAACCGTCGCAAGACCACCGGCCCATAGCAGTCTCCACGGACGAGCCGGACGTGCCTCACAGGCCGCACCCCGCGCATGCTGCAGCCGCAGCACGGTCGGATGATCGATTCCGCCTACGCTCTGATCCAAGACCTGCTTCACACGGGCAATGAATCGCTCGTCGTCCGGCTGAAACTCCGTGCTCATGACCAATGATCTCCTAACAGCTTCCGTAACGTATGGACCGCACGAAAATAGTGGGTCTTCACGCTCCCCTGCGAGCAACCCATCGCCGTCGCTGTTTGCGCGACGTCCAATTCTTCCCATGCGCGCAAGAGAAACGCCTGCTGTTGTCGAAATGGCAACATCCGCACGGCCTGCTCTAGGGCTACCGTCGCCTGTTTGAGCGCGAGTTGCTTGTCACTCGACGGCTGGCTCGTATCCGCCACCGATTCGAGAGGGTCGCACTGTTCATCGGACTCCTCCCCCTTGCCAAGCCACTGGCGCCATCGATTCCGAACTTTCGTCCGCCGATACCAATCTCGGATGCGATGCTGGAGAATCGTATGAAACAGCGGCCCCCACTCGGCCTCATCGCGAGTGCTGTAACGCTGAACCAGCTTCAGCATCGCATCCTGGACGAGGTCCATCGCTTCATCGGCATCGCCTGTGGCGATCTTCGCGATGCGGAATGCCCGCCGCTCGATGCCGGCCAGGAAACGATCTAGCGCCTGGTTTCGATGCAGGGTCGTGATCCTTTCACACATCCACATGGCATCGGACGATCCATGCCCCGCCATCTCCATGGTCATGCGCCGACCTCATGTCGAAAAGGCCGTACAGTCTCGCATTGCTGGCGATTGTTCACCTGAGGCCCCTCATGGTCAAGCGGAATTTCCATGAACGGATGAGCGGCCATTGAGAGGTCTCGGCTCTCTCAATCTCTTCTCAGGATAATTAACGCATGGACGGGGGGCCGGTTGACGGGGGACCGATAGGTCTACGCAGGGAGGACGACAGCAATCTGTACGCACGAGAGATTCGGGGGGGCTACTTGGATCGAGGTGGGGCGACAGAGCGACTGCTCTCAATCGCAGCCGTTTGAATCGTGGGAATGGTGGCAGCGACGTCGTGCAGGAGATCGCCGTCTTGATCCTTGCCGTCTTGCCCGACACTATACATCACGCCCCTCTGTTGATTGACCAGCATGGGAAGACCGGTAAAAGGATCGTAGTAGGCTTGTCCTGCCTTTGCGAGACGCGTGAGGACATTCCCTTCTTGTGGCCCTCGTCTGATCCAGACTTGCAGGCCCGCCAGACGAAGTCGCGCATCGATCTCCACGATCCGTCCGACGTAGGGATCCCATGAGGGAAGCGGCTCGATTCCGATGATGTGCTCGATCGGATTCGCCACGTAGTCCAACGCATTGACAGCAGGAGTCCGAATGAAGTTGGATGGTTTCGGCAAGTTGGTGTAGCGCCCTTCCGCCACGGCTTTGCTCGCTGCCTCGTAATAGTCCGCATACGCATTGGCCCGCCGCTGCACGGGAAGGGGCATCGCCGCCGCCAGGGCGACGTACAGAGGACGCTCATCGGTCTTGTCGTTCTTCAGGCTGCCCGTCACGGTCTTCGTCGCCCACACGAAATGGCTCTGCATCGGCCACCGGAGGGATAGTTCTAGCTGATCGAGGGGACGAACGATCTTGCCAAGACGACCGATGGCTGCCGCATCGAGGTCCTGACGGGTCAAAAGTCCGGACGCGATGGCCACATCGTCCTGGACTGCCGTCGCAGCCAACATCTTGACCATCAACGTCTTCGACTGTCCCAACGCTACGCGCCAGGCCCCCATGTCGCTCTCAAGTCGTCCAAGACCGGTGTTGAGATCCTGCGCGAACCCTTCTGCCAGGTACAACCGATGGGCCAGCAGAACTTGGGCACAGTTTGGGCTCACGATTTGTCCGTACCCCACATCTTCAAACGGCATCGACAACCATTGTTGGTAACGCTTGAGGCCAACCGATTCTTGAGCCGTCCATGATCGCACGGCTGCTGCCTGCGGCTTCATCTGCGCCACAGGGTCGGCACTGCCAAACCACCCTCTGACCACGTTGGCAGAGGCACCGGCGGTCGTCATTCCTTTCCCCTCATCACCGGCCATACAAGCCTGTGCAACCTGGAGTTCATTAGCTTCTACCTTCCGCTCATACCCCGCTTGGAGCGGATCCCGTTCCGTCGACGTATCGAAGCCGAGCAGCAAAAAGTACCCGTTTTTTCGTGAGTCGCTGAGGGGCCGCGGAGGGCTCGTGGTCAGGTTGTGATAGGCCGGAGACGGGGGAGCCTCCATCACCATCCAGGCCACTCCAGCCGCTCCAACACCGACGGCCACCACCACCACACAGGAGAGCGCCAACCCCACACATAACAAGGCCATTGATTGTGTCGTCGAAAAACAGGACCCGATAAACGACGAGATACCAACACGAACCCGAGCCACTCGTACGCTCAAACCAGGTCCAGGGTTTGGCGCTGCCACATGATTCTGTGTACGAACGCTGGCTCTTGGTCCCGTTGAGTCAAACAGAACATCCACCGCCGACGCAGCGACCGAGAGCGCAGGTTCCGGCTTAGAGTGGATAGATTCGATGCCGGAATCCTGCCACGTTGCCGGAGAGGAGGGACTAGGCGTCACGAATATAATGGACTCGCTCGCTCGCACCCATTCCGGTCTCGTATCTTCTTGATGAACCACCTGCTCCACGACGGGAACCACCGCGTCAACGACGGGGGACCGCACCTCCGAGGGAACCGACTCCCAATCAGCTGGCGGCGCGGCGACCGGTTCAGAGTATTCCTCTACCAGCGGCACGGGAATCGGGGGAACGACTGTCGCCTCCCCTTTCTCCTTGTCCCAGTTTCGCTTCTTCTCAGTCGGACGATGTGGTTGAACCTCGACTTCGCCAGTACTCCAATGCAAGGGCATGTCTGTCGGAGCCAGTGACGCCGATGGCTCATCACTGGCTGCTTCGGAGAGCGGAGGAGCCTCGGCGGCCTGGAGAGGCGTAATGGATACTTCATCGTGGCCTGTGGAGACCGCCTCAGGTACGGGTGGTGCTTCCGGAATCACCGCTGAACGTGAAGCCTCTGGAACGGAGGTGTCCTGAAATGGCGCCACGGGCTGTAGATCCATATAAGGTGAGGACGATGCGGGCTCAGACTCACGAGCGAGTTCGATGGACTCCGACACAGTCTGCACTGGAAGGTCTACCTCGAGAACGCGTGAGACTTCGATCGAAAGAGTCGGTGACTCTTCCTGAGGCGAGGGCTCTTCCGGCAGAAGAACCGCTGCGGACTCAGGAAGATCTGGTTCTCTGATCGCATCTGTTTCTGGGATCGACTCACGCTCTTCATTCAAGCCCGAATCCTGAACCGATGGCACTGGATCGGGTTCCGTGAATGAGAATGGCGGTGCTGGTGTTGCTGTGCTGAAGTGATCGGCGAGCGCTGGCGCTAATTCAGGCTGAACTGATTCTGGCTCCCTCGCATCCTGTAAGATCGCATCCGGCTTGGAGAATGAGCTAGGCGAACTCGGTGCCGAAGTTTCCGCGCCAAACTTCCATGCGCCATCGAAGACGGAGTTCCATGAAAATGGGACGTGGGAAGAGAAGTCTGCGTCAGAAGGGATCGGGACTTCAGGCTCTGAAACCACCGTGAAGCTCGCCGGCGGATCGACCGCAACACTTACCTCGCTCGGCACCGGCAGTTCTGGCGTAAGCACAGGGCTCGCCAACTGATCCGCTACCGATTCTGGTTGAGCGGTGAGGGACAGGGTTGGGACTTCGAGCGCTGAAGGTACCCAGAGGCTCGCCGGCATATCCACCGCAAGAGTCAACTCACTCGGCTCCGGCTGCTCTGGCACAGACACAGGACTCGCCCGCTGCTCTACGACCGATTCTGGCTGAGCGATGGCGGAGAGGGTCGTGATTTCAGGATCCTGAAACACCACGGGACTCGCCGGCGAATCCACCACAGACGACTCACCCGGTTCTGGCAACTCCAGAGATGGAGTCAGGCTGGCCAGTTGATCGGATGCAGGTTCAGGCTGTGAAGTGCTCGGCGATACATGAAACGATTCAGCGCCAAATAGTGGTGCGCTCTCCGATTGAGCGAAGGGAGTCGTCGACGGTGCCGCATCTTCAATCCTGATGTTGGAATGCTCGATCTGCTCCCAGGGCATGGGAGCAGACAATCCCGACGATCCGACAGGAGAAGAGATGGATATCCCGACATCCGTTGCGCGCTCCTCTAAAAAGCCAGGAGTAGGCCCCTCACCCACAACGGAGGGCAATTCGATAATCGGCGCTCTAATCCCATCATCACGATGTTCGAAAAACGGAAGCGGCGGCTCGGCCAATACAATCGGAGGGGTAGACGGGGCTTCCCCAGAATTCGGCAAGCACGACATCTCTGGCATAATATCCTGCCCGGAAGAATCGGCTACCAGGATTGGCTCAGTTGATTCGGACAGTGGAGCCAGCAGTTCCGGAGAGACCGAAACGACAGGTGCCGGGTTTATCAAAACCTCCGGAACCTCGATCGATTCGATAACGGGATTCGATGTAACAAGCAGCGGAGCCTCTTGACTGCCCGGAGCACGATCACCCTGTTTCCACGACATCACGCCAGAAGGACTAGCCTCTTCAATGGTGGCGAGTCTTTCATCCTGGGGCTGCGCGGTATCGACTTCTGGTGAAGTCGCTGCGGCAGAAACCACGGGGGAAGGCCCTAGATAATCGCCAGTTTGTATGTCGAAGAGAGAGGCAAACTGAAACGCCACGGAGCTGGCCGGTGCAAGCGCTCTCACCTTGGCATAGAGCTGGGACGGTTTCTTGGGATTGTCAGAGTCGGGACCCTCGATCAGAATATCGATCGCCTTGCCCAATTCGGCCACCGCGGCCATGGCATCGCCCTTTTCCTCATAAACATGGGCTAAAAGTTCGAGGAACGGGACGCACCGAGGGCCAGCAGCTAAGTATTCGCGCAATAAGGATTCGGCCAGCCAAAAGTCTTGCCTCCCGATCGCTTCATTGGCGAGAGATTCAAATGCCTGCCGAGCCGTGACAAGACTGCCTAGTCGCAGATGCAGAGTGGCAAAGAGCCGACGAGCCTCCGTGTTGTGAGGATCAAGGATGAGCAACTCTTTCAATGCAGCAGACGACCGGCCGTATTTGCCGGTGTTCATGTGGGTGATAGCTTCTTCGAGTAGTGCGCTCTTCTTGCTGTAGCCGACAAGACCCCGTTTTGGCACCCGGGAGGGAGTCTTTTTGTCCGCTTTTTGAGGGGGGTTCTTGTCCGTGCGCACACTACAACCTTAGCAGATCATTAAGAGGAGCAACGTGGCTCCCCTAGCCACTTTGCTCCAAGTTTCACATCCAAGTAGTGTCTCACACTCTTAGAGGGGGCGAACCAAGGAGAAAGATGCAATCCTAATGCCACCACAACTTTCTCGCTTGATTTGAGCTCCCCTATGTTATTGAGGAGTTAGTCGAAATCGTTCTCCCCCATTTCCTACTCGGTCGTCAAAAATGAACACGGCCGTCAAGAATCACCAACGAGACCTGTGGCTGCAGGGTAGTTTCGAAGCGCAGACCGAGGTGAACACGACACAATGAATGATTGGTAACCTAATAGGCTGAGAAGCCCGATTCCACGCTCGTGGACGAAGGCGTAGCTGCTGGTTGGTTGTGTCGATGACAAGCCTTATGGTAGCGTCTGCCATTGCCATTTTCATGCTCGACGTGATCTGTGATTACCCGTCCCTCCGCGTACATTGTTTGTCAATCATGATTGTTTTCTCTTTCGGACAATTTAGGTGGAGCAGGCAGGCCTCTCTCGTCTGTCTGCTGGCAATGCTGAGTGGATTTCTGTTTCCTCTCGCCCCCCGGGCTGAATCTGGAGCAAACTCTTCCGGACGCGTCTCCCTTGACTTCAACGACGTCGAACTGTCTGTTTTTGTTCGCTTCATTAGCGAGTTGACCGGTAAAAACTTTGTCTTAGACGACGTCGTCAAGAAGGCCGGTGGGAAAATCAGCGTGTATTCCCCTACCAAGGTCACGCACGACCAAGCGTACAGCATGTTCGTGGCGGCGCTCGAAGTCAGTCGTCTGGCTGTCGTCCAGAAAGGCAACGTCAATCAGATCGTCGCGATGGGGGACCTTCCTCCAGAGCGAGGGGCATACGTCTACAAACTCAAACACGCCAATGCGACCGACCTGGCCGCCATTCTAACCAACCTCGTCGCCCGATCTCAGACCGTGGCACAGACAGCACCAGGCACACGACCGCCATTCAGGCCCTTGAGCGAATTTGAAGCCCCCGTCCAGGTCTTTGCGGACAAGGCGACAAACTCGATCATCATCAGTGCGACCAAAAGCGCCTACACCAAGCTACAGTCCGTCATTCGAGATTTGGATACGCGCCGGAAGCAGGTCTTTGTCGAAGCCGTCATCTTGGAGGTGCAGGTCGATCGGCTCAGACAGATCGGGAGCGACCCTCTTCAGGTCATTGGTTCAGGCAGGAGCGGGTCACTGCAAGCCATCGGCGGATTCAATAGCGCCCCGGAAAATTTGGCAACCATCGCGCAGGCCATTAGCGGGGTCGCTGCGGGCGGTGCAACGGGAGGAGCCGTGACGGTCCTCAACACGGTCAACGTGCGCGCCTTCCTACAACTGTTGCTGAGCCTCACGGACACCAATGTCCTGTCGACCCCCCAAGTACTCGCCGCAGATAACCAAAAAGCCAAAATCGTCGTGGGTGAGAATCGTCCGTTCCCAACCGGCCAGGCCCAAGGGATCACGGGTGGGACCCTTGTCACAATCGAGCGGAAAGATGTCGGCGTCACACTGGAATTCACTCCACAGGTCTTAGAGAATGACTTGATCCGATTGGAAATCAAGCAGGAGATTTCCGCCATCGCGGAAAATGTGGCGCAGACGATCGGGAGCGGGGCGGCCAGTATCCCGGTCGGACCCACCACCACCAAACGGTCGATGGAAACCACCACCATTGCGAAAGATCAACAGACCATCGTGATCGGCGGGCTCGTGCGGGATAACCTCATTCTCAGCGAACGGAAAGTCCCTCTCCTCGGAGATATTCCCCTCTTAGGCTGGCTCTTCCGCTTCCAAAGCCGAGCGACCGAAAAACTCAGCCTGCTGGTATTCCTGACTCCGACCTTGGTCAGGGATGAAGCGGATATGGTGGAGTTGAACGCCCGTAAAGCAGCGGAATTAGGAACACTACAGCGAGAAAATCGGATTGAGGAACCCACGAAGCTCAAGCAAGATGTCATAGAAAAACTCGAACGCCCGAATGGAACATCCCATCAAAGCCCTCCCACCCAGACGCCTGTAGTCCCTCAGCCTGTGCCACGCCCTGAATAAGCTGTGGTCGCCTGAATAGGCAAGTAACAGTCCAACCCAGCGCCTCCTTCGTGATCGACCTCCACAATAACAGTCAGGAGTTTTTCAGAAAACGTGAATGCGCCGTGACGTCAACGGATTACTCTCACGATTGTGAAGAATTGGTCGGTCAGGGGTATGGGGTGAATGCACGAGCGAATTCAGAACTTTCTTAGACGGGCGGCAGGACTTCACATTCAACGAAATATGAGCTTCATTCACTCCATAAATACAAGCCGACGGAGACGGAGGTGCCCTGACGACCCTGCGATCGGCCTCAGTGGTGCGCCACCGCACTGTCAGTGCGCCCGCGCACAGACATTCCGATCAGCTCGCGATCAAACTTCTCCACCCCATATCTCCTATTCAGAATTTAAGTTATCCTTCATGGACTTACATCAGTAACCGACTCTGACAACCTTTCGGTCCTGTTCTTGCTGATGATTTCTCTAACATCACGATCCACCACAGTAGAATGGCCCATGGATTTTCTTTTCCCGATCATGGCAATGAGTGCGCCACTCCTGGCGAGCGGCTTGATCGCTCTGCTCGGGACCACACTTGGCGAGAGAAGCTCCTCTATCGGGGTCAGCGCCCTGTCGCTCTCAACAATCGCGGCGCTGGTTTCTCTCTATCACGTCATTCAGAGCGAGCCTATACTCCTCACGTTTTCCGTATTGCTCCCCAGACCTCTTGCCTACACGGTCCTGATTGATCGGCTTGCCGCCGTCATGATGGTCCTCATCACGGGTGTGAGCCTGGTAATCCACGTGTATTCACAGCGCTACATGCAGGGCGACCAAGGCTACGTGCGATTCTTCAGTCTGCTCAGCCTGCTGACCTTTGTGCTTTTGAGTTTAGTGACCAGTGGAAATCTGTTCTGGCTCTTCATCTGTTGGCACTTGGTCACGTGGTTGTTGGTCCTCTTGCTTTCTTTCAATGGAGCCAGCCCTGCGGCTCGCATGGCAGGACGAACCACGCTACGAGTGCAAGGACTCGGTGATGCAGCCTTGCTCGTCGGCATTCTCCTGATCTACGCCAAGTTCGGGACCTTCGATCTCACGGAATTGTTCCGCGCCATTCAATCGTCTCCTGCTCCTGCTCTCTGGACCGGAACCATCTTTGAAATCAACTCAGTCACGGCGATTACGTTGTTGATCTTGCTCGCGATCATGACGAAATCCGCCCAGTTCCCATTCCACGTATGGCTGCCTGGCACGATCGAAGCCCCCACACCCGTCTCGGCGATGCTCCATGCCGGGATCGTGAATGCCGGAGGATTCCTGGTCAACCGGTTGGCCCCGCTCTACGGCGTCGCTCCGACATCGCTCTATCTGATGTTTCTCATCGGAGGGCTGACAGCCCTAATCGGGGCCTCCACGATGTTGACCCAATCGAGCATCAAGCGGACGCTCGTCTATTCCACGATGGGGCAGATGGGATACATGATCATGGAATGTGGCTTGGGGGCCTTCGCCCTCGCCGTGTTTCACCTCTGTGCCCATGGGCTGTTCAAGGCCACACTGTTTCTCAATTCGGGAGCCAACATTCAAAAAGCGCGGAAAGAGTTCAAGCTTCCAGGGCACGATCATGTGGAAGAGACGACCGGCTTCTCGCTGGCGGCCTGGGCAACCGGCTTGGGGATCACGTTGATCCTGCCGTTGATCATCTTGCTCGCCGCCCACGGCCTCGTGCACATCCCGCTGTTTGAAACGCAGGGCACCTTAATTTTCTTGTTCTTTGCCTGGGTCACCTCAGCCCAAGCGATCTTCAGTCTGTATCGGCTCAACGCCGTGGCCTCGTGGAAAGTGTCCTTGACGATGGTGGCGACGCTCACCCTGATCGGCCTGACCTACTTGTGGGCCGGCGAATCCTTCACTCATTTTCTTTATGCCGAACCGGGCCAGGCGGCAGCCTATTTCCAGGCCGCAGCCTGGCCCAGCGGTCTCTTCGATGCGTTTGTCGCCCTCGCGTCCGTACTCGTCATCGGCGTGTGGATACTCTTGTACGGCAAGGCGCATGGCACGCGATTCTTAACCCCCAGCTGGCTAAACACCATCCAGACCCGCGCCTATGTCGCGTTTCTCAACGGCCTCTATGTTGAGGATGTCCTGCGAGCCTGGGGAGGCCGCTCGCGGCGGATGAAGGTTCGACCACACGAGAGAGACACGTCCGAATCGGAGCCCTGGTGACGACACTGAATCGACAGACGTTCACCGACGCGCAACGCATGGAGTTGCGCTCCTACGTCCAACTGGCGGGAGAAGTCATCGCCCAGTATTGGCCGATGCGGACCTTCATCCATCACAATCCGCTGCATGGGCTGGAAGGGCTGCATTTCGACGAGGCCGTGAAACGAGGGACGCAGCTGTTCGGTGGCCGGGGCTATCTGAGCAACGAGGTCTTTCGCCACTACTTCAAGAACGGGCGTATTCGCCCAGAAGACCTGCAGGCCACAGTCGAACCCCTCGCCGCCGATACACAGGTCACCTTTGCCGGTCGCCCGACGTCACATGTGGATGTGCTTATGGCTTCGATGGTGCATGGCATCTCTGAGCCTCACGCCCATCAATCCGATGCGCCGCACCCTGAAGATCGAGAGATCGTTCACAAGATTGAGTCGTGGCTCACGACGATGGGTGCGAGAACCACACACACTCCCAGCCCGTTAGCGCTGTGGGAGTCCGTGGAATTGCCCCTCCGCGAAACGTGTGCCACCTGGTGCGATCGGACGTTCGGCACCGCTGTGGTCGAGACCATTAATAGAGAAATGGTGAAGTGGTGCAGTGCATTCCTGGATGAGGGAGAAGCCACCTGGTCGATGCCGGATCGTGAACAGACCTTTTATCGCGCCTGGAAATCCCTCGCCCAGCACGATGCGAGTCTTTGGCTTATCGGGATTACACGCGCGGCGCAGAAGATCGCCGCCCTCTCCGATCGACCAGAAGAGGCCCTCTTGGGAAGCTTGGCGATCTTGAAGATTCCCAAAACTGCATGGGAGGAATACCTGGCTCATCACTTAGCGGCCCTGCCAGGCTGGACCGGGTACATTAAGTGGCGCGCCGACCAAAGCGGCTATCCCTGGCAGCAGCAGTATCCGATCGACTTGGTGACGTACTTGGCAGTCCGCTTGTTTTACGAACGCGAACTGGTTGATCGAAGCTGCCGGGAGGAACTCGGAGTTCCAGGAGACCTCGACGCCATCCGCGGGCACATGGACACCTCCCTCCACGCCTACTGGTTCCGCCGCGAATGGGTAGCTGGCCGTGTGGAGAAGTCGGCGGCAAGGCAGGCACGCCGGCTGATCCGGGCTGGACGAGGGCTGAATGCCCGCGCCTGGGAAGACTTGGGCCGGGAGCAGTACCGCGAGTCGACTGACCGCCGAGCGCAGGAGGCCCTGACCCAGGCGGCGCGGCAGCTTCTCCATTTGGCGCGGACCCTGGCGATCGACCCGGCTGCGATCGAATCGACTGTTCCGTCCGACATCCTAGCCCTTCTCGACTGGCTCGAAGGATTCCCGGCTTCCCAGCACGGACTGCGGTGGCTTGAGGCGTTTGAGGCCAGCCATCGCCGGGAGGTCCTCGACGAACTCGCACTTGGAGCCCGCCAGGTCACAACCGATTCCCGCTCAAGAGAACAGGCCTCCTCTTCACGACCGCTCGCCCAGGTGGTGTTCTGCATCGACGTGCGCTCAGAAGTCTTTCGGCGCCAT